>JAIOQB010000292.1 GCA_021413585.1 Planctomycetia bacterium
AGGCCCTGAACCACTTCGCCATCCTCTTCGAGGGCCGCATGCCCAAGTGAAGCAAATCACGTTCCCTGCTAGGGTGACACAAAAAACTTTACAGGCTCGTATTCACTGTCTCACAGCACGATTTTTCTTGACGGGATGTTCTCCCTTCTTTGGCGTCGACTTCAGATCTAATACGACCTCCTTGCCGTCAGCTCCTTTCATTACTATCCGCTCCGAGAATTTCTGCAAGTAAATCGATTGATCCGTACCACGAGGATTATTCACTGAAAGAATGCAAAGGGTATTGTCTGATCTCACACTATTGAAATAGCCCGACGCAATCCGACCATTTCCGGAGGCAATAAATATGTCGCCAGCACTAATTTTCGCGGCGTCCTGCTCTGAGACTTTAATCGCCATGGATGAGAGGCGCGTAACTCTTGTTCCCCGAAGTTCTTCCGGTTCATCCAGATAAATCATGAACTCCTCACCCCGGCCCTCGATATTCTTAATTGGAAAATGGAAGGTTAGTTTCTTCTTCTGCAATTCGGCGTCCAGTCGGTCCATTAATGAACGGTATGCTTTATCCTGCTTGAGCGTCGTATCTTCGGAAGCAACTTTCTCCAACGACTCGCGCAGCCGATCGATAAACCCTGCCATAAACTCTTTTTCGACTTCTTCCATTTTGGGATTTTTCTGGCGGATTACCTCTTGGTCTTCTGTGTCGACCTTTAAGGCAGCCTCCTTACTTTGTTGACCACTTAGTAAGGCTTTCTCCTTCTTGACGAATGTGTCCATTTCTTGCTCGACTGAGGTCGCCTGTTCGATTTTCAGTTCCTTCGTATAACCGGCTATCGCAGACTTATAGGCGCGTGCAAGCTGTGTAGAGGCCGCGCGTCTTTGTTCCAGGTAATGCTTCACATCCGTGGACAAATTTGCGGATGTTGGGAGAGTGTTATCTTTTGTCCAAGCTTCTATTTCTGTCATTGCCGCCTTGGCTGCTTGCAAATTGCCAGAGGCGGCAACTTCCTTGAGCTTGGCATTCATCCTATCGGTGAGTCCGCTTGCCAGAGTTTGGAGTGTCTTTGCGTGTTGCTCCTTCGCCTTTAATATCGCCGCAATCACTTCGTCGGTGAGGACAGAGGGGGCAACGCCGCCTCCTTTAACGGGAATTGCATCGCGCTGCTGCTTTGGCGGAGGGGCGTCCGCAAGTACGAGCGGTTCGCCAACTTGATCGGAACGCCTCGCACCTTCATGCACGGAATTTGGAGGTGTGTTCAAAGGCACGGCGGTCCTAAACTCAATGGCCGGCCGATTGATTACTCGATCAGGAGTAGAACGCGGAGGGGCAGGCTCTCTGCGAAACGGCGCCTTCGCCACAGGGATTTGCGTCTGAGATACGACCGAGCGATCTCTAGAAGGGCTGTTGGCAATCTCACCGCGCGAATTCGCCGGCTGTTCTGGACGAAATAAGAAAAAGAGTAACACGAGGACAGCGAGCAGCCCTGCACCTGCGGCGGTCCAAAAAACCGGCCGCTGCCAAATCGGTAGCGGAGTGCGCGTTTTTGCAAATCCAGCCGGGCGCTTTGTGGGCACGGTAGGCGCCGGCTTCGCCGGTCGGGTAGGGACTTTGGGAGATACCCGTGGACGAGAAGGAGGCGGGAGTGGTCGCTCGCCAGTGTTCTCAAAGTCCGCCATGCCCGGTGCCCCCAGAAGAAAAAGACAGGCTAACGTCCACCATGCAATTGGTACTGAGTCAACTTGCAAAACAATATTGTAACCCACCCTTTGGTAGGGTCAACCGCTTCGAAAATAGTGATGTTTCTGGCATCGCACGCCGGAAATGATGTAATGCATTGAAGGGAAAAAGGCCGTTCTGCTTTTCGGCTCTTGTCGAATCGTCGAGCTGCTCGGGAAGCCCCGAACCGCCAGACGCGATCAAAAATCACTTAATCACAGATCCTTCCCGCTCCTGCCACTCCGAATAAATCCGATGAAACACACTCCCCGGCACATCCACTTCACCAAACGTCCCCTGCTGTGCCAGCCGGCCGGCGTCGAGCACTAAAATCCGTGCGGCGCGGCGGAGCGTGGCGGGGCGGTGGGTGACGAGGAGCGTCGTGCAGCCGGGTAGAGCCGTGAACAACCGCTCCCATACTGCGGCTTCCGTTTCGGCATCGAGGCTGGCGGTGCAGTCGTCCAGTAGCAATAGCCGCGGACGTCCTGCTACCGCGCGGGCGAGCGATACGCGCTGCTTCTGCCCGCCGGAGAGCCGCATCCCGCGCGAGCCGACCACCGTGGCCAGGCCATTGGGCCAGCGCGTGATGTCATCGCGCAGTTGGCAAATCTCCAGCGCCTGGGCAATATCGGCGTCGGTGATCCAGACGCGGCCGAAGCGGATATTTTCGAGCACCGTGCCGGAGAGCAGCAGCGGCTCTTGCGGAACGTAGCCGATGGCCTGCCGCAATTGAATCAGATCCCAGCGGCGCAGGTCGGTGCCGCCGGCCAGCGCGGCCCCGGCGGTGGGGTCGATCAACCGCGGCGCCAGGGCCAGCACCGTGCTCTTGCCGGCGCCGGTGCCCCCCGCCACGGCGGTCAGCTCGCCCGGGCGGGCCGCGAACGTCACGTCGCACAGCGCGTCGGCCGGCGAACCGGGGTAGCGATATGTCACGCCGCGGAATTGAACCTCCAGGCCGCCGCCGATTTCGCTGGCCCTTGCGTAGTCGGCGATGAGCGGGGCGTCGGGGCGACGGGCCACCGGCGGGGCTTCTCCTGCCACTTCGACCTCCGGTACCGTGGCCTCGACCTCCCCCAGTCGTTCGATGCTCACGGCACTCAGCCGGCCGCGCACCAGGAACTGGCCGATGTCGAACATCGGGTATACCAGCATCTGCACATAGGCTTGCAGGGCCAGTAGCGCTCCCACGGTAACCTGCCCCGCGATGGCCAGCGTGCCGCCGGCGAGCAGCAGCCACACCAGCGCCAACTGCCAGACATTACTATAGAGCGAATCGATCACCGTCTGCCACCGCACCGCCCGCACTTCCGCCCGGCGGTTCTCTTCGATCGCCTCCTCCACCAGGGCCTGCTGCTGCGTCTCGGCGGCAAACGCCTTGACGACGCGGATGCCGCTGAAGCAACTTTCCAGCACGTCGTTGAGCCGCGAGATCGAGCGCTGCACCACTTCGTACCGGCGGTGCAGCCGCGTGGCGGTGCCGATGAACAGCAAGATCAACAACGGCAGCGGCGCGGCCATATAAAACGCCAGCCGAGGGTTGATCCACACCATCGCCCCGGTGGTCCAGGCGATGATCGCTAGCGCCTCGATGACGCGGAAAATACCCGAGCACATGTACCAGGAGAGCTTGTCGTTCACGTCGTCGTTGAGCCGCGTGATCAAGTCGCCGGTGCGGAAGCGGCCGAAGAACGCCGGCCCCAGCCGGGTAAGCTGCTCGAACGCCCGCAGGCGAATGCCGAACTGAAACCGCAGGTTCAGCCGCGTTCGCATGAACTGCACGACGAAGTACAGGCCGAAGTGCAACAGGCCAATGCCCAACAGCAGGGCCGAGCTGCGCAGCACGTAGCCCGGCGTGGCCGCGTCGGCAACGCCGTCGATCACCCGTTTGATCAAGAACGGAAAGCCGACCGCCACACCGGCGTTGATGATGGTGAGCGACAGCAGCCACGGCAGCTCGCTGCGATAGACACTCCAGTGTCCGGCGATCCAGCTCAAGCGGCGGCGGAAGGATTCAGCGGACATCGCCATCCTCCGTGTTACCGTGCTTCGTGTTACCGTGCTTCGTGTTGCCGTGCTTCGTGTTGCCGTGCTTCGTCCGTTGCAGTCGACTGAGGCTTTGATACAACCCGCCGGCGGTGGCGAGATCGGCGTGCGTGCCGCGCTCGATGATCTGCCCCTGCTCGAGCACCAGAATCTGCTGGCAATGCCGGACGGTGCTCAGCCGATGGGCAATCACCACGGCGGTGCGGCCCGCCAGCAGCCGCTCGGTCGCTTCGCCCAGCATCGCTTCGGTGGCCGGATCGACGGCGCTGGTCGCTTCGTCGAGGATCAGCAATTGCGGCGGGCGGGCCAACGCGCGGGTAAACGACAGCAACTGCCGCTGCCCCACGGAAAGATTGGCCCCGCGCTCGTACAACTTGGCATGCAGTCCGCCGGGCAAGCGATCGATGAACTCGGCCGCCTGCGTGGCGCGGGCGGTGGCGGCCAGCTCTTCGTCGGAAATGCCGCGCCCCAGCGACAAGTTGTCCGCCAGGTCGCCCGGGAACAGATAAATATCCTGCGGCACCATGCCCACGTTGCGGCGCAGGTCGGTCGCGCGCAGCTCGCGAATGTCCACGCCGTCGACCAGAATCCGCCCTTGTTGCGGATCGTAGAACCGCAGTAGCAGGTTGATGATGGTGGTTTTGCCGGAGCCGGTCGGGCCGACCAGCGCGCACGATTGCCCTGCCGGCACGGTGAACGAAACGTCTTTGAGAATCCAGCCGTCGTTACTCGACGCTGACGCACTCCCCTGCCCCGCCGACGTGCGTTGTGGGCTGCCGGACACTTCGACGTCGCGAAGCGAATCGCCATATCCCTCGGCCCCGGCCAGCTCGCCCCGGTCCACGTCGGCGCCGTCGTAGCGCGAGGGTCCGCCGGCATTCGGCGAAGTGGGATCGTCCTGCGGCGCGTCGGCCGCGTCGGGGCGCGTTGGCGGCTGGTAGCGGAACCAGACGTTTTGAAACTCGATCTGAGTTCCGAGCCCCGGCCACGCCGCCGGCTGCGGCGGATCGGCCACCACCAGCGGCTCGGCCAGCAGAACGAAGATTCGTTCCGAGGCGGCCAGCGCTCTTTGGATCGTGGTCACTTGCTCTGAAAGACGCATGAGCGGCTGGAAGAACCTACGCACATAATCGAGGAACATCGCCAGGATGCCGAGCGTTACCAGTTTGGTGCCGCCGTGCCCTCCCGTTGTCAGTGCCCAATAGCCCCCCACGCCCAGGATCAAGGCAAACGCCACGTTCTGCATGGCGGAGAGCAGGTTGAACCACAGCACCACCTGGGCGTCGCCGCGCAGGTTCGTCTGGTACTTGCGGCGGTTGAGTTGTTGGAAATCTGCCACGGCCCAGCGCTCGCGGGCAAACGATTGCACCAGCGGCATGGCCTGGATGAACTCCGCCAGCCGCCCGGCGACTTCGGCCCCCTGCCGGCGCACCTCGACGAAGATCGGATGTACGCGCCGCTGGAACACAATGGTGATCGCCGCCATCACCGGCAGGATCGTGCAGGTGACCAACGCCAGCGGCCAACTCTCCACAAACATCACCACGAACATGCCCGCGAATAGCAACAGGTCGCCCAGCAGCATCACGGCGGTGGTGGAGAACAGCACCCGCAGCGCCTGGGTGTCGCTTTCCACGCGGGTGAGCAATTGCCCGGGCGTGGTGCGGTCGTAAAACGCCATCGGCAGCTTCAGCAGGTGAGTCATCATCTGACGACGGAGATCGGCCAGCATGTCTTGCCCGGCCCACTCGAGCCAGTTGCGCGTGAAATAACTCGCCACCAGTTGCACGAGTTGCACGGCCAGCAAGGCCAGCACGGTGCGATGCAGCCCGGCCAGATGCCGGCCGCCGATGTCGACGTCGATCGCGTGCCGCAGCAACAGCGGCCCGGAGATCGTTGCGCCGTTGGCCACCATCAACAGGCCGAAGGCGCCGATAAAATGCCACTTCCGCGGACGAAACAATGGCCACAGCCGGCGCAGCAACTCGCGGTTGGTAAGGTCACCGGTCCGTTGCGTCTCCGGTGGCGTGGCGATCATGACGAGAGGGAGGGAAGCGAGGCGGGAAAACGAATCAGTTTAGGCGTGGAGCGTTTGGTGGGGAATAGTGGGGAGGCTTGAAGCAGCTTGAGGAGGCTACGCATTACCCTCCCTTAAAGGGAGGAGGCTTCATAGTACCTATCACGCTGAAGCGTGATGCACAACCTCATGCCCGGCTTGATCAAAACCTCACGCGGAGCGTGAGGGGTACTTTGGCTCCAACCTGCATCTTCGGAACCCGTCCACCCGCACAGGCCGGATTTTTTCCTGGCTTGCCGACGTGTTGCAGTTTTGCATCGTACACTTGGATCGAGCCCGCGCCTGTGCCCCCCTCGCCCGGGCCAGCGCGGTTGCCGCACGAATTGCCCCGTCGGCCCCCACCTTCCACGGTCCTCCCCCATGCCGCGGCCACAAATTTATCTGGCTTTATTCCTTGCCGCCACCTTGTTGGCGGGTGAGGCCGCGGCGCACAACGGCGGGCCCGACTTTGGCGCGGCACGCTCCGCCGGCCGATCGCCGCAGGGGGCCGGCGCCGCCGAATCGCTGGGGCGGCTGCTGGGCAATGTCCCCACCGGATCGCGGCTGGAGGCGCGGCTGTGGGCCGACGCGGCCGACGGACGATTGGACAGCTTCAAGCTGGCGGAAGCGGCCCTGATTGCGGGCGGCGTCAATGACGAACAGGCGCTGGCTCACGATCGGGAGTTATTTGCCCAGTGGTCGGCGGCGATCAAGGGGCTCGATCGGCCGAGCGATCCGCTGCGGCGGCGAGCGGCGGTGGTGCTCGTTTACCTGCACGACAAAATCCTCACCGGCGGCTATCGGCTCGAAGCGACGGACCTCGCCCGCGTGTTCGATCGCCGTGAGTTCAACTGCGTCAGCGCCACGGTGATGTACCTGGCGCTCTCCGCGGAGATCGGCCTGCCGGCGGTGGCGATCGAACTGCCGACGCACGCTTGTTGCCGCGTGGAAACGGCCAGCGACGCCTTCGACGTCGAGACAACCTGCCGCCGGTGGTTCGAGATCATTGACGATCCGATTGCCCGCGCGGCGGTGCAGCGACGCGTGGCGGGGCCGCAAGGTGGAGCCGCGGCGAGCCGCCGCACCATCTCCACGGTCGAGCTACTGGCGGTGATCTACTACAACCAGGGGGTCGAGTTGATCGGCCGGCATGCCGACGCCGCAGCGGTGGACGCCAACCTCAACGCCCTGCGGCTCGATCCGGCCCACGACGGGGCCGAGCGGAACCTGTGGGTAGCGGTGAACAACTCCGCGCTCGATCGTTGTCGCGAAGGACAGTTCGCCGAAGCGGCCGACGCCCTGGGGCGGGCCCGCCGCGCCGTGCCGGATCATCCGACGCTCAAGCACAATGAGCTGTACGTCTATCAGCAATGGGCGTTGACACTGTGCCGCGAGAATCGGTACGGCGAGGCGCTGGGAGTGATCGACGCGGGGCTTAAGATGCAGCCGGCGCAGCCCGTGCTGACGGCATATCGCAGGGCGGTGCAGACGAGGCTGGGTGGGGAGGGTGGTGCGGGTGTGAAAAAGTAGTGTGAAAGTAGGTGTGAAAAGGGGTGTGAAGAGTGTGAAGGGTGACGCTTACTTAAACCGCAGCAGAGCGTATTTCGCCTTTCCCATCCGCAGCACAATGATCGAGTTGCCGATCAGGTCGGCCGTGGTCAGGCGGCGATCAATTGAGTTCTCGCGGCGATTGTTCACGTAGACGCCCCCTTCGCCGATCTTGCGGCGAGCTTCTCCTTTACTGGCGGCGAGTCCGGCCGTCACGAGCGTGTCGAGCAGGCCAATGCCCTCTCCCTCCAGTCTCGCCCGCGCGAGTTCACAGCTTGGCACATCCGCGAAAATCTCGCTCAATTCATTTTCCGTAAGCGCGCCGAATTCGCCGCCAAATAGAACTTTCGTCGCCTGCTGCGCTTTCGCCAGTCCTTCGGGCCCATGCACGAGTTGCGTGAGAGCTTCAGCCAGCCGGCGCTGGCTTTCGCGGCGGGCTGGGTCGGCGGCGCGGGCGGCGTCCAGTGATTCGATCTCCTCGCGCGGCAGCTCGGTGAGCATCCGCAGGCAGCGGCCGGCGTCGGCATCGTTGACGTTGATCCAGTATTGATAGAAGGCATAAGGGCTGGTGCGGACGGGCGAAAGCCACACGGCGCCGCGCTCGGTCTTGCCCATCTTGGTGCCGTCGCTTTTGGTCAGCAGCGGGCAGGTCATGCCATAAAGCTGGCCATGCCCCATCCGCCGCCCCAGGTCGATGCCGGCCGTGATGTTACCCCATTGGTCGCTGCCGCCGACTTGCAGCTCGCAGCCAAAACTTTCTCGCAGCCGGACAAAATCGAAGGCTTGCAGCAGCATGTAGCTGAACTCGGTGTAGCTCAAACCCGAGTCGGTCCGCTCCAGCCGGGCACGGACGGAATCCTTGGCCAGCATCACATTGACCGGGAAGTTCTTGCCGACGTCGCGGAGGAAATCGAGATACGTCCAGCGGCTCATCCACTCATAATTGTTGACCAGCGCCGCCCCCTGTGGGCCGGAATCGAAATACAGCAGCCGCCGCATCTGGGCTTCCATCGCGGCGACGTTGGCCCCGATCGTGTCGGCCGACAGCAGCGTCCGCTCTTCGCTCTTGCCGCTGGGGTCGCCGATCATCCCGGTGGCGCCACCCATCAGCGCGATCGGCCGATGTCCGGCTTGCTGGAATCGCCGCAAGATCATCAGCGCCACCAGGTGCCCCACATGCAGGCTATCGGCCGTGGGGTCGAAGCCGGCGTACAGCGTTCGCGGCTGCGTCATCAGCCACGCGGGCAAATTGGCGTCGTCCGTGGTCTGGTGGATCAGGCCACGCCAGGTAAGTTCTGCAAAGATGTCAGTCATGATTAATGGTCATCAGGCGGAGAGAAATGTTGCTTTTGCCACGATAAGAAATATTTAGTGGCCACGAAACAGCACAAAAGACACAAAAAGAAAAACTGGGAAGGCGGGCCGTTGCCTGCAAGCCAGCTTCTTTTTTGTGCTTTTTGTGCGCTTTCGTGGCTACCTTCTTACTTAGAGGCCAGCAACTGCCCCACTATCTTACCAACTGGCTGCGACCTGTCATGTGGCCACGGTTGCGGCTACTTGAGCTTCTTCTGGAACCGCCCGATCGATAGCCCCAGAATTACCACGCAGCAGATCGACAGGCCGATCACCTGCGGGATCAGGTCGCGGAAGTCCGCGCCGCGCAGCACGATGCCGCGGAGGATCTCGATGAAGTACGTCACCGGGATGCAGAACGTCAGCAGATAGATTGGCCACGGCATCTCGCTGCGCGGGAACACAAAGCCCGAGAGCAGCACGGACGGCAGCATGATCAAGAACGCGAACTGCAGCGCCGTGGTCTGTGTGGAAGCCAATGTCGAGACCAACAGCCCCAGTCCCAGCGAGCAAACCAGAAACAGCGCCGCCAGCGAGAGCAGCAGCGGAATGCTGCCGTTGATCGGCACCTGAAACCCGTAGATCATCACGCACAACACGATCAGCATTTCGGTAAAGCCGACGATGGCGTACGGCAGCAGCTTGCCCATCAGCAGGCCGGCCCGACCGACCGGCGTGACGAACAATTGCTCCAGCGTCCCCAGCTCGCGCTCGCGGACGATGGCAAACGCCGTGAGAAACAGGGTGACCAACTGCATGATGATCCCCACCAACCCGGGGACGAAGAACCGGGAACTCTCCAGGTTCGGGTTGTAGAGCAGCCGGGGGCGCATATCGAGCGCCAGCCCCATTTGCCCCGACGCGCTGCGGGCGGACGACACTCCAGCCGCTTCGTCCTTCATCTGCGCCACCGCCACGGAGCGCGTCAGCCCCAGCAGGTTGATCGTGTTGAGCGCCGTGGTGGCGATCTGCGAATCGCTGCCGTCGATCAACACCTGCACCGGCACCTGCCGGCCGCTGATCAGCCGAGTGGTATAGTCGGGCGGTATGAGCAGTCCCGCCTTGGCCCGGCCCGACGTGATCGCCCGGCGAAACGAGTCGTCGTCCTGCACCCGCTCGACCACCTTGAAGCTGCGGGTGTTGACCAGTGCGTTGACCAGGTCGCGGCTCTCGGGGCGATGGTCGAGGTCGTACACCACCAGGGGAATGTTTTCCACCTTGGTGTCTATCGCCACGCCGAACATCAAGATCTGAATCACCGGCACGACCAACATGAAGAACAACGTGGCCGGCTGCCGCCGCAGGTGGAAGAACTCTTTGATCAGTACCGCCATCAGGCCGTCGGTTGTGCGGCTCTTGCGGCGAACTATGGGCGGCTGATCGCTGCGTGCCTGGGGCAACGCCCCAGATGTTTCAAGTTGCTCCGGCTGGGCCGTTGCCCCAGGCACCCGTTCGGTTGGCTTGGTCGCTTTTATCGCCGACGGCACTTCATGCGGCGGCCCGTCATGCGTCGCCGTCACCGGCTTGTCAAACTCCTGCCGCTCCGCCGCGCGGGTCATCGTAACGAACACGTCTTCCAACGTCGGGCCAATCGGCCGCATCTGCCACTGATCGGCCGGCACATTGAGTTCTTGCCGCAACGTCTGTTCGGAAATATGCTCGGCAGCGAGCAAGTGAATCGCCTGGCCAAACAGCGTGGCGTCGCGCACGCCCTGCATCCTGCGCAGCGCGGCCAGATGCTCGGCCGGATGCGGTACGTCCAGCTCGTAACGTCGCGTGCCGGGAGGCGTGACCTGCGGCAGGGCCTTCAAATCGTCTGGCTCGCCGAGCGTGAGCAATCGCGATTGAAAGATATAGCCGACGTCCGTGCAGCGTTCCGCCTCGTCCATGTAATGCGTCGTGACGAAGAACGTGATGCCGCGGGCCGACATGTCGAACAGCAAGTCCCACAACTGCCGCCGGGCCACCGGATCGATGCCGGCGGTAGGCTCGTCCAAAAACACCAGGTCGGGCGAATGCACCAGCGATGCTCCCAGCGCCAGCCGCTGCTTCCAGCCACCCGAGAGCGTGCGGGCCAATTGATCGACGCGGTCCCCCAGTTTCGTCAGGTCCAGAATGTACTCAATCCGCTCGCGCCGCCGCTCGGGCGACAGGCCATAGATGCGGGCATAGAAATCCAGGTTCTCCTGGACCGTCAGATCGCCGTACAGGCTGAACTGCTGCGACATGTAGCCGATCTGCCGCTTCAGCGCATCGCTTTCGCGGCGGCAGTCAAAACCCAGCACCGTGGCTTCGCCGCTGGTGGGCTCGAGCACGCCGCACAACATGCGGATGATGGTCGACTTGCCCGATCCGTTCGGGCCCAGCAATCCAAAGATCGCCCCGCGGCGCACCTGAAAGCTGACGTCGTCCACTGCCAGCAGATGGCCAAAGCGGCGCGTCAGGTGCCGGGCGTCGATCACCGGCGCGTCGAGGCGTGGCGTGGCGGGAGTGAGGATTACATTAGACATGAA
Organism: Planctomycetia bacterium; assembly: GCA_021413585.1. Taxonomy (GTDB): domain Bacteria; phylum Planctomycetota; class Planctomycetia; order Pirellulales; family UBA7805; genus JAIOPX01. The sequence goes on from JAIOQB010000292.1 coordinate 11,231, forward strand.
ACAGGCTCATCGTCCGTCGAGCCAGACATCCCCCACCATGCCGGGGCGGACCACGTCGAGGCCGTCGAGCAGCTTGACCTTCATGCGGTACACCTGTTTGGAGCGTTCCTCAATCGTCTGCACGTTGCGGGGGGTGAACTCAGACATGTGCGAGATGTACGTGATCTGCCCGCGGAACTTTCGGCCCGGGAAGCTATCGATGGTGATCGGCAGGATCTGATTGATCTTTAAGTTGAGCTTGTTTTCCGGGACGAAGGCGGTGACCCACAGCGTACTGTTGTCGAGCAGCGAGAGGACCGGCGCATTGGGCGCCACCAGGTCGCCGGGGCGCAAATCAAGCGCTTCGACCACGCCGTTGACCTTCGCCCGGATGGTGAGTTCTTCGAGCTGCTTCTGGAAAATCCCCACCGCGGCTGCGGCGGCGGCCACCGCGGCCTTGGCGGCGGCGATCTCTTCGGTTCGATAGCCGTTCTTCAGCAGTTCCCAGGCGGCCTGCGCGCCGGCCAGCCGGGCCTTCGCTTCGTCGATTTCCTCCCGGCGCGTGCCCTCGTCGGCCAGCGAAACTTCCTGCTGGCGGACGCCGACCATTGCTTCGGCCGACAGCTTTTGCAGCGTGGCCTCGTCCATTTCGTCTTGCGTGGCCTGACCTTGCCGGAAGACGTCCTGGGTCCGCCTGTATTTCGCAATCGCCCGTTCGAGCTGCCGCTGGGCAATCTGCAATTGCAGTTGGCTGATTTCTTTTTCCTGCTTGCGCGGGCCCGCTGTGAGCATCTGCAATCGGGCGGCAAGCTGATCGCGGCGCCCCGCGGCTTCGTCGATCTCCTCGCGGCGATAGCCTTTCGTCAGTCGTTCGAGATCCGCCTGCTTGGCAGCCAGGGTCGCTTGCGCCTCGGCCAGGCGCTCGCGGAGATCGAACGGCGCCAGCTCGACCAGCGGCTGGTCTTGAACGACCTGGTCCCCTTCGTTGACCAGCACGCGCTCCACACGGCCGCCAACGCGCGATCCGACGCGAACGTCGTACGCCTCGACAAAGCCCGACACCGCCTGCGGCGGGCGGCGCCACTGGCTGATCACCACCAGCGACCCAGCCACGACGATCAGCGTTACGAGTCCGGCCAGGTAATACTTCATGCCAGGGATGCGCCGCGGCGGGCGAGGGTTGGAAGCGGGACGGGTCAGTTGGTGTCAGAAATTGGAAATCAGAACGGTGTCAAGAAAATGAAGGCGCAGAGCCAGCGCAGCGGCTCTCTCTAAGTGTAGCCCATACCAACGGCCCGGTACGACCGAGGTTTCCCGCGAAATAGCCCCGGGGTGGCACCGCAGGGTGCCTGGGGCAGAGCGTAGTGACGCTCCAGAATTATCCAGCCTGAGCTGAGTAACTGGGACTTCACTGCGATGCGCTTCGTTCAGCCCCAGATATGCGCCACTGTCGGCGCGGCACGCTGAACCCCCGGGCAGAGCCCGGGGCTATTTAGAACGGCAATCTAGTACGGCGTCGGATCGGGCGGGGGCGTGTCCGCCGACGGAGCAGCTGGGGCGTAGAACGAACGCGGCGCGGCGGCGGACGGGACGGGCTGCAGGGCGGGTTGCACTGCGACAGTGGCCACGATCGGCGCCTGGTAGACCGGCGTCTGGTAAACCGGCGCAGGGTACACCGGCGCGGGGTAGGCGGGCGCCGCGTAGTACACCGGCGGCGGAGTGTAGACGCGATATGCCACGACGGGCGGATACGGCGCTACGTAGTACGGGGCGTACGGATAGACGTAGGGGTGATAGTAGCCATACGAATGATAGGCGGGCACGCCGATGCCAATGCCCACGCGCACGCCTCCCGCCTGCGCCACAGCGCCGGCGGAGAATAGCGCCAACAAGGCCACCGACGTCAATAAGATTCTTCGTGCCATGATCGCCGCACCTCCACAGGGTTCCGCGCCGCGACGCTCTATGAATTGCCGCGCGCTCGAAGTCCGCGAACCAGCCGCGCTGGCCTCGCACCCCCATCCGCCAACATTATTTATCTATCGACATTACTTTATATCGGCACTGCGGCAACAGAGGATTCGGAGCAATCGTTGCCAAAGGCAAGGTCGCCCCGTGCTGGCGGCGGCAGCAGTGGCAGTGCTGCCAACCACGTCTATCGCGCGGGTGCCTTTAAGAAAGGTACCGCCCGGCAGGTGGAACCTACTACGGCGCCAGCAGCAATCGGCCTGGCGCCTCCAGCAGCCCCTTCACTTCGTTGAGAAACCGGGCCGCCACCGCGCCGTCAACCAGGCGGTGATCGTACGACAAGCTCAGCGGCAGCATCAGCCGGATTTCCACTTTGTCGCTGACGACGACCGGCATCTGCCGAGCACGGCCTAAGAGCAGGATCGCCACTTCCGGCGCGTTGATGATCGGCGTGGAATAGGTGCCGCCGATGGCGCCTAAGTTGCTAATGCTGAACGTGCCGCCGCGCAGGTCGTCGATGGTGAACTGGCCCCCGCGGGCACGCCGCCCCAAATCCTCCAACGCCTGGGCGAGCTGCGGTATTGGCAATTGATCCGCGTTGCGAAGATTCGGCACGATCAGGCCGCGATCCGTGTCGACCGCCACGCCCAGGTTCACATATTGCTTGTAGATCACCTCGCCCGCTTCCAGGTCCAACGACGCATTGAGCGCCGGATGGTGCTTGAGCGACAACGCCACCGCCTTGAGCACAAACGGCAGCGTGGTCAGCCGCACGCCGCTGGCCGCGTAGTCGCGCTTGCTGGCCTGGCGAAGCTTTTCCAACTCGGTGATGTCGGCGTCGTCGAAGTTCGTCACGTGCGGGATCGTGGCGGACGACTGCTGCATCCGCTCGGCGATCGTGGCGCGAATCCGCGTGAGCCGATCGCGGCGGACCGGGCCCCATTTATCTTCGCCCGGCTCGCCGGCCAGAATCGTCGCTTCCGCGGCGCCAGGGGCCGCGGTGCGATCCGCGGGTGCGGCCGACGGGGCCGGTTGATTGCGATTGGCGGCGGCGGCCCGATTGGCCGCCCGCACGCTGCTGAGAATGTCGTCTTTGAGCCGCTGGGGCCGGACCCTTCGACGGTACCCAGGTCGACGCCCAGCTCGCGAGCCAGTCGCCGCATGGCGGGGCCGGCGGCGGGAGTGAGGTCGTTGTCGGTCGCTGCCACTGGAGCGGCCGGGTTTGGGGGCGCGGCCGCAGGCGCTTTCGCCGCGGGCTTGGCCGGTTCGCGCGGCGCGGGTGCGGCAGGTTTTTCCGCTGGTGCGGCGGAAGCCTTGACGGGTGCCGGCGGCGCTGGCTTGGGAGCAGGGGGCGCGGCAGCCGCAGGGGCCGGCTTTGCGGCCGGTTTTGTCTCCGGCTTGGCCTCGGCGGCCGACTCTTCGAGCGTGATCAGCGTGCTGCCGACTGCCACCGTCTCGCCTGCTTTGACGTGAATCTTCTGCACGCGTCCGCCGCGAGGGCTGGGAATCTCGGCCACCGCCTTGTCAGTTTCCAACTCGACCACGCCCTGCTCGGCGACAATCGTGTCCCCTTCGCTCACCAGCACCTTGAGGACGTCGCCCCCTTCGATGCCGTCTCCCAGATCGGGCACTTTGACTTCAATGCTCATCGCGGCTTCCAACGGTTATCGGTAAAGTTGTTAACCAAGAGAGTACAGATAATGACCAATAACCAAGATTCCAATCTCCAATAAATCTCCCATCTGCATTATTGGTTATTGGTCATTTCGCCGTCTCTGTGTCTCTGTGGTGAAAAAAAGCGATCCCTACGCCGTCAGCGGTTCGATCTTCTCCGGATCGTAATCCAGATCCTTGATCGCGTCTTCCACCACCTGCGGCTTGATCTTGCCCAGTTGCGACAGGCGGTACAGCGTGGCGATGACGACGCTCTCGGCGTCCACCTCGAAGTGCCGCCGCAGCGATTCGCGCGTTTCGCTCCGGCCAAAACCGTCGGTCCCCAGCACGTACAATCCGCCCGGCAGATACGGGCTGATTTGCAGCGGCACCGCGCGGACGTAATCGCTGGCCGCCAGGAACGGGCCGTCGTGCCCCTCCACCAGCTCTTCCAGGTACGAACGCTTCGGCGCGATCGTCGGGTGCAGCCGATTTTGTCGCTCGATCGTCTGAGCGTCGCGCGCCAACTGCGTGTAGCTGGTCACGCTCCACACGTCGCTGGCGATGTTGTACTTCTCGGCCAGCATCTTCTGCGCGGTCAGCACCGATCGCAGAATCGCGCCGCTGCCGAGCAATTGCACGCGCTGCGCCTTCGGCCCCGCCTCGACGGTGGAAAGCTTGTACATCCCACGGATGATCCCCTCCTCCGCTCCCGCGGGCATCGGCGGCATCTCGTAGTTTTCATTTTCGCAGGTGAGATAATAGATGGCGTCTTCGTTGTCCTGGTACATCCGCTTCATACCGTCGATGATGATCACCGCGATCTCGTAGGCATAGGCCGGATCGTACGCCCGCACCGTGGGGAAGGCGATGGCGTTGAGTAGGCTTTGACCGTCCTGATGCTGCAGGCCCTCGCCGTTGAGCGTGGTCCGCCCCGCGGTGCCGCCAATGAGGAACCCGCGTGCCCGCGCGTCGGCCGCCGCCCAAATCAAATCGCCGATCCGCTGGAAGCCAAACATCGAGTAGTAGATGAACAGCGGAATCATGTGGATCCCATGCGCGGAATGAGCCGTCCCCGCGGCGATGAACGACGACATGCTCCCTGCCTCGGTGATTCCCTCTTCTAGAATCTGGCCGTCCTTCGCTTCGCGATAGTACAGCAGTTGCTCGGAATCGACCGGCTCGTACAACTGGCCCCGATGGGCATAAATGCCGCACTGGCGGAACAGGCCCTCCATGCCAAACGTGCGGGACTCATCGGGCACGATCGGTACTACATACTTGCCCACCTGCTTGTCGCGCAGCAGCTTGCTGAGGAACCGCACGAAGGCCATCGTGGTCGAGATCTCTTTTCCCTTGCTCCCTTCGAGGAACTCCTGGTACTCGGAAAGCGGCGGCGTGGCGAGTTTGATCGGAGTCGTGGCGCGGGCCGGCACATAGCCTCCCAACGCCTGCCGCCGTTCGCGCAGGTATTTGATCTCCGGGCTGTCCTCGGCCGGCATGTAGAAGGGGCATTCGGCCACGTCGTCGTCCGAGATCGGGATGCCAAAACGGCTGCGGAACTCCCGCAGTTCGTCTTCGTTGAGCTTCTTCTGGTTGTGCGTGACGTTGCGTCCTTCGCCCGCCTCTCCCAGACCATAACCCTTGATCGTTTTGGCCAGGATCACGGAGGGGCGGCCCTGGCATTGCACGGCGGCTTGGAAGGCGGCAAAGACCTTTTCCGGGTCGTGGCCGCCGCGGCGCATCCGCTGCAGCTTGTCGTCGGAGTAGTGGGAGACCATCTCGAGCAGCTCGGGATATTTGCCGAAGAAATGCTCGCGGATGTAGGCACCGCTTTCGGTGATGTATTTTTGATAGTCGCCGTCCACTGCTTCCATCATGCGGCGGGCGAGCAGGCCGTCGTGGTCTTTCTCCAACAGCGCGTCCCAGTCGTTCCCCCACACCACCTTGATCACGTTCCACCCTGCGCCGCGGAAGATGGCTTCGAGTTCCTGAATGATCTTGCCGTTGCCGCGCACCGGGCCGTCGAGCCGCTGCAGGTTGCAGTTGATCACAAAGATCAGGTTATCGAGTTGCTCGCGCGAGGCGAGCGTAATGGCGCCGAGCGTTTCCGGCTCGTCCGTCTCGCCATCCCCCAAAAACGCCCACACATGCTGGCCGTTCGTGTTCTTGATTCCCCGGTCCTGCAGGTAGCGGTTGAACCGCGCCTGGTAAATGGCCATGATCGGGGCCAGGCCCATCGACACGGTGGGGTATTGCCAGAAGTTGGGCATCAGCCAGGGATGCGGATAGCTGGACAGGCCCACGCCGCGCGGCAACTCGCGGCGGAAGTTGATTAGTTGCTGCTCGGTGATCCGCCCTTCGAGAAACGCCCGGGCGTAGACTCCTGGCGAGGCGTGCCCTTGGAAGTAGATCTGGTCGCCGGTGAAATCTCCGCCGTCCCCTTTGAAAAAATGGTTGAACGCCACTTCGTACAGCGTGGCGGCCGAGGCGTAGGTGGAAATGTGCCCCCCCAGGCCGGCGAAGTCCCGGTTCGCCCGCGTGACCATCGCCATGGCGTTCCAGCGCACGATGCTTTTGATGCGGCGCTCGATCTCGCGATTGCCAGGGTAGGCGGGCTGCTTGTCCCCTGGAATCGTGTTGATGTAGGGAGTGTTGGCCGTGAACGGCAGCTCAACGCCGGCCCGGTACGCCCGTTCGCTCAGGGCGGCCAGCAGTTGGCGGACCCGGTCGCGGCCGCGGCTTTCCAGCACGTAGTCGAGCGATTCGAGCCATTCGGCCGTTTCGGCCGGATCGACGTCTTCGCTGGGCAACACCTGTTCGATTTCTGAGTCCGACGCCATCGACTGTTCTCGTAGTGGGCTGTTCACGGCGGAAGGGAAGACTAATAGGAGGGTGCCTGGGCTAACGCCCCAGTATTGGTGCCTGGGTTAAAGCCCCAGTATTACTGACGAACGGAATTACTGACGAACGGGGGATTAATAAGCGACCGCCGGGGCGTTGCCCCAGTCACCCCAACTACCGCGAATTGCGGTCCTTTGGGGCCGGTCAATTCTACTCCAACGGGGTCCGGGAACCAATGTGGGTTGAGGCGGCCCGCCGGGCCCCATCGGACAGCCGCAGCCGGCCTGCCCCTGCTAAAATGAAGGCCATGGAAGAGAACCCCTACAAGTCGCCGGATCGAGAAGGGCGACCCCTTCGTCGCCGAACATGGCTCTGGGTCGCGATAGGTTCGGCCGCGGTACTACTGTTGATCGTAATTGCATTCGCCCTATTGCTCTTTATAGTTCCAATCAGGTACTGAGGGCGCGGAGTTCTTACCCGGCCAGCAACACACCGTTAAGACACTACCTCCAGCCGCCGAAAGTTGACCGGAGGCGGAAGTACACGCATACTGAGAGGCGCTAGAGTCCTTCCGCCGCGCCCGCCCCTCGTTTTCACCCCCCACCGGACTATTCAACTCAGGGGGCGGCTAGCCGCCCCACCTGACTTACTGGCATTACGACGAACGCAATCGCGAAAACGCGAAAGTACGAAAACCGCGTTTCTGTGACATACACCACGCCCTCCAAGTTTTTCTTTCGCGTTTTCGCCCTTTCGCGTTTTTGCGATCCGTCCTCTTTCAGCGTCCCTCCATGAAAAACGAATATCGCCAACTTGGCGCGGTAGTTCTCACCTGCGTGGCGTTGTGGCTCGCCTGCAGCACGCCATCGTTCGCCGCCGACGCCGCTCCCCGGCTGCCCAACGTTGTATACGTGCTGTGCGACGACTTGGGTTATGGCGACGTGCAGGCGCTGAACCCGCAGCGGGGGAAGATCGCCACGCCGAATATCGATCGCCTGGTATCGCAGGGAATGTCTTTCACTGAAGCCCACAGCGGCTCATCGGTTTGCACTCCGACGCGGTACGGGATCCTCACCGGCCGCTACGCCTGGCGGACGCGACTGCAGCAGGGAGTGCTGTTTGGGCTGAGCCCGCCGCTGATCGATCCCAGCCGGCTGACGGTGGCCCAGTTGCTTAAGCCGTATGGGTATCACACCGCGTGCATCGGCAAGTGGCACCTGGGGATGACGTTTGCCGGCGGCGGCAAAAAAATCAGCGATCTGGCCAAGCCGATTCAGGATGGCCCGATCACACGCGGGTTCGACTATTACTTCGGCATCACCGCGTCGCTCGACATGCCGCCGTTTGCTTACATCGAAAACGATCACTTTACTGAACTGCCGAGCGTGCAAAAGCACATCGTCCGCACGGGTCTCGCCGCGCCGGGATTTGAAGCGGTGGATGTGCTGCCGACGATCACTAAAAAAGCAGTCGAGTACATTGATGCCCGCGGCGCAGACCACCGGCCGTTCTTCCTTTACCTGCCGCTGAGTTCGCCCCACGCGCCGATCGTGCCGACGAAAGCGTGGCAAGGCAAGAGCGGGCTCAATGTGTACGGCGATTTCGTGATGCAGACCGACGCGGCGCTGGGAGAAGTGCTGGCCTCGCTGGACAAGCACGGGTTGGCCGACGATACGCTGGTCATTTTCACTTCCGACAACGGCTGCTCGCCGGTGGCCAATGTGGCCGAACTGGAAAAGAAGGGCCATTTTCCCAGCGAATCCCGCCGCGGCTACAAGGCCGACATCTTTGACGGCGGCCACCGCATTCCGTTTATCGCCCGCTGGCCGCAGCACATCAAGCCGGGCACAAAGACCGACCAGTTGATCTGCCTGACCGACCTGATGGCCACCTGTGCAGAGCTAGTTGGTGCCCGCCTACCGGAAAACTCAGCCGAAGACAGCGTCAGCCTGTTGCCAGTGCTGCTCGACAAAGCCGACGGCCCGCGGCGCGACGCCGCGGTGCATCATTCGATCAACGGCTCGTTCGCGATCCGGCAGGGAAAGTGGAAGCTCGAACTGTGCAACGACTCCGGCGGCTGGAGCGCCCCGCTCCCCGGCAGCCGGCCTGCGCCGGGCACGCCGCCGGCCCAGTTGTACGACATGTCGAAGGACATCGGCGAACGGGCGAACGAGTATCAGCAACACCCCGAAGTGGCGGCCCGGCTCACCGACCTGCTGCAAAAATTTATCGCCGATGGCCGCAGCACCCCCGGCTCGCCGCAGAAGAATGACGTCAACGTGAAAATGTGGAAGCATGGAGAGCCGAACAGCAAGTCGCCGGAAAAGAAGTGATTCACAAGATCGGGGTATCGAAGAAGAACCAACAACATCATCCCTGGTTTTCGCCTCCGTCCGTGTGCCACTGGCTTTGCCAGTGCCGGCAGCACCAACAGGCTCAACACATCACAACAAGCCTAGAGCACACCCAATGAAACCGCATCCGTTGTTTCAAACATTTGCACTCTGCATTGCTCTGATCGTTCTTAGCGTCGGCACTGCCATAGCCGCGGATGCCAAGCCCACTCGTCCCCCCAACATCATCCTTCTGCTCACCGACGACCAGGGCTACGGCGATCTAAGCTGCTACAACGATCAATCAAAAGTCTCCACACCGCACATCGACCAACTGGCCAGCGACGGGATTCGGTTCACCGATGCCCACACCGCGGCGTCGGTCTGCACGCCGTCACGGTTTGCGATTCTCACCGGCTGCTATGCCTGGCGGTCGCGGCTGAAGTTGGGGGTGCTCGA
>JAIOQB010000293.1 GCA_021413585.1 Planctomycetia bacterium
GGATCGATCGCCAGGGGGCACACGTCAATTCCGGTGTCGTGATTCGTGGCCTGAGCAGTGGTCGGCAGCTTTGCGACACTCGCCTGTTGCGCGTTTTCGTGGACGTGGGCGACCAATAGATCGATCCAGCGGGCGATCGACCGTCGCAGCCGGTCCACGCCGGCCGCTTCATCCGGTGAAAGCCCCAGCGGCAAATGCCCCTCCTGACCGGCCAGCAATTGAAGTGCCTGGTGCCGCACCTGCGTGTGGCTCTCGACCACGCGGCGAACGATGGAGCAGGGTAAATCAGCTTCGCGCCCGGAACCGTCGGAGACGCCATGGTGATGGGCGATGACGTTGGCGGCCCACACCCGGGTCAGCACTTCGCCCACTAAGATCTCTTCAAACCATGCCCGCGTGTTGGCACCGTGGCTCGTTGGCACGCCTTCGCTTGGGGTTCTTCGCGAGCCCGCGCCGCGGAGGAATCGATTCCAGCGGTCGAGGCGCAACTTGGCGACGGTCCAGTATTGGCGCAGGCCGGTGGCGGAGAGGCGCGTTGCGGAGGCGGCTCCGGCCACGCTGTTGACGGCCAGCGCGGCGGCCAACTCCACTTCGTCGCGCACATGCAACTCTTGCCGCTCGCCCGGTTGTCCAGTGAAGTGCATTCAATGCTTTCAAGACGTTCAATTTCGGAACGCGGACCCCTGGCCCACTAGTTGGATCACTCGTGGTACCACTCGCCGCAGGCACTACTGAAGGCAAACCGGGTGCCAAGCCTTACGGCCGCAAGCGGGCCGGCTGAACCTGGCGTCGTAACTGCCACTCGCGCCATGGTTTGCCCGCTCAATCCGGGGAAAAAGGGCTTAGTCAGTGACGGATGCCAAGGCCGAAATGTTGATTTATCGCCACACGAGGCGAGGGAGCGATGAGGCCCAAAGACTACAAGGAAATAACGAATGTCTAAGCACGAATGACGAAGAAACCGTGCGCAGCTCCTCCCTTCGTCATTCGAGCTTAGACTACTCTTCCTGCGGATGAGCCGTACTGCAGCCGATCACCGCGTCGTCCTGATCTTTGCCAGCGGCGACGTGGCCATCGTTGTTGCGGTAGAAGTCAGGGTCGGCACAACCTTCGGGCTGGTGCGACGTGGTCAGGTAGCGGACGTGCCCATCCTCGAACAGCACGTTTTGCCCCTGGCCGCCGTGGTTGCTGCTTTGCCGATAGTCGAGCTTCTCGCAGGGAGAATCGGCCATGATGGGGAAGTTCACCCGTCCGCGGCTGGTGGTGGGGAAGTAGCGGCCGTGGTCCTGATAGCCCAGCGTATAGCCGTAGCTGCCCCCCGCCCGCTTGAGCAATTCGGGGAGCTGCTCAGGGCTGGCGGCATCCAATTCTTCCTTGGTGGGGATCTTCGCCGCTTCGGCCCGGTTTGCGTCATTAAGGCTGCAGCGAAAGACTTTGGGGTCCGCCACATCGCCGCTGGAGATCAACTCCGGGGCGTACATGCCGGCGGCCGAAAGTTTGCCGGAGGCGGGGATCATCGGAAACTCCCCGTTGTGCTTCATGCTGTATCGCCCCAGCCCCTTGCCGATCGTCTCCAGGTTGAATCCGCAATTGGCTATCTGGGCATTGAGCCGGCTGTGGCCAATTGCCGGCACGACCAGCAGCCCGGCCGCGACGACGATAGCCGCCGCCACCGCGATGTCCACCAGATTCCAGCCAAAAATAGTGCGCGAACTCGTCCGCCGTCCGCCGGAGTTGGCTGCCGAATGTCGCGTTGACGCGGGGACCACCGCCACTCGCAAGCTGGCCACACGGCGGCAGGTGTTGGCCGCCAGACCGGTGGGGGGATGATGATGATCTCGATCGCACTCCAGCGGCGACACCGCGCGCCGCAGCACGTCGAGTTCTTCACGCAATTGCGCATCCTTGCGGACGATCGCTTCGACCTCGGCTTGCTCGACGGGGTCCAACGCGCCGAGCACGTAGCCAACTAATTGTTCTCGCATGGGATACTCGTCTCGGCAGGCGGGCGAATTATCGTTCAGCTTCGGGGTGTGGATGGCTGGCGAGCCACGATTCGTTGAGCTTCAGCAGGGCGGCGTGCAGGCGGCTCTTGACGGTACCCACGGGGATGTCCAGCACTTCGGCCGCCTCGCGGTATTTCAATCCTTGGTAATACACCAACGTCACAGCGGCCTTGAGCATCTCGGGCAAACTCGACACGGCGTCTCGAACCCAAGTGCGCCGCTCCTCTGTTTCCATCTGGGCCGATGGGGCCGCCTCGGCGCCGCGCACCAACTCGATCAACGCCGCCAACTCGTGGTCGTCGGAGGATCGCGAAGGGCCGTCGAGGCTGACCATCTTGTGCCGCTTGTTCCTCCGCTGCAAATCAATTGCTTGATTGGTGGCAACCGTGTACAGCCAAGGGCGGAACCGGCGGTCGGCGTCGAATTGGCCGCACTTCAAGTGAACCTGCAAGAAGGTTCCTTGAAACGCGTCTTCTGCCAATTCGGCATCTCCCAGGTAGCGCCGCAGGTAGCTGTAAATCTCTCGTTCGTAACGATGGACCAGTGTCTCGTAAGCTCGCGAATCGTGGTCGTCGCGATAGCGCAGCATCAACTGCTCGTCGCTGGCGGACGCCAAATCTCCGCGGTTCTCGGCCCCGTGAGGGGCGTTTTTATGTGATCCGGTCGTAGACGTCATCATGCCATACGGGGGTGATACGAAGCGGGTTCGGCGGAAACCCGAGAGTTTCCGGTGACCGCGTTGCGGTTGCCCGCGACGACGGAGGGTAGTGAGGAGGATCATTCTAGCACGCCTTTCCGGCGGGTCTGGGGCCCGGAATGGGCTTTTTCGGCTGTCCAACCAAGGTCTGTTTTGGCAGCCGCCGACCGCCAAGGCGGGATTAAGGCAAGTATTGTGCCCCACTGCTGGCCTGGACAGGCACACGATGCGGCCTGACGCAACAGTGGCCGCTTATAATTCCTTGCTCATTTTGAGCTTAGGTAAACTGAGCCAGTGGCGGCGGATTTATGGTTGGAGCGGACGGCGCCGGCACAGCTAGCGGTAAAGAATTGCCGAACCGTGAATAATTTGCGACCCACTGGTCAATCGGCTGCCAGCGTCATACGCGATCATTTTCGCGGCTTGGAGGGGTCGGCGAGAAGCGCGGCCTGCGTTACCGCTCGCGGAACGTGATCCGACCCTTGGTCAGGTCGTAGGGCGAAAGTTCGACCTTCACCTTGTCGCCCGGAACAATGCGGATGAAGTGCTTGCGCATCCTGCCCGCGACGTGGGCAATCACTTCGTGCCCACCTTCGATTTGCACCTTGAAGCGCGTATTGGCCAGGGCCTGCATCACCGTGCCGTCGACCTCCAACGCTTCTTCCTTAGGTTTCGCCATACACGCCTTTCTGAACGCCGAAAACAATCAGCCGAAAAAGCCGCAAAAAACGGAAGTCCCGCGAACGCCGCAGGGGACAATTAGGTATTGTTATCCTACCATTTGGATACCGCAAGTCCAGTTGGGGGGCTGGCGGTATTTCGAGCTTCCGGAGCGAACCAAACGACCACCCCGAGCCACGGGGTTTACCCCCGTGGTAACCACGCCCGCACACTATCCTCTCGCCGCGTCGATCGCCCGCTCCAGCGCCCCGATGATCGCCTCGGCCGATTCCACCCCCACGGATAGCCGGATTGTCCCGCCGCTGATTCCCAGAACCGCCCGGGCCTCGGCCGTGATCGTCCGGTGGCTGGTCGACTCCGGGTGCGAGAGCGTCGTCGAAATCTCCCCCAGCGAAGGGCAAAATGGGATGGTATTGTTAGCGGCCGTGATCAGCCGCCGGGCGGCGGCGGTCGAGCCGGGGAGCGTGAACGTCACCATGTTGCCGAACAGCCCGCGAAACTGTTTGGCCGCCAACGGGTGATCCGGATGCCCTGGCAATCCGGGGTACGAAACCTCCACCACGTCGCTGCGACGGCTGAGCATTTCGGCCACAGCAAGAGCGTTGGCCGATGCGCGCTCCACTCTCAGGTGCAGTGTGGCCAGGCCCCGCGTCGCCATCCAACAGTCCCAAGGGCTGCCGAAAAATCCCCAGGTCGACTGCATATCCGCGACGCGCGACCACGCCGCGCTGCCGCCGCACAGCAGCCCCAGCATCGCATCGCTATGCCCATTGATGATCTAGGTGATGCTCTCCATCACCAGCTCGGCGCCAAAATCGGCCGGCCGGCAAACCACCGGTGAGGCGAGCGAATTGTCGACCAGCAGTTGAGCGCCGTTGGCGTGCGCTATTTCCGCCAGCGCCCCGATATCGGCAACGCGCAGCAGCGGATTGCTGATCGTTTCGACGACGATCATCCGGGTGGTTGGTTGGATCGCTTTTTTGACGGCCGCTAAATCGCTCGTGTCGACCACGCTGGTGGTGAGCCCCAGCCGGGGCCCCTGGGTGGTGAATAATCGCAGGCTGCGGCCGTACAGCGCGTGGCTGACGAGCACATGGTCGCCGGCATTGAGTTGGCTGAGCATCGCCAGGGCCAGTGCGGCCATGCCGGAGCCGGTCACCGTGGCCCGCTCCGTGCCGTGCAACTCGGCTCCTTTGGCCGCCAATTGTGCGGCGTTCGGATGGCCGTCGCGGCTGTAGACATAGCCGGGCAGCTCGCCCGAGAGCAACCCGGCCGCTTCCTCGGGCGACGCGCAGCGATACACGGTGGACGGCTGCAGCGGTGCCACTAGCGGGTCGGTCGGCGAAGCAGTGGGCCACTCAGGCCGCGTGCAAATATCGTCAGGTTTCTCAGTCATCTGGGTTCACCAACTCGTGAGTCTGGTGCCGGGTGCCTGGGGCAACGCCCCAGATGTTTCCAATTGAATATAGCTGCGGCGTTGCCCCAGACACCCGATGTAAATGCCGCCTAAAAGAACTCATCCGGCGGCAACTCATCAAACGAATCGACCGACAACGCCTGATTCACCCCGTCGATATCGGCATGTCGATCGCTCCGAGCCGCAGAGCGCTGGCCACGCAGCGCTGGCGACTTCGGCGGAGCCGGCGGACGCCGAGGCGGGGGCCCTGACTCAACGGGCGATGCGGCCGAACCTGACGATCCTCCCGCCGACCGTTCGTAAGCTTGCAGCACGTCGAGAAAAATCGCCCCATACCGCTCCAGCTTGGCCGCGCCCACGCCGCTGACCTTGGCCATTTCAGCCAACGTCGTCGGCCGGCGGGCTTCCATGTCGCGCAAGGTCGCGTCGTGAAAGATCACGTACGGCGGCACGCCATGTTGCCGCGACACGTCGAGCCGCCGCGCTCGCAAGGCATCGAACAGCGAAGCGTCCGCCGCGATCACCGCCGGCGGCAGCACCGTGGGAGCCATCGGCGCGCGGGCCTTGCGGGTGCGTTCGCGCTTGCGCGGCGCTGCTTCGGCATCCTTGCGCAGTTGCAGCTCGCGCTCGCCGCGGAGAATTTCATTGGCCATGGGGGTCAGTTGCAGCGAGCCGTGCTGCACTTCGACATTGAGCACGCCGCCGGCCACCAGTTGCCGGACGACCGAACGCCATTGTTTCTCGGTCAATTCGCCGCCGATGCCGAACGTGCTCAATTTATCGTGCCGCAGGTTGATGATCTTTTCGTTTGACTGCCCCAGCAGGATCGCCACCAGGTGCCCTACGCCGAACCGCTGGCCGGTGCGGACAATGCAGGACAGGAACTTTTGGGCCGGCACCGTGGCGTCCCACGTCTCGGCGGGCGTGATGCAGGTATCGCAATTGCCGCACGGAGTGGCCAACTCCTCGCCAAAGTAACGCAGCAGGATCTGTCGCCGGCAGACGGTCGACTCGCAAAAGCCCAGTAGCGTGTTGAGCCGCAGATGCTCGATCCGCTTTTGCTCCAGCGGTGCTTCGCCCCGGTCGATCATGCCGCGCAGCGACACGATGTCGGCGGTGGAGTAGCACATCCAGGCCTCGGCCGGCAGGCCGTCGCGCCCGGCGCGGCCCGTTTCCTGGTAGTAGGCTTCCAGGCTGCGCGGCGGATCGAAATGGGCCACCAGCCGCACGTCGGGCTTGTCGATCCCCATGCCAAACGCCACCGTGGCCACGACGATCAAGCCGTCTTCCTTGAGGAAACGCTCCAGGTGCTCGTTGCGAACCTCCGCGTCCAGTCCCGCGTGATACGGCACCGCCCGCAGGCCCTGTGCCGCCAGGAACGCGGCGGTCTCCTCCACCCTTTTGCGAGTAATGCAATACACGATCGCCGCTTCGTTGGCGTGCTCTCCTTGCAGCAGGTCGAGCAGTTGCCGCCGCGGTTCTTCCTTGGGCACCACGCGGTAACGGATATTCGGCCGGTCGAAGCCGCTAATGAATTGGCCGGCCGAGCCGAGCCGCAGCCGTTCGACGATGTCGCGCCGCGTCGGCACGTCGGCCGTGGCGGTCAAAGCAATCCGCGGCACTTTTGGAAATCGATCCGCCAGGGCCGCCAGTTGCAGGTATTCCGGCCGGAAATCGTGCCCCCATTGCGACACGCAATGCGCCTCGTCGATGGCGACCAGCGACAGTGGCGTCCGATCCAACAGCGCCAGAAACCGCTCCGTCATCAACCGCTCGGGCGCGACGTACACCAGATCGAACTCGCCGGCCACCATCCGCCGCTCCAGATCCTGCGCCACGCCGGGCGAGAGCGACGAATTGATGAATGTCGCCCGCACGCCATATTCCAGCAGTGCGCCGACCTGGTCCTTCATCAGCGCGATCAGCGGCGAGACGACCAGCCCCGTGCCGGGACGCAGGATGGACGGAATCTGGTAGCACAGCGACTTCCCCCCACCCGTGGGCATCAGCACTAGCGCGTCGCCGCCGGAGATCATCTGGTCGATAATCTCCGCCTGCGGCCCACGAAACGCGTCGTAGCCGAAGACCCGTTTCAGGATTTCGAGGGGAGTTTCCATGCGTGGCGGCGGGAGAGC
>JAIOQB010000294.1 GCA_021413585.1 Planctomycetia bacterium
CGATTCGCTCCAGGCGTTGGCCAAGCTGCACAAGAAAGACCCGGCGGGCGAACTGGTTGTGGCGCTCAAGCGGCAAGACGCCGCCAGCGAAGATTCGGCGGCCGGGGCCCTGTCCGAATTGGGTGAATTGCTCGCCAGCCAGCCGGCTGCGGCGCTGGCTGCCCAGCGCAGCACCTGCGAGCAGTTGGCCCTCAACGGCAAGCGAGAGTTGAGCCGGCAAATCGCCTTTGGCGCTTTGGTAACGATCGATCAATCGTTCGACAAAGCGGAAAAGCTGGCCGAGCAAAATCCGCAACGGCTGGCGGACCTGATGGCGGCCGCCGTGCGAGTGCCGGACGGCAAGTTGCGGGCGACCATCTTTCCCCGTGCCGCGGCGCTGGTTCGCGAGTCCGATGCGTCAGTCCGCCGCGCGGCGATGGGCGCTCTGCCGAATCTGCCAGGGCATGAGGCTGAGACCCTGGAGCAGCTCACCCGTTGCGTGCGGGAAAAGATCGAACCCGAAGCGGCCATCGCCGCGCTCGATCAACTGCCGCGGGGCGATTGGTCGGCCGCCACCGCCGGGCCTGTGGCCGATTCATTGGTCGTGTATCTGGCCACGTTGTCGATCAAGCAGCGGACCAATGCCACCGCCCGCACCGCCACCGCGCTGGCCACGTCGCTGCTAGGTCGCCTGCCAACATCCGAAGGGGCCGCGTTGCGGCGGCGGCTGGATGACTTGGCGGTGCAGATCGTTAAGCTCGGCACCGTGCGAGAAAACATGCGTTTTGACAATAGTGTGGTCGTGGTCTCCGCCGGCTGGCCGGTGAAGATCGAATTCCACAACACGGACAATATGCCGCACAATCTGGCCGTCGCCACGCCGAGTAGCTTGGCCGACGTCGGCATGGCGGCCGATGCGTTGGCACTCAAGCCCGAGGCCCGCGAGCGGAACTTTGTCCCCGACATGCCGCAGATCCTGCATGCCACCCGATTGCTGCAGGATGGCGAGTCCGATTCGCTTACCTTCGTCGCCCCGAAGCAGCCTGGCACGTATCCGCTGGTCTGCACCTACCCTGGGCATTGGCGGCGGATGTATGCGGCATTAGTGGTCGTGCCTGACCGCGCCGCCTATTTGAAGTCTCACTCTCAGCTCGCCTCGGCCGAAAAGTTGCTGGGACTGCCTGAGTTCACGCGCGAATACACGATCGAAGATCTTGTGCCGAGCGTGACGAGCCTCAAGTCGGGCCGGTCGTTCGAGACCGGCAAGATGTGGTTCACCACCGCCTCGTGCAGCTCGTGCCATCAGATCAAAGGGCAGGGGGGCAACATCGGGCCTGACCTGACGGAAGTCGCCAAGCGCTACAAGCCGCAGGAGATTTTGCGAGAGATCATCGACCCCTCGGCCGTGATCAACGAGAAGTTTGCCGCCGTGGAGATTCTGCTCAACGACGGCCGCACGGTGCGCGGCGTCATCGCGGAGCAGAATCCCAAGCAGATCAAGCTGATGCCGCTGGGGCTAACCCCCGGCGTGTGCGAACCGATCGTCGTGGCCCGTGCCGACATCGAGGAAAACGGCATCACGAAATCGAAGATATCGCCCATGCCCAAGGGCTTGCTCAACGTGATGCAGCAGGAGCAGATCCTCGATTTGCTGGCCTACGTGCTATCAGGAGGAGATCCTAAGAACCCGGTGTTTCATTAGGCGGTGATGCACTCGTCGCATCGGGCAGGCTTGCGGTTTGGGTAAAATATCCCGGCCTGGGGTGACCAGAACCCGTCCGGCACCCCCTGTCCGTTGGGCTGCTTTCTCCTGCCGGTAACTTTCGCCCCTGTCGGCCTGCCGGTAGACTAAAATGACGGCGTTCCGCCGGCCTTAACGAATGGCCGCCGCGGCCGAATGGATTGGGCAATTGGATTCGTTCAAGGGGTGGCGATGATGCGACTTCGACGGGCCGGATCACTGGGCGTGCTGCTGTTGTGTCTCCTGGCGTTGCCTCTGCTCGCCCATGCGGCCGAAAAGCAATCCTCCGAAGCCGCCAAACGCAAATTCAGCGACGCGGTGGGGATGCAGCGCGAGAAGCAGTTCAACCTGGCGATCGACGAATATCGCGAGTTCCTCAAACGGTTTCCGCAGGATCCGCTGGCCGCGCGGGCTCGCCACTATCTGGCTGTCTGCTTGATCGAAGACAAGCGCAACCCGGAAGCGGTCGAGACTCTCACGGAACTGGTCGAGGCGAGTCCAGACTTCGAGTGGCTCGACGAAGCGTATCTGAATCTCGGCAACGCCCAGTACAACCTGGCACTGGCGGAAAAGAAACCGCAGGGCTTTGCCACGGCGGCCGCCACGTACGGCAAGCTGCTCAAGAAGTTTCCCGACAGCCGCTTCGCCGCCGCCGCACTTTATAGCCAAGGCGAATGCCTGTTTGCCGAAGGGCGCAAAGACGCCGCGGTGACTGCTTACGCCGGGGCGCTCGAAAAACTCAACAAGGCGATTGCCGCCAGCAAGACATCCCCGGCCAAGGGAACCGACGAGACTGCCGCCATGCGGGCGGATGTGCTCAACGCCTTGGGGGCGACGCAGCTTGAATTGAACAAGCCGGCCGAGGCGGCCGCCACGTTCGCCACATTCCTGACCGACTATCCGACGCACGCGATCGCCACGCGGATTGCCATGCTGCAAGGGGACGCCTTGTTCCAGCAGCAGAAGTATGGCGAGGCGCAAAAGTTGTTTGCCCGCGCCGCGGCCGATGCCAAGTTCCCGCAGGCCGATCGGGCCATGATGCGAGAAGCGGACTGCCTCAGTGCCGAAAAACAATTCGCCCAAGCGGCGGATATCTTCGCAGCGGTCGCTGAGAAGTTCCCGCAATCCCCCGCGGCGCAGCGCGTGCCGCTGTTGGCCGGCAATCGGTATTTTCTTTCTGGCAATTATCCTGCGGCAATCAAATGGCTCTCGAAGGTGGCTCAACCCGGCACGAAAGAATCCGCTCAAGCGGCCCATTGGCTGGCTCGCGCGCATCTGGAATTGAAGCAGCCGGCCGAAGCGTTGGCGGTGCTTGAAAAGCAACTGGCTGAAAAGAACGCGGCGGCCGGCGAAGTGCTGATTGACCTGAAATTGGATCAGGCCGACGCACTGTACGATCTGCCGGCCCGCCGGGCCGAGTCAGTGGCCGCATATGCCGCGGTTGCCCAGCAGCACCCGCAGGCCCCGCAGGCGGCACAGGCCCTGTTCAACGCTGCCTGGGCGGCGGTCAACCTGGAAAAGTACGACGAGGCGCTCAAGCACGCCCAGGCCTTCAAGGCGGCGTTTCCGAACAGCCCCTTGGCCACTTCCGCGCAGGCTCTCGAAGCGGACTCGCTGTTGAACCTCAACAAGCCGGGCGAAGCGGCCGGGCTCTATCGGGCGCTCATCGCTAAGAACCCATCGTCAAAGGAACTCCTCCGCTGGCAGATTCTCCTCGCCTGGGCATTACGCCGCGAGCAAAAGCACGCGGACGTGGTGACGTTGCTCGAACCACTGGTCGAAAAGCTCCAGGCCGACCGGCAGGCCGAAGCGTACTATCTGCTCGGCGCCAGCCGTTTCGCCCAGTCGCAATTCAAGGCCGCACGAAGCGATTTCAAAGCCAGCCTCAAGGCCGATCCCAATTGGACCCAATCGGATGAAGCCCTGCTGCTGCTGGCCCGCTGCGACCAGCAATTGGGAAATCTAAAAGAAGCACAGGCCGAACTGCGGCGGCTGATTGCCGAGCAGCCCAAGAGTCCGGCTCTCGACCGCGCTCATTACCACTTGGGCGAAGTCCTGGCCGCCGCACCAGACTATCCGGCCGCCGCCGCCGAGTATCAACAGGTGCTTAAGTCGTGGCCCAGCAGCCGCGTCGTGCCGCAGGCGCTGTACGCCCTGGGTTGGACGCAACTGCTGCGGCAGGCGTACGCCCCGGCGGCCGAGTCGTTCACCATTCTGATCGACAAGCATCCGAGCCACGAACTGGTCGCGCCGGCCCGCTTCGCACGGGCACAGGCGTTGCGTGCCCAAGGGAAGAACAACGAAGCGGTGGCCGATCTGGCGGCGTTTCTCGCCACGCATCCGCCGCGCGAGGATTTATCCGGCGCTCTGTTGGAGCGAGGGCAAGCCGAGATCGACTTGCAGCGACCGGCCGACGCGGTGAAGACACTCGAAGCGATCCTGGCGGACGATCCCAAGTACAAGAACGCCGACAAGGTGCTGTACAACCTCGGCTGGGCGCAGCGCGGCGCGAAGCACGACGCTGAAGCGGCTGCCGCGTTTGCCCGGTTGGCCAAGGAATATCCAGACAGCCCGCTGCTCGCCGGCGCCTTGGTGCAACTCGGCGAATATCAATCGGCTCAGAAGGACTACGAGGCAGCGGCAAAGAGCTATTCGGCCGCGCTCGCCAAGGCCCGTCCGACGGACCAAAAGGATCTGGTCGAGTTGGCCTCGCACAAGCTGGCCTGGTGCCATTTCTACCGCGGCGAGAACGAAAAGGCTCGCGACGGATTCGCCGCCCAGCGCAAAGAGTTCCCCAACGGCAGTCTGGCGATCGACGCCACGTTCATGGAAGCCGAGTGCCTGTTGAAGCTGGAAGCGTACGACGACGCGGCCGCCGCTTACGCGCGCGTGCTCGCCAAGCCGCCGCAATCGCCCACCAATCAGGTGCTCGCCATGCTGCACGCCGCGCAGGTTGCCTCGCAGCGCAAGAAGTGGGACGACGCCTTGCAGTTGCTCACCGATGCCCAGAAAAAATTCCCGGAAGCGCCGTGCAAGGCCGAAATGCTTTACGAGTTGGGTTGGGTCAATCAAAATCTCAAGCAGCTCGACAAGGCGGCGCCGCTCTACGAGCAAGTGACCGACATGACCGACGCCGAGGTCGGTGCCCGCGCCCGCCTGATGCTGGGCGAGTTGAAGTTCCAGCAGGGAGACCACGCCGGCGCGATCCGTGACTATTTCAAAGTCTTCCGCACCGGCTATCCCAATGCTCCGGCGTCGTACAACCGCTGGAAAGCCCAGGCGGCCTACGAAGCGGCCCGCTGTTTCGAGGTGCTCAAGAAGCCGTCCGAAGCCCAGACGTACTATCAGGAAGTGCTGGACAAGTATCCGCAGAGCGAGTTGGCCCCGCTGGCTCGCAAACGCGTGGCGGTGCTGAAGAGTTCCTCGTAAATCCTCGCGTACCCCCCGCCTTTCGCATGGGACACACCTGCATGAGTCGATGGACAAACTACCGGCGCGGCGCGTTGCTGCTGATGTGCGCGCTACTGTGCGGAGCCCTCCTGGCTCCCGGCGTTTGCACGGCCGCCGATCCTCCACCCGCGCCCGCACCCACGGGCACCGCGCCACCAGCCAGCACGCCGGCCACCACCAGCAACTCCGAAGTGGAAAAAGCCCTGCAGCCTGCGGCCTCCTCGGCAGACGGCGCCAAGCGCCGCGGCGCGGTGCCCGACATGAAGGTGCTGGATTTGATCGTCTCCGGCGGCCGGATTATGTACGTCATCGGGTTGATGGGCGTGGTGGCGATCACGTTTTTCATCGAGCGGTTGATCGGCCTGCGGCGGGGAAAGATTTTGCCCCGTCGGCTGAATCGCGAATTGACGAACATGGCCCGTCGCGCCACCGAGCTGGACCCGCGCGACGTGAACAAGGTGTGCCTGAAGTATCGCTGCGCCGCCTCGACGGTGATTCGCACCATGCTCTCCAAGGTCGGCCGGCCAGCGTCCGAGATCGAATCGGCGGTCACCGCTGCCCGCGACCGCGAAGGAACGCAGTTGTTCAACAACGTCCGCTGGCTCTACCTGGCGGTCTCGGTGGCGCCGATGTTGGGGCTGCTGGGCACCGTGTGGGGGATGATCGAGATTTTTCACCAGACGGCCAACTCCGCGGCGGTACAGGGGAACAAGACACAGCAACTGGCCGGCGGCATTTACGTGGCCCTGGTGGCTACGTTCGGCGGCCTGGCGGTGGCGATCCCATCGGCATTCGCGGCCCACTTCTTCGAGTCGCGCATTCAAGGCTTGTTCCACCAGATCGACGGGCTGATTTTGACATTGCAGCCGCTGGTCGAGCGTTATGAGGCTCGCTCCGGCGGACGGCACAAGTCGGACGACGGCGATCACTCCATCGGCGCCCCGCGGCCCGACGTGAAATCCACCAAGACAACCTTTGAAGCCAAGGTGTAACCACGCATGGCACTGAAGCTCAAAAAAGGGACGGCGATGGAAGTGGCGACGATCACGTCGCTGATCGATTGCGTGTTCTTTCTGCTGATTTTCTTCGTCCTGGCCACGCGGTTCGAGGAAGAGGAGAAGATCGCCAAGGAGATGGAGATCAATCTGGCGATCGCCAGCGCGGCCGGACCACTCACGGCGCCGCCGAAGGAAATCGTCGTCAGCTTTGACGCCAAGGGAACGTACATCGTCGAGAACAAGGTGGTGACCCTCTCGCAAATGCTCTCGGCCTTGAAGGCCGCGGCCGAAGCGAACCCGACGCAGTCGGTGCTGGTGCGCGCAGACCGAGGGTGCAGTTGGGAGCAGGGAGTCGCGGTGATGAACAGTTGCCGGCAAGCAGGTTTGCGAGTGCGCATTGCCACCGCGGGAGATAGTAAATAGTAAATAGCACCGACTTGTTCCCAGGCTCTGCCTCGCCGCGTGAGTATTCGTGAAACGGATCGAAGTGAGGTAGAGACTCCGGAATTAATAGGAGGCAGAGCCTCCAAGGCAGTGCGTGCCCAGGCGGAGCCTGGGCACGTGTAGAAATAATGGCACTTCATGACCGAACTCACCCGCCACACCCGCCGCTTGCCGGAGGAACGCCCTCCGATCGACGAGCAGTTCTGGCCGGTCAATATGCTGCTGCTGGTGCTCGGCGCGTCGACCACCTGTTTGCTCGCTGTCTATGCCGAGTTCAACCCAACGCAACTGCTGGCCGAAGGTTGGATGTGGCTCGTCGGGATCTGGTTTGCCGTCGTGGCGGTGATCTGGATCGCTTGGCGATTGGGAGACGCGGCGGCCCGTCGGTTGCAACTATCGGCCGTGCTGGCATTGCTGTTGGTAGAACTAGCGCTGGTTCACGTTGGTCCGCAAGTAGTATTCATCAAACCACCGCCGAATCAGAATGTCAGTCGCACAACGGCGCCGGACGATGCCGACGAAGCGCAGCCGGCACTGCCGCCGGTGATCAACGCGCCGGAGGCGCCGCCAAAACAATTCGAGTTTGAAAAGAACGTCGCAGTCGAGGCCCCCCCCGAGGCCGCGTTGGCCCCGGTCCCGACGCCGCAGCCCGAGCCGCTCTCCGCCCCGCCCCGTCCGCCGGCGGCCGACACGCTGGCCATGGCGCCGCAGCCGCAGATCCAGCCGCTGCCGAACGAGCGCCCCCGCAAAGAGGAAACGGTTCCTCGCCAGGCGGATAACGAATCGCAGCTGAGCCGCCAATTGGCCGCCGCCCGCGCGGTGTCCGACGCGCCGGCCGCTCCGCAGGTGACGCGCAATCCGGCCGCCGACGCGCCGGCGCTCGCGGCAGAGGCCACCACCACCACATTCGCCCGCCCGGCGGACGGCCCTGAACGGCGGCTGGCTTCCAGAGCGGCGGCCAGTGCGAAGTTGCTGGAGCCGGCCGGGCCCGCCGACGTTGGCTCCGCCTCGCCCCTCGGTCGCCGGCCCGAAATCGCGGCCCCCGCACTCATTGCCCCGGATGCAGTGGCGATGAAGAGCGACCCGAACGACCGTCGCCAGCTCACACAGCCCACTACCAACAGCGCTCCCATCGCCGTGGATGTTGCACCGTCGAATGGGGGCCAGATCGCCGCGCTACCCGAGCCGATCCGCAGCAGCGAGCGCCGGCAGTCGGCCGGCCCATTGGCGGCGCCCCGTTCGATCGCCACGCAAATCGCTGACGTCCGGCCAATGCCGCAAACGCTTCCATTGCGCGATCCAGGCCCAGCGCCCGACCGCGCGGGCGGGCTGCAATACCTGGCTCGCGTCGAGCAGCCCGCAGCCGTGCGCGCCACCGGCCCCGTGCCGCTCGCGCAAAGTACGCTCCTAAAATTCGAACCGATCGCCGCCGCCGGCCAGCCCGGCACACCGGCTCCGGCCGAAGCGATCGCCTCGCCCACCGCCACGGTGCGAACCGGCCCGGCCGGCACAGCGACCGGAAGATTTGCTCCTGCCCACGCACCAGCCGCGCTGACCAACGCTAATTCGTCGGACGAAATCGCCACCGGCCCCAGCCGGATCGCCAACAACACGAGCATCGGCCGCGCGGTAGCCGGCGGCCCGGAGAAGCTCAGCGGCAGCGGCCCCGTGGACGACTCGACGCTGCCGCCGAACGTCGGCGCGGAACGATTGCCAGTGGTTGGGCGCGCTCCGCAGGGGCTTGGCCCAGCCAGCGTGGCTGTCGATAGTCCTAGCGGTGGTGCGGCGTCCGGCGCGCCAGCCGCTTCATCCGGCACCGCGGGAGGTGCGGTCGGTCCCGAGGCTGCCAATACCGTCGCCAACGCGACGCGCGGTTCCGGCGGCAGCGGCACCGTGGGCACTGGCCTGGGTAAACCCAACTTCACGGGCAACGGCTTGTCGGGCGAAGCGGCCGCCGGAAGCGGTGTGAATCCAACTCGTGTTGCCGGCGGCGGAGTCCGCCCCGGTAGCGGTTTGTCGGCCACCGACGCTCTGGCCGCCGGATCGCCCGCGTCGTCCTATGGCGACGGAACGTCCAACGACGTGGTTCACGGAGCGCGTGGCCCCTTCGCCGCTTCATCGCGGGCGGACGGCCTGGTGCTTCCCAGCGATCCGGCCAGCATGGGCACGAGTTCGCTCGTCGGACCCACGGCCGGCGAGCCGGGCGGCTCACGCATCGGCGGCGGGGGCAGTGGAGTTGGCGCTGGCGGCATAGCAGGTCGAATCGGAACCGGTGCAGCCGCTGCGGGCTTCGCGCGTCCCACGGTTCCTGGTGGTCACGGAACGGGCCTAGCCGGTGACGACGCAGCGACCGGCGCCGGCGGCAACGGGGCGGGTTCCGGAATTGGAACAGGCACCGGACGTAGCGGCATCGGGCGGGCAGGATCCGCGGGCTCGGGCGATCAACTCGCCTCCGCCGGCGGCGACGATCGGCCGCATCGCGAGTTTGGCGTTGCTCGCGCTTCAGGCCTCGGCGTCGACTCGATCGCCACAACTCCAGGCGGCACCGGCAATGGCTCGGGCGGCGGCAACGGCGATCCAAACGGCACCGGCTCGCCTGCTGGCAATGGAACCAATGGCAATGGCACCGCTGGCGGCAATGGCACGGGAATCGGCCAGCCCGGCCCAGTGGAGTCTTCTGGCGGGATCATCGGCGGCATCGGCCGTGGCGGCGGAATCGGAACCTCTACCGTAATGGTTCCCGGCCAGTCGGGCGTCGGTGGATTGGGCGAAGCGGTCGAGCGGCGCGCGGGCAACATCAGCCGGCAGGCGCAGCCGCTGGGCGAAGTGGTCGCCCTGTCGACCGACGAACGTTACATCCGCCGCGAGGTGGGAGGCCCGCGCGCCACCGCCAGCGCCACGGTGCTGGACGCCCGTGGGTCGTTCATCAAGCGGGTCGAAGGTTCTGGCACCAACCGCGGCCGCGCGGCGCAGTCGCAGCAGCTTGACCTGCGCATCGCGAGGGCATTGGAGTATCTCGAACGCCAGCAACGAGCCGACGGTAGTTGGTCGCTGCATCCCGGCGAGCGCGATAAGTCTCGGCCGCAGGACAACGGTGAGATTCACTCCGACACGGCCGCCACCGGCCTGTCACTGCTGGCGTTTCTCGGCGCCAGGCACCATCACTTGGAGGCCGCCGGCCCGCACAACGCCACCATTCAAAACGGCATCGACTATCTGATCCAGCATCAAAAACCCAACGGCGAGTTGTTCGTCGAGTCGGACGCAAACTCCAACTACGGCGCGCGGACCTATAGCCACGCCATCGCCACGCTGGCGCTGTGCGAGGCGTATGGCATGACCGGCGACCCTCGCGTGCGCAAGCCGGCGCAGAAGGCGATCGATTGGGCCCTGGCCAACCAGCACAAGACGCTCGGCGGCTGGCGCTATTTGCCGCAGAACACCTGCGACACGTCGGTCACCGGCTGGATGTTCGCCGCGCTGGATGCCGGCAGCCGGGCCCAGCTCGACGTGCCGCGCAAGGCGTTCACCGGCGTCGACAACTGGCTGGAGTTGGCCACCGCTGCGAACAGCCACAACGCTCTGTACGTTTACAATCCCCAGGCGGTGGACGACGAGAAGCCGGTCAACGGCGTCCGCAACGTGCGGACGCACCAGCGGCTGGCCTCGCCGGTGAACACGGCGGTCGGGCTCTATGTGCGGCTGACGCGCGGCTGGAACCCTCAGGATCCGCGGATCCTGGCGGGAGCGGATTATCTGCTGGAGCATCTGCCGGCCCACACGCCGGAAGCCCGCAACACGTATTACTGGTACTACGCCACGCAGGTGCTGTATCACGTGCAAGGCTCGCGCTGGGAGCGCTGGCAGCGGCGGCTCTCCGACGAGCTGACGAACACGCAGGTGCTGGAAGGCCCCATGGCGGGAAGCTGGGATCCGCTGGGCGACGTGGCCGACAAGTGGGGCTCGACCGCCGGGCGAACCTACGTGACGGCGATGAACCTGCTCTCGCTCGAAGCGGGGAGCCGGATCGCCGATTCGCCGACGCCACTGAGCGCGCCGTAGGTGGCTCCTATGGTCGATTCCCGAAATCGGGAAGCCGCTGTGGCGACAGGATCACCAACTGTAGACAATGCACCCACTCATTCCTGGCGTAATTCCACGCTGGCGTGGCTCGGCCTGACGCTCGTTCTGATCGCCGCGTTCTCGGCCCAGTGGATTTTTCAGGCCGTTCCGTACAGGATGTTTCCCAGCGACGACGGGATGTACTTCGCCTCGGCCAGGTCGCCGCTGGACGATCCTTCGTGTCGAGCGCATCAGTTCTTTGTCGGGCTGACGCTGTGCGCGTTCGGCAAGATTTATCAGCAGTTCACGCCGCTGACGATGTCGGTGCTGCCGGTGCTGGGTGTTGTTTGCTATGCGGCCACGATGTTCCTGTTGTCGCTCATGGCGTATCGAGCCACGCGGAGCCTCATCGCCAGTGGGTTGGCGATGGTTTTGTTCGGCACATCGGCCTGGCCGGCGACGTACTTGCAATTCTGGTTTTGCGCGCCGATCACGGTCGCGGTGGGCACGCTTTGCCTGTTCTGCATCGTGGAGGCGTCGCGGCGGGGCGGGGCGGGGCGCCTGTGGGCATTGGCCGCCGGACTCACCGCCGGGATGTGCCTGGCTTGCGAGGTGGCGGCCAGCATTTACGTGGCATTGTGCGTGGCGCTGATGTGCCTGGCGTGCTGGCCGCTGTCGAAGCGCGGCGGCCAGTTGACGCTGGTGGTGTTTCTTGGCGGACTGTTGATCGGTTATCTGCTGTTCATGCGCGGCCACGAGGGGGATTGGCTCCGCCATGTCGCTCACAATCTCACGTCGGACCATCCCACTGACGCACAGGCCAAGTTTCACTTTGTGCCCAAGCCGCCGCGTTGGGTGGCGCTGTGGATCCTGTGGCGATACAGCTTGGTGCTGCCGGTGGCGCTGGTGCTGGCGAGCGCGGCATATCTCTGGCACATCGGCCGCGGCCGGATGTTCAACCGTGCGACGCGGCCCGCAGCGCTGTCGGCCGCCGATAAGCTGCTGGGTTTCACGGGCCTGCTGGTGTGGTCGTATTTTCTCGTTGTCGACTGCCTGCCAACTTCCAAGCTGGGCCGGGCACATTTTCTTGTCTATCCGGCGGTGTGCTTGTTTCTCGGTGTGGCGGCCCAACAAGCCACGGGCTGGCTGCGTCCCGGTTGGCGGCGGTACTACTTTGCCGCCGTGGCGCTGGCCGTGATCGTGTGCGCCGTGCAAGGGATCGACACGTCGTGGGACATGAGTGCGCGCCGGCAGTCGCTTCCTCGTTATCTGGCCAAGACGCTCGGCGCGATGGAACTGTTTTTGCTGAGAGAGGACCCGCATGCGAACTATCTCAAGCTGTGGCTGTCGACGGACCGGGACTGCACGGTGATCGCTGCGGCCGACTTCAACGCGGCCCGGCGGCGGCTGCACAATCAGGCGGCGCTGCTGCTGGGGCCCTCGGGCGTCGATAGCGGCAATTCAATCCTTCGCCATGGCTGCAATCCGGATTTCAATCTGGAGGGCGTGGGATTGGTCCGGCCTGCTGGAGCGACCGTGACGGCATTTCCGTATTACGCCTATTGCCCGCCGTTCTGCCTGGAAGAGGAAAACTGCCAGGGGTTGTTGTACGCGGGCATGATTCCGGTCGACAGCGATGCTGCGAACGACGTCACGAAAGGAGCGACGCTGCTCACCTGGCCGAGCGGCGCGCCGTGACGCCGGTGAAGAGTTCACCGACCCGTATTTCCTTTGGACTGTGGTTTGTTTTCGTCGTCGGTCTTGTTGCCAAACACTAACGAAGCGAGCGCGCAGAGGGCCTTCCACAGCCACGCCACCACACACGAGGTGAAAAACGCGGCGACCAGCCATTTGCCCCATCCGCCACAAATGCTCACCAGCAGAACCAACGGCGCCCAACCCAGGCCGCCATGGTGTTCGAGCGCGTAGGTCATGCCAAACGCAATGGCGCCGGCGAGGAGGGAAAAGAAAGCTTTTTCCAAGCCATCGCCCAACGCGCGCCAATGGGCGCGGCGGACCAGCTGCGAGGGAGAGAACTCGCGCCCGCTCATGGCCGGTGCGGTGTAGGCGCACTTCAGGCATGTGGTCTTGCGCCGCGAATCGAAATCACCGCACTGAGGGCATTTGAAGAAGCCGTCCATGGTGCGATCGTCCAAATCTGAAAGACACCCGTAACCCTACCTGGACGAGAGGGGAGTTCCCACCGTCGTCCATCCCGCCCTACAGTCTCCCGCCTCAAGCCTCCAGCCTGCTACGGTGCCACCAGCCCCACGATCCACAATAGATACGCTACCGGCGCGGCCAGCAGCAGAGAGTCGAGCAGGTCGAGCACGCCGCCGAAGCCGGGCATCCAGGTGCTGGAGTCTTTCACGCCCGCCTCGCGCTTGAGCATTGATTCGGCCAGATCGCCGATCGTGCCGGCCACGGCCAGCAACAGGCCGTACAGAACCGCTTGCCACCAATCTGAACTGCTGGCATGGCCCACCACGTACGGGGCCAGAACGTGCAGGACCAACACGCTCGACGCGGCGGCAAACGCCAGTCCGCCGATCGCCCCTTCGATGGTCTTGCCCGGACTGAGCCGCGGGGCCAGCTTGTGCCGCCCGAACAGCCGGCCCACGGTGTACGCTCCCACGTCATTCATCTTCACCACGACCAGCAGCGAGATCAGGGCCAACGTGCCGTAGGGCCGGTGCGGCGCCAGGTCCTGAAACGTGAGAAATCGCAGTTGCACGAGAAAGCTCAACAGCAGCCCGGCGTACGCCACGGCAAAGATCGTCAGCGCCGCGGAAGTGGCCGCCCGTTGGGTAGCGATGGGGCCGGCAGAAAAGTGCAGCACTTCTTCGAGCAGCACGGCCAAGATCACCACCACCATCGCCACGAGTGGCCAAGCCAGCGCGCTGGCGGGTTCGAGGAAGGTGAGAGTAACCACATTCAGCGGGCCGAGAAAATGGGGCGCCGCCGCCGCCGCCACCACCAGCAGCGTGCCGCAATACACCAGCGCCGCACGTGGGCGGGCCGTAGCGGTCGAAAGAAGCCGCTGCATCTCCCCCGCCGCGAGTCCCGCGGCCAAGAGCGCCAACGGCACGAGAAAAATGCCCGGCCGGTCCGCCCGGCAGTCGAGCCAGAACAGCGCCACCAGGGCCGACACCAGCACGGTTCCCAACCCTAATCGCCAACGAAGCACCAGTTGCCTTCCCTTTCTGTGCGTTCGCGAAGCGAATCTACACAACGAAAGATTCATCGCAGAAGTTGACCGCACGCCATGTCTATCAAATACGCGACGTGAGTCAAGCGGCGACGCGAGCACTGGCAAAGCCAGTGGCACACGGACAGAGGCGAAAACCAGGGACGAAGTTGTTGGTTCTGCGGCGCTACTTCGCTCCGGTTTACGTCTCTGTGCCCTCGGCGCCTCTGTGGTTCAACTTCTTGACAACGCGGGCAAGCCGACACTAGCCGCCTTGGTCTTGCTCTCGGCCGGCGGGGGGAGTCGCACCAACATATATTCCTCGGTCTTATCCTGGCCGTAATGGACTAAAACGGACGTTTCGTCCTTAGTCAGGTTGTAGATGCCGGTTTCCGCCACGGTTTCCGGCTTGTCGCCGACATACCAGCAGGCACGCTGCGTCTTGGGATCGACGGCTCCCAGAATCGGCTTCGTCGACTTCGTTGCCAGGTTATACAACGTGCCGTTGATCACTCCCTTTTTGTTCACCGCCATTTGCAGGATGAACAGCGGCGACTCGTCTTCCTTGCTGGTCGACACGGCAAACATCCCCAGCGGCATCCACTGCTCTTCGGTTCCGGCCGCGGGAGTTTGCTCCAGTTGCGCCGCTCCACTGGCCGCCAATTGCTGCGCCTGGGC
>JAIOQB010000131.1 GCA_021413585.1 Planctomycetia bacterium
GCAGCGAATTGAGGCGTGCCGACCAGTCCGAAAACTCGCGGTACGCCGTGGCGAACTCTGGCTTCGGTGGACGCTGGACGTCAACTTCGTAATTTAGCATGCTACCGGTAAACAGCACCGAATCGGGGGCCTCGCCGGTGGATCGCTCCAGCCGCGGCGCCGAGCAGAACTTCAACAGCGGGTCTTGCTGCGAGGCGGCCCAATCGCGCAATTGCTGCGTGAATTGCAGCACGGTGTCGGTGGGAACTTCGACCTTGATCTTGCGCCGCAGGTCGATGACGGCAAAGCGCCCATGCGGCTTGTCGTACATCATGATTTCGCCCCCGCCGCCGCTGAAGTCCCAAATCACCGAGCCATGAAACCGGGTGACATTGGTGCTGATCGGTTCCAGCTCTTT
Source organism: Planctomycetia bacterium (assembly GCA_021413585.1). Classification (GTDB taxonomy): domain Bacteria; phylum Planctomycetota; class Planctomycetia; order Pirellulales; family UBA7805; genus JAIOPX01. The sequence continues at coordinate 398 of JAIOQB010000131.1, forward strand.
GCCTTGAAACACTTTCGTATCGACGCGAAAGTCTTCGGCGCAAGCGGGCACGGCCAACGCCCAGGCGAGGGCGGCGGGAACAGCGAGGCTCGATGTCAGTAAGCGGCTCGATGTCAGCAACCGGCTCGATGCGGCGGCGATGCGCATGGGATTCCTCTTTCGAGTTCGCGATGTGTTAGGCAGCGATTTTATTGAATTGTTTGCGCCGGGAACTCGGCGCGGGGCGGGAAGATAGCGAATCGGGCGGGGCGGTGTAAACCCCGTTCCAGAAAACGAAGTCGCACCGAGCGAGGCGATGCATGCCGAATGCTAGCGAACGTGAATTCTTGGGGCTGGAATTCTCGGGGCCGGAGCGGTTTGCGGCCCTGTTATACTGGATGCTGGGGACAGATTTGCCGTTTCGTGCTATCAGCCGGTGCCCTCCGCGGTGCCAGAGTTTCGGACCTGCGTTGCCGGACACACTCGTATTGAGACTTCATGACTCATCGCCATTTGCAGATCGGCGTTGCGATAGGGCTGTTGGCCGCGGTTGCGGCCGCGGGGCTGGCTATTTGGCTGGGATACGATCCGCTGGCAGGGCGGAGCATGGCGGCCGTCTCGAAGTCCCTGTGGGTGCTGGCGGCCGTGGCAATTGTGGGGCAGGTGCTGCTGAGGTGGATCGTCGGACGCGAATCCGAGCCATACCCGGTGGAGGAGGCCCACCCGGCCAGATCGGTTTTTCCGACGCGATGGCACTACCGGGCGGCGTTTCTGTTCTACCTGAGCTTCGCGATTTACGGATCGCTGGTGCCGCTGAAGTTTCAGCGGATGAATTTGGCCACGGCGTGGGAGAAGTTTTGCCACGTCCCGTATTTGCCCCTGGGGCTGGCCTCCCGCGCGGACTGGGTGGCGAACATCCTGCTGTTCATTCCGCTGGCCTATCTCGCTATGGCGGCGCTAACCGCCGACGTTCGCGGCAAGAGCCGCTATTGGATGGCAGTGGTGCTGGTGATCTTCTGCGGCGCGTCGCTAAGCGTGACGATCGAACTGGTGCAGTTGTGGTTTCCGCCGCGCACTGTGTCGGTGAACGACATTGTGGCCGAAACCTTGGGGACGCTGATTGGCACGGCCGTTTGGATCCTGCTCGGCGATGCGGTGACACAGTGGCTGCGCTCTTATTCGCAATCCCAGCGGAGCGAACAGATTCACAGGCTGCTGGAGTTCTACCTGGCAGGGCTGGTGGTCTACTCGCTGCTGCCGCTCGATCTGACGATCAGCCCGATGGAACTGTGGCACAAATATCGTGAGGGGCGGCTGGTGCTGATTCCTTTCTCGGAACTGCGCTGGAGTTGGGCCGGGCCCGTGCAAAACTTCGCGCCGTATTTGTTGCTCACCGACATGGCCACCTTCGTGCCGGTGGGGATGTATTTGATCGATGCCTGGACCAAGCCCCGCCGCCTGCGGAGCGTGCTGCATGCCACGCTGCTGGGGGCAGGATTCGCTGCTGCCATTGAAGTGGCCCAACTGGCGGTTTTCTCCCGCACCACCAGCACGACGCAGATCATCAGCGAGACACTGGGCGCCTGCGTCGGTGCGGCGCTGATGCGACGCTGGTATCTTTCGTGGAGCACTTCAGCGGCAACAGTGTCGCTGGAAGCCGCCCGACGCAGGGCGTGGTTCTGCTTCGCTGCCGCGGGCCTTTACTCGCTGCCGCTGATGGTGCCGATCCCGAACGCATTTGGAAGCGATTCCATAACTTTTGGACGGTGCCGTTTTCCTCGCTGTACTGGGGAAGCGAATTCAACGCCGCCAGCGACGTGCTGCGGAAGGTGCTATTCTTCATGCCGATTGGCGCCCTGGCGGCGGCCGGGATCTGGGGTTTGAAATTGTCCCGTCGCGGCCGCTGGATGGCGTTCGCCGCGGCCCTGCTCTATACGGGCTGCGTCTCCTGGGCGATCGAAATGGTGCAGGTGTTCTTGCCGCCCCACATGTCGGACGAAACGGACGTGCTGTTGGCCGTGGCGGGCGGAGGAGTGGGGCTTTTGCTGACTTGGCGGGCGCTGGCCAGTCAGGACGATCTTTCGTTAACGGCGGCCGTGGAGGAAATGCCGCGCGCCGCTATTGCCGCAGTCCCCGCGAATCAGATTTCGGCTGGGGCTGGAGCGCCTTGAAGTGGAATTTGAAATCCAAAGCGATGACGAGTCATCGCATTCTGTAGGGCTCAATCACTAGAGGGCTCGATCACAAAGCCGAAAGCAAGGGCAGGCAAGCTGTCCATGGCACCCTGCTTAGCGACCCGCGCGAAAGAACTCCGCGATCGCTGTCACCACGCGGGCCTGCTGGTCCGGCGTGAGTTCCGGATAGACGGGGAGCGCAATCGATTCGGCGGCCGTTCGTTCGCTGTGCGGAAAATCGCCGCGACGGTATCCCAAGTGCGCGAAGCATTCTTGCAGGTGCAACGGTTGCGGATAGTAGACCTCGGTGCCGATGCCTTGCTGTGCGAGATGCTCGCGGAGCGCGTCGCGCCGCTGAGCATCAACGCGAATTACGAACTGGTGATATACGTGCCGGCAGCCGTCGACCTCGCGCGGCAACCGCACGGACTGTTCGTCCAATTTCGCCTCGGCCATTAATTGCCGGTAAAGTGTCGCGTTGCGTTGCCGGGCGGCGGTCCATGCGGCAAGGTGAGGGAGCTTGGCTCGCAGCACGGCGGCTTGGATCGCATCGAGACGGAAATTGCCCCCCACGACCGCACTGTGATACTTGGGGCGGAAGCCATGGTTGCGGAGGATTCGCAGGCGGTCGGCCAGGGCGGCATCGCTGGTGGTCACCATCCCGCCGTCGCCAAAAGCTCCCAGGTTCTTCGACGGAAAGAAACTCAGGGCGGCCATCGCGCCCAGGCTCCCTGCGCGTCGGCCGTGGTATTCGGCTCCGATGGCCTGCGCGGCGTCTTCGATAATCGGCAGGCCATGGCCCTCGGCGATCGCGCCAATCGCGGTCATCTCGGCCGTCTGGCCGTATAAATGCACGGGAATGATGGCCCGCGTGCGCGGAGTGATCGCCGCTTCCAGTCCGGCCGGGTTCATATTGAAACCGACCGGATCGATGTCGACGAACACCGGGCGAGCCCCCAGCCGCGCCACGCAGCCGGCGGTCGCGAAGAACGAAAACGGCGTGGTGACCACTTCATCGCCGGGGCCGATGTCGAGGGCCATCATCGCCACCAGCAGTGCGTCTGTGCCGGAAGAAACGCCCACGGCGTGCGCGGATTGCGTCTCGACCGCCATCTCCCGTTCCAAGGCCTCGACTTCCGGGCCCAGGATGAAATGCTGTGATTCGACGACGCGCAGAATCGCCGCAAGCACCTCTTCCCGAATGGATTGAAATTGAATGGACAGGTCCAAGAGGGGAACTGGATCCGACGGATTATCGCCAGCGGGTTCAGTCATGGTTCGGCTGCCCCGACGTAAATGCCTGGTCTTCGGGCCAATCGAGACAGACAACCACGCCGGCGGCGTCTTGCTGATACCGCCAGCCGCTCGCAGGACACGTCATGATCCCATCCGACGTGGGCGCAGGGAGCCGGTAGCCATGGCGGCTAAACCAACCTTGCTGTTCGGCCGGCACGCCGACGACGAGCGCGTATTGCGGCACGTCTCTGGTAACCACCGCACCCGCTCCAATCACTGCGTAACGGCTGATGGTCACGCCGCATAGGATGGTGGCGTTGGCGCCGATCGTCGCGCCGCGGCACACACACGTCGTGCGGTACTCGCTGCGGCGCACGATTTCGGAGCGGGGGTTGATCACATTGGTGAACACGCACGATGGCCCGCAAAAGACCGCGTCTTCCAGGACAACGCCCGAGTAGAGCGAAACATTGTTTTGAATCTTGACCTGGTTGCCCACCTCCACACCATCGGCCACGAACACATTTTGCCCCAGCGAGCAATCGCGGCCGATCCGAGCCCCGGACATGACGTGGGAAAAATGCCAGATCTTGGTCCCGGGGCCGATGGAGGCGCCAGGGTCAACGCAGGCGGTGGGATGTGCAAATACGCTCACGGTTCGCCTGAATAATAAGGATACAAAGTGGCTGAGCCGCTACCAGAATAGTGACGAACGCTTTTGCGAAAACGCGAAAGTCCGAAAACGCGAAAAAACTATTTCCACGCAACTGGCAAACTTTCAGGATAGTCGACGTGAATGGGCGGTTGCAAATGGTCATTTTCCGGCGACTTGCGGCAGACACGGCAGCAGCCACGGCAATATGTCAGGTTCAGGGTGGCGTCTGTGGAGGAAGAAAGGCTGGATCAAGTGTCCTTGCCGAGGCTGCGGCGTCGGCATAATCTAGGGAAAGCCGTTGCTCTGAATCTTCCTGCACGGCCTCCCATTTTGAATGTACCGCTCCCCCACTTGGTGCGACGCCGCTAAAGTAAAAATCGAGAGCCGGTCGTCATGACTCGAACCAGTGTTTCCAAAGACGCAAAAGCCCGCTTGGCTCCAGCCCAGGCCCTGGAATTCGCCGCCCTGCAATATCCGGGCATTATCTGGACGACCGACGCTGACGGGGTCATCACCTCCGCCGTGGGAACCGGAATGACGCAGTTGGGCATGGCGCCCAACCAAACGGTGGGGATGACGCTGGAGGAGTATTTTGGATCCAACTCAGCCCCGGTCCTGGATTCGCTGCGCCGCGTTTTGGCCGGCGAAAAGGCGAGCATGGAGCAGTATTGGTCGGGCCGCGACTTCGAGTCGACGTTGTATCCGCTGCATGATGGCGACGGCAACGTAGTCGGCTGCCTGGGCATTACGACCGATGTGACGGAGCGTAAGAGATCGGCCCGCATGATGCCGCACTACGTCGCGCAGATGCGCTCCGCCACGGAACGCACGCCCGACTATGTGATTCAGATCGACGCCACCGGCCGGCTGACTTATGCCGAAGGCGCTTCGCCCGGCTATAACCCCGATATTGTGGTCGGCACGCAAATCGCCCAGTGGATCCGCCCCGAGACGTTGCCGATCGTGCAGGCGGCGCTGCAGCGCTTATTGACCACGGCCGAACCGCAGTCGCTGGAAATTCCGGCCATTCGACCCGGCAACACCGACGGCTGGTTCGACGTTCGCCTGCGCCCCGTCACGGAGAATACCCAGGTGGTTGGCGCCGTGGTCGTCGTCTACGACATCACCGACCGCAAGGTGGCGGAATTGCAGCTTCGCGAGGCGCAAGAAGAATTGGAACGCCGCGTGGCGCAGCGAACCGAAGAGCTAACGGTGGCCAACTTCCGGCTGCAAGAGAGCGAGCAGCGCCTGCAAAGCATCTTGGACAACACCACGGCCGTGGTGTTCGTCAAAGATTTGCAGGGGCGGTACATGCTCGTGAATTCGCAGTTTCGCAGCCTGTTTCTCGGCGATTCCATCGAGGCGATCGGCAAGACGGATCTGGAGGTTTTTCCGGATCAGCCCGCCCGAGCGTTTCAGGAAAACGACCGTCAGGTGCTGGACGCGGGCATCGCCTTGCAGTTCGACGAGGTGGCGCCGCATGAAGACGGGCCGCATAATTATATTTCGGTCAAGTTTCCGCTGCGCGATTCATCCGGTGCGATTCATGCCATCTGCGGTATCTCGACCGACATCACCGACCGCAAGCAAGCGGAGGAAAAGCTGCGCCGCGATGAGCAACTGTTGCGCCGACTGCTCGACCTGCGCGAGCGCGAACGGCAGATGGTGGCCTACGAAATTCACGATGGCCTGGTACAGGACGTTGTGGCGGCCAAGATGCTGCTCGAAGGGCACTGCGTTCCGCACGGGGATAGTGTCCAGTTGGTTCAGCAGGAATACGATCGGGTGCGCAACTTGCTGATCGACGCCATTGACGAAGGACGGCGACTGATCAGCGAGCTGCGCCCGCCGATTCTCGACGAGCAGGGAATCGTCGGCTCGATTGAGTATCTCGTGGCCGAGCACGCGCAGAAGTCGGGCCTGCGGGTTGGGTTCAAGCATCGCGTGGATTTCGATCGGCTCGCGCCGTTGTTTGAAGGGTCGGTGTTTCGAATCGTGCAAGAAGCGCTGAACAACGTCAGTCGGCACAGTCAGGCGGCGTCGGCCGAAATTTCGCTGGCCCAACTGGACCGGCGGCTGATTTTGGAAATCCGCGACGAGGGACTCGGATTTGAACCTGACCTGGTTCCGGCCGATCGATTCGGGATTCGCGGCATCGTGGAGCGGGCGAGGCTCTTCGGCGGTTCCGCCACGATCGAAAGCCGGCCGGGGAAGGGGACTCTGATTGTGGTTAAGCTTCCAATCAGCGTGGCGCCAAAATCGCAGCAGATTTCGCAGCACCAGACGTCGCAGACGGCGGAGCCCGCCGGACCCTGATTCCCGGCCAACACGCTCTGACCGCAGCAATCCCTCCGCAGTCGCTTCAGCGGCAGCCGTGAGGGGTGTCAAAATGAATGGGGCATAAGACTTACAGCGCGCCCGGGGCCTGTTTTCGCGTCAATTATTGAGCCCATGGCCTTGCTGCGCCCCATGGGTCGGCTAAAATGCTTCGTGGCAAGCTAACCCAATGACGGCGGTCCCATCCGTCACTGGCGGCGGGGGTACCGCCAGTTTGTCGCCAGCCCTCCGCTTCCCTATCCCCTGCTTTGCCAAATCCATGGCGGTCATCGTGCAGGTGTGTAGGTCGAGGCGGGGCATGCTACGGTCGTAGTCGTTCACACAGGTGGCGCGTTTGTGTCCTTCATCGATTAGAGGAACCCAACCCTTGTCGACAATATCCAGCGGACGTGGCTTGCCGGAAAGCGAAACCCTCAGGCGTCCGACCGTTTCCGTGCCGCCAACGTCGGCGACTCCAAATTCTCAGGCAGGGCATCAGGAAAGGCAGGCCGAAGGCGATCTGGACGAAGTAGTTCATCAGCACAACGGCCATTCGCACGGCGACCTGGATCAAGAGCACGATCACGCTGACCACGATCACGACCTCGAACCGATCAGCGAGTCCGCCGGCACCGGCGACCGCTTGATCATGATCTCGGCCATCGTGGCCCCGTTTGTGGGCTTCCTGTTGGCCATCTGGTATTGCTGGACGGTGGGCTGGATGGGCTGGCCGTTCCTGACCATGTTCCTAGTGGCGTGGGCCATCTCCGGCATGGGGGTGACGATCGGCTTCCACCGCCTACTGACGCACAATTCCTTTGAAACGTACCGTCCCATCCGGGCGATGTGGATGTTCTTTGGCGCCTTAAGCGTGGAAGGCTCCCCGCTGGTGTGGTGCGCCGTGCATCGCAAGCATCACGAGCGGTCGGACCATATCGGCGATCCGCATTCGCCCCACCTGCACGGCAAAGGACTGTGGAATTCGATTAAGGGATTCTGGTACGGCCATTGCGGCTGGCTGTTGACCACGCACTGGTCGGCCCCCGATTTGAAGCGGTATGTGCCCGACCTGCTGCAAGACAAGCTTTTGGTGGCAGTCGACAAGATGTATTACATCTGGGTGATTTTGAGCCTGGTATTGCCTACGGCGGTGGGGGCTCTGATCACGATGAGTTGGCAGGGGGCGCTACTGGGATTGCTGTGGGGTGGGCTGGCGAGAATCTTCATCGGCCACCATATCACGTGGTCGATCAATTCGATCTGCCATGTATTCGGCAAGCGGCAGTACCGCACCACGGACTACTCGACCAACAATCTGCTCTGTGCGTTGTTGGGCTGGGGCGAAGGGTGGCACAACAACCACCATGCCTTTCCCACCTCGGCTCGGCACGGCTTGTCGTGGTGGCAACTGGATGCCAGTTGGCTGGTCATCTCCGCGATGGAGAAGCTAGGGCTGGCCTGGAACGTAAAGTTGCCGGCGCCCAAAGTGATGGAAGCTCGGCGGCTGTAAAAGTCCTGCAGCCGAGTTGGTTGAGGATCGAGGTAGATTTCGGGGCAAAACGCTCGCGGCTAATACCGTGACGGGCGACTGCCACCCCCACCACCTCCGCGGTCTCCTCCACGATCACCACCTCCACGATCACCACCTCCGCGGCCGCCACCGTAGCCGCCCCCACCATAGCCGCCGCCTCCACCACGTCCTGGTGGGCGGGGCGTTCGCTCGCGGGCTTCGTTGACTACCAGCGGCCGGCCTTGCAGATCGGTGCCGTTGAGGGCATTCATCGCCGCGTCGCTGGCGGCGTCGTCCGCCATCTGAACAAAACCAAACCCGCGCGACTGACCCGTATCGCGGTCAGAAATTACCTCGGCGGAGGCCACCGTTCCATACGCGGCAAACATTTGCTGCAGGTCTGAAGAAGATACCGACCACGGAAGGTTGCCTACATAGAGCTTCTTGGCCATTGCCACTGTTCCCTTTACCACAAGAGAATAACGGACTGCCGGCACCCCTCTGGGTGTGCCCTGGATTGGCGTGGTCAGTATATCGAACCGGCCGGAAAAGTAAAACATTTTGCCGAAATTCGGCCTGAAAACCGGGTTTTCCGGTCTTCGCGGGGCTCCCCGCAGGCGTCGTTTTTGGGAGCCCGGGGTGGGCATCGAGCCTCTGGTGCCGCTGTGGCTTGGCCAACGTCCCGGGCCCGCGGTCAACTGGGCCGCTGAATCGAAACCGCAGCGGTTCCGTGGCAGGGAGGGAGATTGCATCCCGAAATTCCAGTCGGCCATTTCGCAAAACGCTAGTGTCCAAATCCGCCGCGCCATAGTATAGACTGTGGATTGGGTGGAAGAGGCTCTGGCCGGTTCCGGAAAACCGGTCGGGAAGAAGCCCACTCCTAGCGCGGGTGTTTGCTTGCGAAGTAGCGTCTTGTCTCATCTGCTCATCGATGGAACCGCAACGCCGCGCATCGCAACGCCGCGCAACATGACGTTATCGAATTGTTGGCGCAGAACAGTTTGACTCGGAACAGTCTCACACGGAACAGACCGATGGCCACAGAGATGCGGAGCCTCGTTGCCGAGCTGGAAGCGAATATAGGCCGAGTGGTGCTGGGCAAGGCCGAAGTGGTTCGGCTCTGCACCGTGGCGTTGCTCTCCGGCGAGCATGTGTTGTTGGAAGACGTGCCCGGCGTAGGGAAAACGCTGATCGGCAAAGCCCTGGCGCGGAGCGTCAACGGCGATTTTTGCCGCATCCAGTTTACGCCCGATCTGCTGCCCAGCGACATCACCGGCAGCAGCATCTATCGGGCGAACACGGGCGAGTTTGCCTACGTTCGCGGACCGATCTTCGCGAACATCGTGCTGGCCGACGAAATCAACCGCACCACGCCGCGCACCCAAAGCGCGCTGCTGGAAGCGATGAGCGACCATCAGGTGTCGGTCGACGGCGTGACGTACGATCTGCCGCGGCCGTTTATGGTGATTGCCACGCAGAACCCGTTCGAGTTTGAAGGGACGTATCAATTGCCGGAGAGCCAGCTCGACCGGTTCTTGCTGCGGATCGCGGTGGGGTATCCCAGCCGCGAAGACGAATTGCAGGTGCTCACGTCGCATCGCGGCGGCGAGCCGGTCGACGAGTTGCAATCGGTGGTCAACAGCGAACAGATCGTGGCATTGCAGGCCGCCGTGCGCGACGTGACCGTGGACGAAGCGATTCACGAATATCTGCTGGACCTGGTGGAGGCGACGCGTAGCTCGTCGGAATTGAGGGTTGGCGCCAGCACGCGCGGGGCGTTGTGCCTGTACCGGGCGGGCCAGGCGCTTGCGCTGGTCGAGGGGCGCGACTTCGTCGTGCCCGATGACATTAAGCGACTGGCGGTGCCGGTGCTGTCGCATCGCGTGATCACGAAGACGTACGTCCACGGCAACCAGCGTCAGGTTTCCGAAGGGATCATCGAACGATTGCTCGACGAAGTGCCGACGCCCAAGTAAATAACCTTCGGACAGGCGACCGTCCAAGTCGCGAGGCCCTGTTATGATTCGCCGCCGGCGAACTGCGATCACTCGCGCGGGCTGGACCTACCTGCTGGTCCTGGTCTTTGTGACCACCGGCGCGATTCTGCGCGAAATCAATCTGCTGATGCTGATGGCGGGTTTGATGCTCGGGCCGTTCTTGATCGGTTGGAGAATGGCCCTGGCCGCGCTGCGGCCGCTGACGGTGACTCGTCGCGCGCCGGAGTTTGTCGTCGCGGGGGAGCCGTTGGTCGTTGACCTGATCGCCACCAGTCGGCCGGCGCGCTGGTCGCGCATGGCGCTGGGGGCGTGGAGCGTTGTGGTCGACGACGAGTTGCGGCCGCCGGCGGGAGGCACCGCTGGCCCTGTCATCCGCTGCGGCGGGTTGTTCTGGCATGTGCCGCGCGGCGAGTCGCGGCGAGTCAGCTATCGAGGTCGGCTGCTGCATCGCGGCCAATATACGTTTGGTCCGCTGAGGGTATCGACGCGTTATCCGCTGGGGCTGATTCGGCGGACGGTGATCGTCGACGCCGCGCGAACGCTCACCGTGCTGCCTCGATTGGGCCATTTGACGCCCGCCTGGGATCGGCTGTATCGGCAAGCCGTGCATGGATCGCGGGGACGGCACGCACGGCAGTCGGTTTCGGAAGGGGACTTTCACAGCCTTCGCGACTGGCGCCCCGGCGATGCGCAGCGGCAAATCCATTGGCGGACCACTGCCCGGCGCCGGCAGCCGGTGGTCCGCCGGCTGGAACAGCCCAGCAGCCGCGAGATGGCTCTGCTGGTCGATCTAGGCCCAGCGCAGCGCAACGCGGTGGACGACGCGACCGTGGAGCGGGCGATCAGCTTCGCCGCCACGGTACTCAGCGACGCCTGCCGGCACATGGGGACGCAACTTGTAGTGGGGCTCGCGGGCAAGACGCACGCCCTGCTACGCGGGGCCGCTTCGCCCGGATTTCTGGGGCAGTGCCTCAAGCAACTGGCGCTGCTGGAGGCTGGGGACGGCCGCCATTTTGAGCCGCTGGCTCAGGAGGCGCTGGCCGCCATGCCACCGGATGCGGGGCTGGTAGTAATCACGACGCGCAGCGCGGAAGCCGTTTCGGCCGGATGCCTCTCGTCGTGGTCCGAGTCCACGTCGAATCGCCGGGCGCCGCTGCTGGTGATCGACGCCGCCGGGGCCGAATTGGCGGATTACTTCACGCTCGATCATCTCCCACAGCAATCGTCCGACACGGCATCGCCTGCGGGACGCGCCATGGAAAAACCGGCAGGTGGAAAAGCTGGCAGCCTCACGGAGACTGCCAAGTGAATCCAGAATTGCTGCTGCAAATCGTGATGTGGATCATGTGCTCGCTCGGCACGATGCTCTTGGGCATCGGCCAGCGCAACATGATCTTGCCCCTGGCGGCGACGATCGTTGCCATCGCCAGCTTCTATCTGACCGTGTTGACCGATCGAGTGCGGCTGAGCCGGGGCTGGGCGACGCTGGCCGCTTCCGCGGCGATGATCATCTTCCTGGTGGATGTGGTCCGCTTGGGGCGCGACAATCAATTGCTGGCCATCGCCAATCTGCTGGTGTACTTGCAGATGGTGCTGATGTTTCAAAACAAATCGGTGCGGGTGTACGGCCAACTGCTGATGCTCAGCCTGCTGCAGGTCGTGGTGGCGGCGGCGCTGAACTTGTCGCCCATCTTCGGTCTGTTGGTGGTGCTCTACATGATGCTCGGGCTGGCGGCGCTATCGCTGCTATTCACTTACCGGGAGGGGCGAAGATTTCAGCCTTCGCCGCGGCGAGTGGACGCGGGCGCTTCACCCTTGGCGCGGCGCGGCGCCGGGCAATTAGACGCGGGATTTACTGCTATCAAAGGGCCCGATTCTGCTCAGGTGGTGTCCGTGCGCGATCTGGTTCGCCACGTGCTGGGGCAGGGGGCGGCGGCGGTGGTCCTGGCGGCGGTCATATTCTTTGTCGTTCCCCGCTTTGGACGGCAAGTGCTGTTTGCCCAAGGGGGCGGGGCCGTGGCCACCATCGGGTTTAACGACACCGTGCAGTTGGGCCGGCTGGGAGAAGTGCTGCAGGACACGGCCTCCGTGATGCGGGTGTGGTTTGTCGATCGACAGACCGGGCAGCCGTACATAGTCCATGGCGACCCGTTGTTCCGCGGCGCCCTGGTGGATATGTACAACAATGGCGCCTGGCGCCTGCACAACCAGGGCGAACTCAACGGCGGCATGGCCGATTCGCTTCCCGACGGCAACCTGTGGGACCGGGCACAATTCGAAGAGCCAATCGACTTGCCCGACGCCGACCGCCAACACAAGTACGTGTTGCAGCGCATCACGCTGGAAGAGCAGCCCGAGAATACCGTGTTTAGCGTCTATTCTCCCTTCAAGCTGGATAGCTCCTGCCCGATTGAATTCGATCCCCGCCGGCAGCAATTGATCCGCAGCCGGCGGCGCAAGCGGCTGGAGTTTACGCTGGCTACCAACGGGCTCAGCGGCGGATTGCAGGTAGACTTGCTGCCGACCGATCGCCGGCTGCGCAGCGACTACCGGAGGATTCTGACCACACTCCCGAAGGTCAACGCTCAAGGCGTCGACCCGTTAGCCCGGCTGCGGCAGTTTGCCGCCAAGGTGGTCAGCGCCGTCCCGGGAACGACCACCGACCATGTGGCCCGGGCCCGCGCGTTGGAGCGGTCGCTGCGCGACTCGCCGCAGTTTGAATACAGCCTGGCGAGCCAGCCCCGCGAGCAAGGCGTGGACCTGATCGAAGACTTTGTGGCTCTGCATCGGCGCGGGCATTGCGAATACTTCTCCAGCGCCCTGACGCTGATGTTGCGCAGTCAGGGGATTCCCGCCCGCATGGTGCTGGGCTTTAAAGGGGGCGAATACAACTCGCTGGGCGCCTACTATCAGGTGCGCAAGTTGCACGCCCATAGCTGGGTGGAGGCGTACATCGACGCCAATAATTTGCCGGCCGAAGACCGCGAGAAGTTTCCCCGCGGCGCCTGGATGCGGCTCGATCCGACGCCTGGATCCACCGACGCTTCGGGCCAGCGCGAGCTGACGCTGGGGGAACGGGCCCGCGACTGGATGGACTATGGCGACTACCTGTGGACGAACTACGTCGTGGGGCTCGATGCCCAGCGGCAGCGGGACGCGATCTACAGTCCGTTCTCAACCTTTGTCGCGATGGCGAAAAAACTCATTACGCGCAAGACCTGGACGGAAACGCTGCCCAATTTGGTGAGTTCGATTTGTTCCGCGGACTTCTGGAATTGGATGCTCAACGCCTGGCTCTGTTGGCCGCTGGTGATGGGAGGCGTTCTGTTGGCGATGATGCTGTACGCTTTGTCTTTGGTGCTGCGGCGGTTGATTCGCCAGTTTGGCCGCCGCGGCGGCGCGACGCGGCCGGCGCGCCGCCGCACCAACCGCGAGCCGGTGGCGTTCTACGAGAGCCTGGAAAAGCTTCTCTCCACCCATGGTATGGTGCGCCCGGCCAGCCAGACGCCGCACGAGTTTGCGATGGCCGTGGGCGGCCAGTTCAGCGAGAGCCCCCGGCTGGCGGTGGCCGCCGGGGTGCCGCGGCGGATTGTCGAGATGTTTTACCGAGTGCGGTTCGGCCGCCATGCTCTGGACAAAGCGGAGACCAGCGGAGTAGAACAGGCACTCGGCCAGTTGGCGGCCGCCCTGGCCGATGCCCGGGCGAAACGCTAGCCTCCGGCGCCCTGCCTGCCACGTTTTGCGGTTGGCCCGATTGCCCCGCATCACCCCCGTTTATTCCCTCGCCGCGTTGGAATGATTGCATGAAAATTGGATTGGTTGGATATCAAGGTTCGGGCAAGAGTTCGCTGTTTCAATGGCTGACCGGCATCGCGCCCGATCCGGCGCTGTCGCACGTCACGCAGTCCGCCATGGCCGCCGTGCCCGATCCGCGGATCGCCCAGTTGTGCGAGGTCTATCAGCCGAAGAAGGTCACGGTGGCGTCGCTGGAGTTGGTCGACACGCCGGGGCTCGATCCGGGGCACGAAGGGAACGCCGCCCGGCTGGGGCTGATTCGCGAGGCGGGCTGCCTGGTGCACGTCGTCGGGGCGTTTGGGGGCGCCGATCCGCTGGCCCGCCTGGCTTCGTTCGACGAAGACCTGCTGCTGGCCGATCTGGAGATTGTCACCCGCCGCGTGGAGAAGCTGCGCGACTCTGTGCTCAAGCCGCGCCCCAACCGCGACCAGGAGCAGGCCGAGCTGGCGGCCCTGGAACCGCTGCTGGCGATTTTGGAAAGCGGCACGGCGCTGTCTCAAACCAAGTTCACCGAGGAGCAGGAAAAGGCCACCCGCTCGTTCCGGCTGCTGACGGAAAAACCGCGGCTGGTGGTAATCAACACGTCCGACGACGACACGGATGCCGAGCGATATGCCAAAGCGGCCCCGCCGGGAACCAAGCTGGCCGTGGTGCCGGTGCGGCTGGCGTTGGAACTCTCGCAGATGGAAGAAGCGGAGCGGGTGGAGTTTCAGCGGGAGTTTGGCATCGAGGCGATCGACCGCGATGGATTGATTCGCCTGCTGCTGGAGGTGTCGGGACAGCGGCTGTTCTTCACCGCCGGTGAAAAGGAAGTCCGCACTTGGATGCTGCAACAAGGGGGGACCGCGGTCGACGCGGCGGCCGGGATCCACACCGATCTGGCCCGGGGCTTCGTGCGGGCCGAGGTGATGACGTGCAGCGACCTGGTGCGGCTGGGCAGCGAACGCGAAGTGAAGGCTGCCAACCTGCTCCGCCGCGAGCCGAAGGATTATGTGGTCAAGGATGACGACATCTTGCACATTCTGTCGAATGCGTGAGAGGGCATCTGCCCGCGCGCTCATCGTCCCGTAGGGACGCCCGACAATAGCCCAGCGATTCATCCCTGGGTGGTAGGGTACGCGCATTTCGTCGGCGTCCCGTAGGGACGCTTGAAGACAGCGCACACGATGAGTTAAGTGCGAGCCTGACGCATTTCACTCACATGTTTCACCGGGAATGTTCAATCGTCCCTCCGGGACGCACTGGCATCGATCGGGATCTCGAACCCAGCGATGAATCGCTGGGCTACTTTCAATGGTCCCTACGGGACCTGAGACTCCATCATTCGCGAATGACCCCAGCTACCCTTACTCAATATGCGTCTTCAGCAGAATCGTCTGCGCCGCGTTGTAATCGCGGCCGGTCTCAAAGCCGACGGGAATCGTGCGGTCGATAAGGTAGAAGCTGCGGTGGCGCTTGATGTTGCCCGTATCGGCGCCGAGTTCTGAGCCCAGCCGATAACCGTCGGGATGGTAGGCATCGACGCCGGCGGGATTCGGCTCGACTTCAAAATATCCGACCGTAATCCACACGGCAAACGTGTTCGACCGCTGCGTGACCAGGTTGCCCAGGCGGTTGATCGGCTGATAGCGGAAGTACGAGTGGGCCTGGTAGTTGCGATACGCCTCGGTGGCCGTGGAAGCAAACAGCGTGTTGACCGTGGTTGGCTCGGGGCGCAATAGCGTCACGTCCGCGTCGCGCCGATCGCCGCCTAAGGGATACAAACCCGACCCGGCCGCGCTGCGGAACGGAGCGGCGATGAACGAGGGCGTGGCGTTGTCCATCACGGAAAACTGCGCGGTGGTGGGAGTGGTGGCGTAGCCGCGGCGGCTGCGGAGAAACACGTCCCAGGCGGGCTGCGACGTCAGGCCATTGTTCATGACACTGGCGAACACATTGGCACTGTAGATGGTGTTGAGGTTCACCGCTCCCGGCTCGCGGAAGCGAGACAGCAAGTTAAACGGCGGGCGGAAGCGCCCCTTGCCCAGCCCCGCGGCATCGTTGCCGGCGAACCTTGACGGATTGAGGATCGTCTGCGTTTCCGTGTACTTCGACGGCACGTACAGATAGTCGAAGATCCGGCAGAGCTGCGTCCCCTGTCCGGCGTTGTTGCTGGTTTCAAAGAAGTTCAGCAGATGCCGAAACGGCGGGTAGTACGAAACGTAGGGGTCTCCAGGAAACGTCACGATGTTGGAGAACTCGTAGTTCAGCCGCGCCGGCGTGCTGGCCGGCACCATCATCAGCTCGTAGGGGCTGATGTAGGGACGATCGAACCAGCTCAGCAGCGGGAACGGAGTGCGCGGATCGCCGTAGTTGGCCGGCGTAATCGGAGCCGGATCGGCCGACGTGATGAGCTGGCCGAACGGCGTGGCGGGCGTAGGGTTGAACGCGTTGTTCAAGAACCCGAACGAGTGAATGAGGCTGTAGTTGAAGTAGCTGGTCGCGCCGGCCGCCGGCGTCGACGCGGCGGCCGTTTCCATCGCGGTGTTGATTGGCGGCGCCCAGATGTTGAAGGCCGTGTTGTCCCCCCGCTCGCGGGTGCGGAACCGCACTGTCCCCACCACGTCCGGATTGCCAAACTGGGCCGCGTCTCCGTTGAACATCGTGAGGTCGACCGGCATGAAGTCGACCGTGATGTACGGATTGGTGTACTGATCGTAGGCCTGCGTCGGGTCCGCTAGCCGTTGCAAAAACACCGTGCGATAATTACGGGTGGTATTCTTGCCCAGGCTATAGAGCGCCGCGGCGGGCGAAGCAGTGGCCAGCGTGGAACTGGGGCCGTCGAGCGGATGGTCGAGCGCCGGCGTGTATTTGTTGTCGTTGTTGACCAGGTCCGTCGGCTCAGGATAGTAAGTGCCGCTGGGAAGCGGCTCGGACACATTCAGCCCGATGTTCTGCGGCGTGTTGGTCCCCGTCCATGTCGAGGGGCGATCGTGCCCGCAGATGATGGCGGTGGGGGCCTGAATCTTCGTCCCCGTGGCCGGCATCGTGGTGGTGCCATCACTGATGCTCGTGACGTCGACCGGCACGGAGGAGACATTCAGCTTGATCTGCTGGATGCTGTCCGTCCCGGTGCCGTCATTCGCTTTGCCGATGGGCGTAACTGCCCGCGGACCGACGACCAGGTACCGGCCCGGCGCCAAGGGGAGCGACGTAATGGTGTTGTCGCGGTTGTAAAACACCTTGTCCTTTTCGGTCTGCGGCAGCACGGCATTGTTGATTGCGGAGAGGGTGGTGTTGCAGAACCACACGACGCGCTCGATGGTGATCGGCGGATCGAGGCTAAATTCGTTGAACTTCACCGGCGAGGCGCCCGGCTCGAGCGTGGTGCTGTCGGGGCGGGCGGCGAGCAG
>JAIOQB010000236.1 GCA_021413585.1 Planctomycetia bacterium
GGGGTTGCAGCGTCGCCGAAGCCTTTTGAACTCTTGACCACCGTGACCGCCACTGGCACCACCCTGACGGTAACCATCAAGGACAGCCCCTCCAGCTCTGGATACCTCATCGCCGATGCCGTCAGAATCGAATGCCAGTAACCTGGCTTGTAGCGTATGGGGTAGAAATTTAGGCAGTAAATTTAAACCGATGCGGACAGTCTGGCTGGGCATGCCCAACTGCCCGACTTGACACGGGAGCCGCGAGCGGCCATAAATGAATGAGGCAGGCGTTAGGCGACTCTTGATCGTGCTGGTTCTTTTGTGGACCCTCGATCGCAAGCGGATGAATCAGCGGGCCAGTAGCGTGAGATAGGGGAGTGCGTAATTTTTCGGCCGGGGTTCCTGTATGCGGCTGCCCGCTGCACCGTTTCGTGTGCTTTTCCTCTCTATGCGCACCTTGCCAAGAATCGATGATCGCGGTTCCGGGCGTCATGCTGCGCACCCCGCACCTATGCGCCGAGAGAAGCCGCAAAAGTTCGTTCGGCGCTCCCGTGGGTTCACGCTGATTGAAATTCTGGTAGCTACGGCCGTGGCCTTGATCCTTTTGCTGGCCGTCGTATCGCTGTTCGCCAACCTCGGCACGGCGATCAACAAATCCGTTCGCGACACCAGCATGTCGTCTCAATTGCGCTATGGAGGCGACACGCTGCAGCGCGACCTGGACGGTCTGACGATCGCCGCGTCTTTGTCCACGTCGCTCCGCGTGGGTTCCGGATTTTTTGAGGCCATCGAAGGCCCGCTCTCCGACTCGGATAACCTTGGGGCCACGTCCGTCTACGGAGATACCGACGACGTATTGGCATTCACCACGCAAACGGATGGGTTCGTTTCCTCCGGCCTGAACACGCAGCAGTCGCACGTCGCTGAAGTGATCTGGTTCGTCTACAAGGGCGTGCTCTATCGGCGCTCGCTGGCTGTCCTCCCCGGAGGCACCGTCGCCAATATGACGAGCGACCAGTTCTATCAAAACTACTCCATCTCCGCGCGCCAGCAGGGAACCAACACCTGGGTGTTCAATTCGCTGGCCGATTTGGAGCATCGCAAGAATCGGCATGCCCACGATCCGAACTTCCCCAACGCGTTTAATGCCACCACGCTGGTCAACGGCATCAAGCCGACGAGCGGTGCGTTCGACCACTCGGGCTGGATCGCGATCATGGACAACGTGGTTGGCTTCGACGTGCGGGTGTGGGACGCCGGCGCGCCGATCATTTCCGCCGGTACCGGCTCCGCGGCGGTGCGGCTGTCGCCCGGGGATCCGGGCTACACGACGATGCTGGCGTCGGGCTCGGCGACGGTGGTCGGCTATGGCGCGTTTGTGGATCTCCCGTCCTACAATTCAGCGGGCACCCTGCGAACGTACGCGCCCGGCTACGTGACCCCCAATGGGGCGCCTACGCCACAATTCAACAGCACCTGGAGTAATGCATGCGGCTTGAGCAAGACCGCCAATTCGCCCGGCGTTTATGATTCCTGGTCGCCGACGGACGAGATTCTGGGGGCGGACGGATTGGACAATGACGGCAACGGAGTGGTGGACGACCCGGGCGAGTGGCAAACGGCGCCGCCTTACAATACGCCGCTGCCGGCGGTGCAGGTCCGCATCCGCATCTACGACCCCCGCAGCCGCAATGTGCGCGAAGTGGCGGTCACCCGGGCATTTGACCGCCGGTTGGGGACTACGACGTTGGTGGCCTCGACGGGAAGCACCACGTCGGGCGGTTCGACCACCGGCGGCGGTGGAACGACGACTGGTGGTGGCACGACAACGGGCGGCGGAACGACAGGCGGTGGGACAACGACGGGAGGTTGCACGCCATCGCTGGGATCGTTTGCGTCGTTGTGCGCGTTGGACCAATCGTACGGCTTCTACACAGACGGCACCGACACCTACGCCGGAGCGCCGAACACGAAATGGATCCGGGGCAATACGAATGCGTTTGGAAATACCTATTATGTGATCATGTCCACCGGCGAACTCCGCGCCTGGGCCGGAGGATCGTTGACGAATTATGCTGATCTATCTCCGGCGATCAACGTCTGTGACACTTCCTACGCCAATCCGGCGTTGGTCTACAACGCGTTCGACACGGCTCCCGGCGGCATCTGCGCTGGCGGTGGCACG
>JAIOQB010000237.1 GCA_021413585.1 Planctomycetia bacterium
GATGGCATGATTCCCAAGCCGGAGTTGCAGAAGGTGCCGGAGCTCGTTGGCGCTGAAGCCAAGGACGAGAAACCGGCCGACGCGACCAAGGAAGATGCTAAGAAGGATGAGCCGAGAAAGGATGAGCCGAAAAAGGATGAAGCGAAGAAGGACGAGCCTAAGAAGGACGGCGCCAAGGGTGACGCCGCCAAAGATGCAGCGAAGAAAGATCCGAAGTTGGAGAAACCCAAGCCCGATCCGGAGGTGCTGAAAAAGCAGCGTGACGAGATCGTCAAAGAAAATGAAATGCGGCTCAAAGAATATGAATCCAAAGTTGCCGCCGGCAAGGCCCGGGTGGCCAAGCTCAACAAGCGCTTTGCCGATTGGTATTACATCATCGCCGATGAAACCTATCAGAAGATTCATCTTGGGCAAAAGGAAGTGATTCAGAAGAAAGCGCCCAAGGACGACAAGAAGTCAGGCGCGCCTGGACCACCGGGCATCCCACAGGGTTTTGACCCTGGCACTTTGGTTCCCCCCGCGCCGGAGATGTAGGACAAGTAGTAGGTCCGGTCTGCCGGACTGGACCTGCGGATGGGGCGTGAGGATAAATTTTTCTGTGACCTGGATGCAAACCGTCAACAAAAGGTCCGCCTCGGCAATGCGGACCTACTGCACCCGCCCCAACTCGCGCAGCCGTTCCAGCGTGTAGATGCCCGTGTCGTGGTCGTCGCTGAAGTCGATCTTGTAAGCATAGCTGCCGACCGGCTCCATGCCACGGATCGTCAGCGGCCGCAACTCTTCAGGGCTTAGCACGGCAAACGGATTCGATGGCGCGCCCGCGGCGGCCGTTCGCTTCTCGCGACAGGTGGCGCAGGGGCAGGCGTCGCGCAGCTCTCGCACGGTGTACTCGCGCCGTTGGCTATCGCTCCAGGTAATGAGGAGACTCCCTTGGGGAGACAATTCGAGCTTGGTCGGTTGGACGTTCATGGTTGTTGCATGATACTCGCGGATTGTTAGGACAGGGCAGGGGACTGTCCCGAAAATTAGGACAGTCCCCAGCCGCCGCCGCCTGGCGTCTCGATTATCAGGATGTCACCCGGCTCGACGGACAGGCGCACTTGGCCGGGCAGTTCGTGCATTGAGCCGTCGCGTCGGAGCAGGCGATTGCGGCCAAGTTGCCCTGGCTCGCCACCGTGAAACCCATACGGCGGATGCGGGCCGCGGCGTTGGGAGAGTATCGACACGGTCAGCCGCCGCAAGAACTCGATTCGTCTCACCACGCCGTCGCCGCCGCGCCATTGACCGCTCCCGCCGGACCCGCGGTGGATGGAGAATTCCAGCAGACGCACTGGATAGCGCCGCTCCAAGACCTCCGCATCGGTAAGCCGAGTGTTGGTCATGTGCGTATGCACGGCGTCGGCTCCGTCGCGGTTGTGTGTAGCTCCCGCGCCGCCGCAGATCGTCTCGTAGTAGCCGAACGACTCGTCCCCGAAGAGCAGATTGTTCATCGTACCCTGGCTGGCCGCCGCGATGCCGAGCGCGCCAAGCAACACATCGACAACGCGCTGCGAAGTTTCCACATTGCCACCGACCACGGCCGCGCAGCGCCGTGGGTCGGAATGGCGTGGAGGATTGAGCAGACACTCCGGCAACACGATCCGCACGGGTGTCATGACCCCTTCGTTCAGCGGTATCTCTTCGTCGATCAGGCATCGCAGTACATACATCACGGCCGCCGAGACGATGGCCGGTGTCGCATTGAGGTTGCCTGGCACGACAGGGGCTGTGCCGGTGAAGTCGAACACGGCTTCGTCGCCGGCGATCGTGATGGCCACGGCAATGGGAACGGATTGCGGTGTAATAGAACTGCCGATGGGCGGTGGCAATTCCAGGTAGTCCACAAACTCCCTCCGGCCATCGGGAAGTCTGGCGAGGGCTGCACGCATTTTCTTTTCGGCTGCCGCCTGAATGTGTTGCATATACGCGGTGACGACGTCGAGCCCCTCACGGGCGATGAGCGATTCCAGTTCCGCCGCCCCCTGGCGATTGGCGGCTGCTTGCGCCTGCACGTCGGCCAGATTGTCGGCGACTGCCCGGGAGGGATACTCGGCGGTGCGCAACACCTCAGCCAATGCATCGAACCGCGGCTCTCCAGCAGCGACCAACTTGAAATTGCGCAGCAGCACCCCTTCTTCCGTCAACGATTGGCTCCCGGGTGGCATCGAGCCGGGTTCGCTTCCTCCGATCTCGGCATGGTGGGCCCGGCATGCGGTAAAAAACAGTACGCGCTCGCCAGCCCCGTCATGCACAGGTGTAACAACCGTCACGTCGGGCAGGTGCGAACCGCCGGCAAAGGGATCATTCGTCAGCAGCACGTCACCAGGGCGGAGCAGCGGATTTTCGGCCAACAGATGTCGCACGGTATGGCTCATGGCCCCCAGGTGGACAGGGATGTGCGGCGCGTTGACCACCAGGTTCCCCTCGGCCGTAAAGATGGCGCAACTGAAATCGAGCCGCTCCTTGATGTTCACGCTCAGCGCCGTGTTGCGCAGCGTGATTCCCATGCGCTCGGCAATGCCTGCGAAGCGATTGTTGAAGATTTCCAGTAAGACCGGATCTGGTTCCGCAAGTAGGTCTCGCCTGCCGGGCGTGACCTGGGTTGCGAGAGAATGCCTTATCAGCAGCTCACCGCCGCTGAGCACCACGGCCTCCCAGCCGGGATCGACTACTGTCGTCGCCATCGCTACGACCACAATCGCTGGGCCGCGCAACATGTTGCCTGGCGTCAGGCGACTGCGATCGTACACCGTCGCTTGATGCTTGACTGCTCCGCAATAGAGTGGCGACACGCTATTAACGGTCGCCTCCGTTCGCGCCACCGAAACGGAAGCCTGCACCGACTCGGCTGTTCGCCCGATGGCTTCGACCCGCGCGGCCAGCAGCGTCAATTCTCTCCGCGGCACGATGAACCCATACAACCGCCGATGAGCCGCCTCAAAGACCGCTTGGACATTTGTCGTGTCTGTCCAAGGGATCGTCAGCGCCGCGTCGGTCCCCTGATAGCGAACGTCGAGCCGGCAGATGGCTTCGATTTGCGTTTCCGAAATACCTTCCGCCAGCACGCCACGCCGCGCTTCGTCCGTCAGCCTGGCGAAAATCTCTTTCAGTTCGCCGAGCGACATATCACTCAGCGGCCGGTCGATCCCCGCGACGGCGTGCCGTGTCACGTCGGCCAAGCCGATTCCGTAGGCGCTCAGCAATCCCGCGTCTGGGTGGCTCAAGATCCGTTGGATTCCCAGCTCTTCCGCCACCGCGCAGGCGTGTTGCCCCGCAGCGCCGCCGAACGCCACCAGTGTATACCCG
Organism: Planctomycetia bacterium; assembly: GCA_021413585.1. Taxonomy (GTDB): domain Bacteria; phylum Planctomycetota; class Planctomycetia; order Pirellulales; family UBA7805; genus JAIOPX01. The sequence goes on from JAIOQB010000237.1 coordinate 3,346, forward strand.
CGCGGATCGACCCCTTTGGCCACCGAGATCGACCGAATGGCGGCCGCCATATTTGCATTCGCCACGCGAACAAAACCTTCGGCCACTTCATCGAGCGACATAGTCCGGCCGGAGGCCGCTTTCACTTCGGCCGCCACCGCCGCTAACCGCTGCTGGACTACATTGCGATCCAGCGGAAAGGGAAAGTGTTGTGGAACGATCCGACCGAGATGCAGGTTGACATCCGTCACCGCCAGCGGCCCGCCACGGCCATAGCACGCCGGGCCAGGATCGGCCCCCGCGCTCTCGGGACCGACGACCAGCTTGATCCCATCGAACCGGCAGATCGAACCGCCGCCGGCCGCCACCGTTTCAATGGCCATCATCGGGGCCACAATTCGGACGCCCGCTTTCTCGGTTTCATATTGATATTCGAAGTGACCGTCAAAGCGCGATACATCGGTGCTGGTCCCACCCATGTCGAAGCCAATGGCGTGTTCAATGCCGGCCGCCGCTGCCGCACGGGCAAGTCCGACCACTCCGCCCGCCGGGCCGGAGAGGATGCTGTCTTTGCCGACGAAATCATCCGCGGCCACCAAGCCCCCGGCCGAAGTGAGCATTCGCACGCGACTACCACCGCCGAGCTGAGCGCGGATGGCCTCGACGTAGTCACGGAGCACGGGTGTCAGATAGGCGTCCACGACGGTCGTATCTCCGCGGGGGACGATTTTCACCAGTGGCGCGACCCGGCTGGAAAGACTGATTTCGCGAAAACCCAGTTCGGCGGCGATACGGCCAACAAATTGTTCGTGACACGGCTGTCGGTCGGCATGGAGCAGGCAGACGGCCAGCGACTGGATCCCGCTATCGCGTAGTCCGGCCAACTGCCGCCGCACTTCGGCGTCGTCCGGCGCCCGCAATACGCTGCCGTCCGCAGCGAGCCGCGCGTCGATTTCCACAACCGCCGCATAGAGCGGCGCCGGCTTTTCGATCGCCAGTTGAAACAGCTTGGGTCGGTTCTGATAGCCAATCGCCAGCACGTCGCCAAAACCGCGGGTCGTGACGAATGCCGTTCGTGCGCCGCGCCGCGTAATGAGCGCATTGGTTCCGCGCGTCGTGCCAAGCCGAACATCGAGCGGCGGCAGTGAATCCTCCAGGCCCAGCCCCAGCGCGCGGCGAATCGCCAATAGCGGCGCTTCCTGGTTGGCAAGCAGCTCGTAGGCCATGCCAGGCAGCGGCTCCTCCAGCAAGGGCGTGGCGAATCGCAAGCATCCCGCGGTC
>JAIOQB010000138.1 GCA_021413585.1 Planctomycetia bacterium
GCGCGGGAGAAAGTGCCGCCAGGTGGCGTCGTACTGATGCAGCTTCTCGTAGACCGCATTGACCAAAGTGGGCACCAGCGGAGCAATCGCACCGGCCGCGGCGTGAATCGACGCCACTTCGTCCGGGCCGAACTCCATGAACTCGGCAAGATACTCAAACCGATAGGCCAGGTCCGATTCCAGGCGTGGTTCGTCGATGTGAATCATGGCAAGCTCCTTCTGGCAGGATTGACGGGAGTGCGTCGGGCGGGGGATAATCGGATACACATATCCACTTTCCACCGAGAATAACGTCGCCTATTCTGGATGTCAAGGTCCAGTTTCGGGACAGCCTGAAAAAAGTGTTCGCGGAGAATCTCTGGTGTTTTCACAGACCGTCGAATATGCCCTTCGAGCAGTGGTCCACCTGGCCGACCGCTCCCCTGCCCCGCAGACCACCGACCAGATCGCCGCGGCCACCTTGGTGCCGAAGGCCTACCTCTCGAAGGTGATCCAGGGTTTATGCCGGGCCAAGATTGTCCAGTCGAAGCGGGGGGTTGGGGGCGGAGTGGCCCTGGTAAAATCCCCTTCCGAATTGACGATTCTTGACGTGGTCAATGCCGTCGAACCGATTGCCCGCATCCGGCATTGTCCGTTGGGTTTAAAAACGCACGGCGTACGCCTCTGCCCGCTGCACCGGCGGATGGACAACGCCTTGGCGTCGGTGGAAGACGCCTTTCGACAAACCACGCTGGCCGAGGTTTTGGCCGAGCCAACGCAAAGCCATCCGCTGTGCGAGCAGCGGACCAAAACGAAAACGCGTTGACCTGACTTTGAATTTAGAATCAGAGCATTACGTACCAATTAGGAATAACAATTCATGCCCTGCCTGTTCCAAGAGTTTCGCCTTAAAGACATCCTGCTGCGGAATCGGATTGCCGTCTCGCCGATGTGCCAATACTCGTCGGAGGACGGCTATCCCACCGATTGGCACCTGGTGCATCTGGGCGCCCGGGCGATCGGCGGCGCGGGTTTGGTGACAGTGGAGGCGACGGCCGTCTCACCGGAGGGACGGATTAGCCCGGCGGACAGCGGCATCTGGTCAGACGGCCATATCGAGCCGTTTTCGCGCATCGCCCGCTTTCTCAAGCAGCACGGAGCGGTCGCCGGCATCCAGCTTGCCCACGCCGGCCGCAAGGCGAGCACGCATCGCCCCTGGCAGGGGGACAATCATCTCGCGCCGAACGAAGGGGCGTGGGAAATCATTGCGCCATCTGCAGTGGCATTCGGCGCGAACCTTCCCGTGGTGCCCCGTGCGATGACGGTGCAAGACATTGCCCGCGTGCAGGAGGCCTTTGTTGAAGCGACAAAGCGATCGCTAACTGCCGGATTTGAATGGCTGGAATTGCATTTTGCTCACGGCTATCTGGCGCACGAGTTCTATTCGCCGCTGGCCAACCGACGCACCGACGCCTACGGCGGCAGCTTTGAAAATCGAGTTCGCTTCCATTTGGAGACACTCGCCGCGGTGCGCAAGGTGTGGCCCGAGCGGCTGCCGCTGACGGTGCGACTCTCCGTGACCGACTGGATCGAAGGAGGCGTGACCATCGACGAGTCGATCGAGCTGGTACGCCGCTTCAAGCTCGCGGGCGTGGATCTGGTGGACGTGAGCCATGACTTCATCACGCCCGACATCTCGCACGTGCCGTGGGGGCCGGGCTTCATGGTGCCGGCGTCGAGCCGGATTCGCCGCGAGACGGGCATGCCAACCGCCGTGGGATGGCTGATCACCGAGCCGCAGCAGGCCGAGGACATCGTGCGCGATCAACATGCCGATCTGGTGATGCTGGCCCGGCAAATGCTGCGCGACCCGCATTGGCCCTACCACGCCGCTCAGCAATTGGGCATGGAGATGCCACAAGCAGTGCTGCCGGTGCAGTATGCCTATTGGCTCAAAGAGCGCACGTCGCCCGGGCCGGTGCGGCCAAACACGACTTGAGCCAGATTTGTAGCGTGGGTGCTTGCACCCACGAATCTCGGGCCGACCAGACGCGGGTGCAAGCACCCACGCTACGAGTTTGTGCTATTTCTGGGCGAAAATTGCCCCAATATCAAATAAAAACGCGCGAAATGGCCAAATCGGTCCATTGCTATGTCGGCGTTGATAGCGTATACTTTGGCAGTCACGAGGACTTCGTGACGAGCAGAAAACAAAGATGCAGATACAGACGCTTTCTGGTTGTTCTTTTAGCACGACGCGTTCTGCGTTGCGTGCTCTTCCCGCAACTACAAGTGCCCGGCTCGGTTTCGTCGTTCCCTGCTCTGACATGTTCGGGTTGATGGTCGGCTTCTTTTCGGAGCGATGCGTCGACTCAGGTTTTTAGTTTTTTGGAGAGCAGAAATGCCACAAGGTACGATCAAGAAGTTGGTTTCCGACCGCGGTTTTGGGTTCATCAAGGGGGAGAGGGACGACCTGTTCTTTCACAACTCTGAAGTCCAAGGCGGAGCTTTCGACAGCCTGCGCGAAGGCCAAACGGTGGATTACCAGGTAGGTCAGGGCAAGAAGGGCCCTTGCGCCACCTCGGTAAAGCCGGTCTAGTTGCGGCCAAGCCGTGACGAGTTGCGATCACTCGCAAACGATCACCACGCCCCTGGGTCCACGCGATCCAGGGGCGTTTTTTTGCGCGCCATGTTCGATATAGCCCCGGGCTCCGTCCGGGGGGTTGCAGGGCCAACCAGGCCGGGCCATTGGAACCGTTCACTAGCCCGACGCGCAAGCGAGGGACGGAGAGCCATGTCCCCCTCGCCTGCTTCGGGCTAGTGACATCGAGTGATACCGGAATTCTCCACAAACAATGCCTATTTACTGTCCCCGGCTGGACCCCGGCCGGTCGATGACATACAATATTTGTAGGTGCAGATGTAGTGCCTACAGATATGGCGCGTACAGATTCAGCGCCTACAAGTCTTGAACCGCCAGGGTTCCCCCCGCCGGCTGCTCGCCGCGGGACGCAGGATGCAAAAAGGACGGCAGAAGGACGTATTGATGAACCGCGCCACCATTACCCGCGAAGAGTTCCTGCAGGATCGGCAAGGCCGCACTTTCGCCGACGTGGTTAATGAGCCGCAGCAGCCGTTCGATGAGGTGCTGGCGTTCTTCGACAACGCAGACCGGCAGCGGCGCATGGAGGAGTCCGAAGTGCATCACGACCGGCCCCCGCTGGCGGGCGTGGTGCGCGAGTTCGAGGCTCAGCCGGTGTTCGATCGGTTCCTGGCGACACAGCACCCGCGGCTGACCAACCGCCTGCGGCAAGCGGTAGGCGTGCTGGTGCGGTTGATCATGGAGCGGCGCGGCTGGAATAAAACGGGGCGGAAAGGTTCGCTGGGCGTGCGGGCGGTCGTCGCTCCGCGCACCGCGACGCCCGGCGCGTACCATAACACCGGCGGACTGGCGTTCTGGTTTCTGCGGGCCGAGCGGTACGAGCGCGAGGAAGGGATGCCCTATCAAAGCGTGCGCAAGCGACAGCAGGAAGTCGATCCCGTCGCAGCGAAGCGATTGAAATCGTCGACTACGGGGAGATCGCGGGTTGCCAAGTCGCCCGCAGGCAGATCGAGGCGGAACGGCACATGAACGAATCATTTATTTTTTCGGCGTGCGCTGTTGAAACGACGTGCGTCCACAACAGGGGAGAACACCGATGACCCCCATCCGCGTGTGGGTGCGCTCGCTGGGGAATGCCTCGCGGGTGCGCGTCGAGGGAATGGCCAACGCCAACCTGCTGCTGGACCGCCTGGGGCACTCGTTCATTTTCAAGAACAGCGAGCCGTTTGAGGAAGATCGCACCAGCTCGTGCTTTTCGTTCCTGGTGCCGTACGGTTCGCGGTTGTCCCGTGCGATTTTTGAGAAAGCGCTGATTGCAATTCCCGGCGTGCAGTTGATGGCGGAGCCGGCGTAAGAGGTAGCAAGAAATGAGTAATTCAGGCCATGCTCCGCTGGACCACGATGGTGTACTACTACGTTGAAGGACTATTCGACACCGCTTGGCGCAAGACCTGCCGGGTGGCAAGATTCATCTGCTCTTCAAGCTCGCGTTAGGAACCATTTCAAAGAACCAAAAGAGGGGTGTCCTGGGCGTTGCTCCAGCCACCCAACGAACGATTCTTCGAAACATCGCTACATAGACAAACAGACAGACCATTTTTGTTACGAGGTAATCACCATGTTGCCCTCTAAGACTTCGTTGCCCTCTAAGACTTCCCCGACTCCGGCCCAGCCGGCAATCGCTTCGACTATCAAAACTCGCGTCGCCCCCGCACCTGCTTCCCTGTTGATTCGGATCGTCAATGTGGTCGCTGTCGTAATGCCCTTCTTGGGAGTAATTGCCGCCGGCTATTTGCTGTGGGGAGGCGCTTTCCATTGGCTGCCGTTGTGCCTGCTGGTGGGGATGTACGTGGCCACGGCGCTGGGCATTACCGTAGGCTTCCATCGCTTGTTCACGCATCGTTCGTTTGAGACGAATGCCCTGGTGCAAGCGGTGCTCGGCGCCTTGGGCTCGATGGCCATTCAAGGGCCGCTGATCCAATGGGTCGCCCAGCATCGTCATCACCATCAGGAGAGCGACACCAAGGACGATCCGCATTCGCCCCACTTGCATGGCCACGGCTTCGTGGGCTTCATCAAAGGGTTGTGGCACTCGCACGTCGGCTGGTGCTTTGAAGCGAACGCCCCGAGCCTGTCCAGTTACGTCCCGGACTTGATGAAGAATCGCACCGCCCGCCGCATCAGCCAACTGTTCCCCTTGTGGGCACTGCTCAGCCTGGCGATTCCCACCGGGCTGGGGTGGGCCGTTTCCTGCACCTGGACGGGCGCACTGTTGGGATTCATCTGGGGAGGCCTGGTGCGGATTTTCTTCGTGCATCACGTCACCTGGAGCATCAACTCCATTTGCCACTTGTGGGGGAGCCGGCCGTACCCCAGCGGCGACGAAAGCCGCAACAACTTCATCTTCGGCGTGCTGGCGATGGGCGAAGGCTGGCACAATAACCATCATGCGTTCCCCACCTCGGCGCGGCATGGGCTGGCATGGTGGCAGATCGATTTCAGCTACCTGGTGATCCGCCTGTTGGCGTTGTGCGGATTGGCGTGGAACATTAAGGTGCCCTCGCCGCAATATGCGATGGCGAAGCGAATGCAACAAGTCAAATGATTCCTTAATACCGCTGCCCGTGATACCGCTGCACCAGACGTGCCGCGCGACATTGCGTGTCCATGTTCTACATAGGAGACGATGCGTGGCCAACGATCGTGAAGTGACGAGCATGTGGCGAACTCTGTTCGCCGGGCAGAACATCACCGGCGAGACGCTGACCAAGGCCGAAGCGTTGCTGAAGCGCCTCGGCTCGGAAAGCCCGCTAAGATTTCGACTCGCCAAGGAATTGGAAGATCTCCGGAAACTGCGCGCCGCGCCCAAGGCGGCCGCCCCAAAAGTTGTAGTGAAATAAGCGATATACTGCCGGCTTTTACCGTCTCGCGGTCGTTTCGGCCCTTACGCCATCGGGGCTGCTGTGGTATGTTGCAGTGGTGCGGCGAGTGCCAGCTTCAGCAGCCAGGCGCCCGATCGCACCAACCTCCCCGACGCAACCCTCACCGGCCGCGCCCCAAGGTGAGGGTTTTTTCGTTTGATGGGCCTGTTCCCGCCGTCTTCTGTGATAGATATCCGTTGAAATCCGTCCGGGCCTTGTCGCAAGCGGCACTTCCCTCGCTACTTTCCATTGAGACCACCACGAGGCATTGATGGCTACCAAGCACCGGCTCCGCACCTATTCGATCCTCGAATTGGCGGCGACTTTGGAAGAAATGCCCGCGAACATCTCCGTGTGGATCGAAGGGCTCGGCGAGGCCTACAAGTGGGGAAGCCTCAAGCAATTTCGCGATGAAGCGGCCGAGCTGCTGGCATACGACCGCCCCGCCTATCCGGCGGTGGTGAAGATCGACTCGCGGATCCATCCGGTGTGCGGCGTGGACGTGTACGGCGATCGCGTGGCGCTCATCGTGCTGCCGGAACTGGTCACACCCGACATGTCGCGACAGCGTGCCGCCGCGTCCCCAGGCTGATTCGCCGGTCTGTTTCCGCTCCGTCGATCCCGTTCGTTTTATTTTCGCACATCCCGTTGCCGCTCTGGCAGGAGTTATACATGGCTAAAAATCGCAACACGTTTGAGAAGAGCCGCCGGGAAGTGGAAAAACGCCGTAAGGCCGACGACAAGCGGGCACGCAAGAAGACGCGCAAGGAAAACGGCCCTTCGGACGAGGTTCGCCCCTCGGATGATCCGCAACAGGCATTCTGACCATCGTTATCTCCGCCCACTGGTGTGCATCGCGGCGCGCCTGTCTATAATTGGCGGTTTGAATGGGCTCCGCCGAAGCCAAATCGCATTCTCGCTACGGCTGCGCCAAACACCTGAGGGCTTAGTACCACCCGGAGGGCCTTATGGCTGCCTACATCGTCTTCACGCGCGAAGCGACGCTCAACCAGGCCGAGTTGGACACCTACATGCAGCAGGTCTCGCCTACGATGGCTGGGCATCCGATCAAAATCCTCGCCGCCTACGGCCGGCAGGAAGTGCTGGAGGGGGCTGCGCCGGAAGGAGTGGTCATCGTCGAGTTTCCGTCGATGGCGGAGGCCAGGGCGTGGTACCACACCCCGGAGTACCAGGCCGTGCTGCAGCATCGGCTGAAGGGGGCCGAGTATCGGGCGGTGATCGTCGAGAGCCTGTGACGGTTTGAATCCGAAGTCGATCGTCGGACATTTTCCGCCTCACTTCTCGCCTTGTGGCAACTTCGGCCATAGGCTCTGGAGATATTCGGCCGACGGGTTAGTATTATAGCTGGCGGCGGCAGCTCGCGGTCGCGCCGTGTTCCTTGTGTTCACGCCCAAGTATCTAGATTAGCCAGCCTCATTAGCCGTCCACCCGGGCAAGCAACTCGCGAGCGCTTGGGCGGGGCAGCTCCCCATCGCCATCTTCGAGTCGTTTTCCTGCCAGCTAACCAGTCGTTCCCTCCCCAGGTAATGTTCCCACCCAGGTAAGTGCTCACTCCATTTAAAGGTCAATCATGAACTGTCTCCTCGTGTTGATGTTGGCGTTCGCCCCGGCCGCTGAAGCCAAAGCCCCTTCAGTAAAGACCGACCCCCCAAAAGCAGATGCTCCCAAAGCGGCCGCCGCCAAGGCTGAACCAACCAAAACCGCCCCGCAGCCGCTGGAAAAAGTGCTGGCCGACAAGACCAAGCCCAGCGGCGATCAGATCATCATGGTGCAGTCGCACATCCTGGTCCACAACGCCAACGGCAAGAAAGGAATGTCCGTGAAGTTCGTCGACGTCGAGGGGAGCCCCAACGTCAACATCAAGAAGTGGGACAAGAAGCTCGGCGAGCTGAAACCCGAGACGACGATCCTTGTGACCGGCGAGCTGCACATCGGCTCCGTCTCCGGCGGCACCCCCTCGATTCGCTACAAAGTGCGCGAGGCCAACGGCAAGAAGTACAACGACCACCGCCACTGGCGCACCGATCAGGCGGTGTATATCACCAATCCTACCTATGAAGTCGTCTCCGAAGGGAAATCCGAAGAGAAGAAAGACGAGAAGAAGGCGGATTCAAAGGACGAGAAGAAGGTCGATAAGAAAACGGCCGACGAGCAGAAGAATAGCTAAGACGTTTTTCCAATACACACGGCGCGACGCTGTGGAGAAAAGTGCCGTGAAGAAATACGCTGCCGAGGCGATTGGTACGTTTTGCCTCGTGTTGGCTGGCACGGGCGCTATCGTTGTCAACGATGTTCGCGGCGGCGTGATTTCGCACGTCGGCGTGGCCCTGACGTTTGGGCTCGTTGTGATGGCGATGATCTATACGCTCGGCGATGTTTCGGGGGCCCACATTAATCCGGCGGTCACCGTCGCCTTTTGGGTGGCGCGGCGGTTCGATGGCCGCCTGGTGCTCCCTTATATCGTTGCCCAGTGCTGCGGCGCGTTGGCGGCCAGCGTGGTGTTACGCGTGTTGTTTGTCGATCATGTGAACCTCGGCGCCACGCTGCCTGCCGGACCATGGTGGCAGTCGTTGGTTTTGGAAACGCTGCTGACGTTCATTCTGATGTTCGTGATCCTGAATGTCTCCACCGGGGCGAAGGAAAAAGGGATCATGGCGGGGGCCGCCATTGGGAGTGTGGTCGGGTTTGAGGCGTTGTTCGCCGGCCCGATTTGTGGAGCATCAATGAACCCCGCCCGCTCACTGGCCCCGGCGATCGTCAGCGGACAATTGGCACATCTGTGGATCTATCTCGTGGGGCCGGTTTTGGGCGCTGCTCTGGCAGTGGTCGGTTGCCGCTGCGTTCAGCCAACCGGCTGCTGCACCGCCGCGGAAACCGGGAAAGCGTGCGGATGATGGCGCTCAAAAAAATCCTGTTTGTGTGCGTCGAGAACTCGAACCGCAGCCAGATGGCCCAGGCGTTTGCCCGAATCCACGGCGCCGACAAAGTGGACGCCTACAGCGCCGGCTCGCGCCCCTCCGGCACGGTAAACCCAAGAGCGATCGTAGCCATGGCGGAATTGGGCTACGACCTCTCTCAGCACCAGTCAAAATCCCTCGCTGATATCCCTGAGGGCGAGTACTCGGCTGTGGTGACGATGGGCTGTGGCGACGCCTGCCCTGCGGTCCCCGCTAGAATCCGCGAGGACTGGAGGATCCCTGATCCCCGCGACATGTCTCCCGCTGACTTTCGCGGCGTGCGCGACTTGATCGAACAGAAGGTCAAGTCGCTGCTGCTGTCGCTTGATCTGGACGCGGGCGTCGATTGACGGGGACGCGAGTTGACATTCACCCAGGTGCCGAGGGTACAACTCTGGTACCACCCAACCGAGGGTGCCTGGGGAAACGCTCCACGTCCGTTGAATCGACGACCTTCTGGGGCGTTGCCCCAGCCACCCGCCGCGTGAGGATTTGCATCACGATTCAGCGTGATGGGTACTATGCACGACACGCATCATTTTCTCGAAACGCTGGCGCTGGTTCTCTGTGCGGCGGCGCTGACTACCGTGGTGTTTCAGTGGCTGCGGCAGCCGGTAGTGCTGGGCTATCTGCTGGCGGGCATGCTGATCGGCCCGCATATCCCCGTAGCCCCGACGGCCGACAGCGCCGTGGTGCATACACTGGCGGAATTGGGCGTGATTCTGTTGATGTTCTCCTTGGGGATCGAGTTCAGCCTCAAGAAGCTGTTTCGCGTCGGCCCCACCGCCCTGTTTGTGGCGGTCGTGCAATGCAGCGTGATGATCTGGCTGGGATACCTGGCGGGACAGGCGTTTGGCTGGTCCCGATTGGCCAGCCTCTACGCCGGCGGCGTGATCGCCATCTCCAGCACGACGATCATCGTCAAGGCATTTGAAGAGCAGCGGATCAAAGGGGGCTTCACCCAGGTTGTGTTCGGCGTGCTGATTGTCGAAGACCTGATCGCCATTCTGCTGATCACCATTCTCACCGCGCTGAGCACCGGCAAATCGCTGACCGCGGTCGACCTGGGGATGACGGCCGGGCGGCTGGCGATGTTCTTGGTGGTGCTGTTTGTCGTTGGGCTGCTGACCGTGCCGCGGCTGATGCGGGCGGTGGTGCGACTCGATAGGCCGGAGACCACCGTGGTGGCCAGCGTGGGGCTGGCCTTCGGATTTGCACTGCTGGCCGCAATGTACGGCTACTCCGTGGCGCTCGGCGCGTTCATCGCCGGCAGCCTGGTGGCGGAATCGGGCGTCGAAAGCAAGATCGAGCATCTGGTGCAGCCGGTGCGCGACATGTTCGCGGCGATCTTTTTCGTATCGGTCGGGATGCTCATCAATCCAGGGGATATCGCGGCGCATTGGCTGCTGGTGCTGGTGTTTCTCGTTCTGGTCGTGGTGGGCAAGGTGGTATCCGTCACGCTCAGCGCGGTGCTCACCGGCCAGAGCATCCAAACCTCCGTCCGCTGCGGCATGAGCCTGGCGCAGATCGGCGAGTTTTCGTTCATCATTGCCGGCTTGGGGCTGACGACGCAGGCGACGGACAAGGTGCTATATTCGATTGCCGTGGCCGTCTCGGCGCTGACCACGCTGCTGACGCCGTGGCTGATTCGGGCGGCCGAACCCGCGGCGGCGATGATCGACGCAAAGCTCCCTCGCCCTTTGCAAACATTCGTAGCGGTGTACGGCACATGGCTGGAGCAATTACGAAATCGCACGGCAGGCGGAGCGTCGTTTCGACTTCAACGATTGTTCCAATGGCTAATTGTCGATGCGATGCTGCTGACCGCGATCGTCATCGGCGCGGCGACGCAAATGGACCGCTTGACGGCGCTGGTCCAGACACATGTGAACGTCATGCCCCGGCTGGCGCAGTTGATCGTCGTGATCGCCGCGGTCTTTGTCTCGTCGCCGTTCTGGATTGGCATGGTCCGAGTGGCGCGCTACCTAGGCTTTGAAATCGCCAGCCGCGTCTTTCCCGGCGGCAAGCCGGGCGCGGTCGATCTGGCGGCGGCTCCGCGGCGGCTGCTGGTGGTGACGATGCAGTTGGCCATTGTGGTGTTCGTGGGCGCGCCGGTGCTGGCGATCACGCAGCCGTTTCTGCCGCCGTGGGAGGGAGCCGGCGTCATCTTCGCGCTGCTGGCTCTGCTGGCCTATCTGTTCTGGCGCGGGGCGACCAATTTTCAGGGACACACCCGGGCCGCCGCGCAGGCCATCGCCGAATCGCTGGCCCGTCAGACGAGCGAAGGCCGCCAGACCAATTCGCTCGACCCGCTGGAAAAAGCAAACGATCTGCTCGCCGGCTTGGGCTCACCCGTCTCCGTGTTGATCGGGCCCAATAGCCCGGTGATCGGCAAAACCCTCTCCGAGATTCGGCTGCGCGGCACGACCGGCGCCACGGTGCTGGCGATTCAACACGCCGGCAGCAGCGTCCTGGTGCCGTCGGGGCAAGAACGGCTCGCCGCCGGCGATGTGCTGGCGGTAGCGGGGACCAGCGAGGCGGTGGAGGCGGCGAAGAGCATGCTTACTGGGGGCGGATAAGACAATCGCCCCATCAGAGATTCACGGCCAGCAAGCTCACGTCCACGTTGAAGTACTTGGCCAGCGTCCGCATCATCTGCCGGCTGAACGGCTTCTTGCCGGAGAGAATTTCCGAGATCGTGGATTTAGCAATGCCCGTCTCTCGATGAAGCTGAGCCTGTGAAACTCCCTTGGCTTCCAACAGATGTTGTAGCAAATCGGCGTCCGAGGCGGGTTCAATGGCGCGATGTTGATCTTCGTAGGTAGCAACCAGATCGCTCAATGCGTCGAGATACAATTCTTCGCCATTCAGGCGATTGACCTTGCTGAGCAGCTTGTCGAGCACCGCCTGTGCTTGTTCGCAGTGCTGTGCCGAGCGGATCGACGTCAGCGGAAATTCCTTGACTCGTTCCAGGTACAAGTCTCGATCTAGACGCTTGATTCGCATTGACAACATCTCCCGCGTGCTAACACTCGGAAATTTAATGCGCGGATTGCGGGCATACAAGATCGCGCGGGCGGAGGCACTAAAAATAGTACCCATCACGCTCCGCGTGATGCTATTTCTCGCCTGCAGCGCACGGGTACTTTGACGAGTTGCCCCACGGCGAGTTTAACTGCGGGCCCCTCAGCGACGGGACACTTGCCCAGCCATGTGATACAATCAAAGCGGGCCGCGAGACAGTTACCCTGCCCTGCTGAAATGGCGAACTCGACTTCACTTGAAGGAAACCAGCATGTCGGATCCGGACGCAGTACCCCCAACAGCTACTCCCCCCACCGCTGAAATCCTCAAGCGGGCTCTCAAGGCCTTTAAGAAAAGGCTCAAGCTCACGAAGCTCGACGTCGAGTCCAGCTTGGGCGTGGGGCCGATGAGCGGCGGGCGGCCGTCGGGGATTGTCGCCATTACGCCGCCGGATCAATACCCGCGTGAAGTGTGGGACGCCCTGGTCGACCAGGGGCGGCTTCGCCGCGCGGGGCATGGGCAATATGAATTGCTCGGACCGTAAGTGCCGCGGGCTCAGGATGTGCAAAAAAATAGCGTGGGCGAATGCGCCCACGCTACGGGTCTCTCAAGGGGTATCACAGGTACCCACGCTATCTACTATCGCACCACTTCCGCCTTCGGCTCTGGCGGCGGGGCGGACTCGTTAATTGACTCATCGGCCTGGTTCGCCTCATTGAGCAAATCGATCGCCGGCTTTTCCGTCACCCTGGGCTGTGGCGTTGGCGTAGGGGCCGGTGGCAGGATCGCCTTGGGCGCAGCGGCTCCGCCAGATTTGTTCTTCGGATCGGCCAACGGCGCGGGTGCCGGTGGCAACGTCGGAGCCGGCGGCACCGCCGATGCAGCGTCGATGGGCTTGCCGCCTAACTGGTCCACCATCGAGCGGGCCACTTCATCCTTCGGCACTTGCGCCAAAGTCTTGTTGAAGCCTTCTGTGGCCACCTGCTTATGGCCCATCATCAGGTTGTGATACGCCAGCAGGAATTGCCCTTCGGGCGCTTGTGGATGCTCGCGAACGTACTTGGCCAGCGCTTCCACCTGCTGGTTGTACTTGGCCAAATCGTGATAGTGGCGATACAAAGTCGGCCAATCGGCCGCCGGGCCGAAGTGCAGCGCGTGATGCGCTTCCATCGCCGCGCCGCGGTACTCGCCCAATGCGAACAGGGCGAGCGACAGCAGCTCGTGCGCTTTGGCGTTCTGCGGTTCGTCGACCGTCCAATGCTGCGCCAATCGGGCAGCCTCGCGATAGTTGCCCGCGCCAAACGCCTGCGCTGCCGGCGTGCTGAACTGCAAGCCGTTGCCGGCGCCGTCTCCTGCGGCTTCGTCGTTTGCCACAGCGTCATTCGGCGGGTAGGCGGCCTGATAGGGCGCGGTCGCGACCGGCGCTACGTTGTCGTAGGCATACGCGCCGCCGTCGTACCCATAATCGTATCCGCCGTAGCCGTAGTAGCCGCCATAGCCATAGCCGCCGAGGCCGATTCCAATTCCGATGAACGGGTACCAGTACGGATAGTACGCATAGTGCCCGTGATAGTTGTTCCAGTTACCGTGGCCATTCCAATTGTTGTTCCAGTTGTTGTGGCCGCTCCAGTTACCGTTGCCGTTCCACTTTCCGTGGCCGTCCCAATTGCCGCCATTCCAATTACCGTTGCCGCCGCTGGTCCATTTACCGCCATTGGCGCCGTCCCACTTGCCGCCGTTTCCGCTGCCGCCGTTGCCCCCATTCCAATTACCATTACCGCCACTGCCGCCGTTCCAATTTCGGCCGCCATTGCTCATCACGGCGCTACCGCCCCCCTGCGAAGAGCGGAAACTGTTTCCTCCGCCTCCGCCGGGTGTACCCCCGCCGCTACGAAAGCTGCTTCCCCCACCGCCGCCACCTCCCTGGAAGCCGCCCCCGCCTCCGCCGCCGCCGCCCTGGAAGCATCCGCCCCCACCACCACCCCCCCCAGATCCAACGCCGCCCCCCCCTCCGCCGCCGCCGCCATGGAAGCTGCCGCCCCCACCACCTCCGCCGCGAGATCCTCCGCCGCCACCGCCACCTCCTCCACCGCCCCCATGAGCGGCGAAGCCAACGGCCGCGGCCGTGCCCAAAGACAACGCTAAAGCAAGTGCCAAGGCGCTACCGCGCCGAATTGTGGTGAAGGCTTTCATGACTTGAATCCCCCCAGTAAGAGAAGCCGTAAAGTGATTGCTCCACAGCATGCGGCAATAAGAAGAGGCCACTCGAATTGTACACCATAGTGAGCGCCCGGCCACATTTTGGAGCATTATTCGCTGCGCAGTGATACAAACTGGCTAGACACTACAAATTGCCGAGCGAGTCGATCTGGCTCCCTCGTCGAGGGCGATGCAGTTCCCTTGCCCCCGTGAGCGAGGGTCCGAGTATTTGATTGCGAAGGGATAACTGGCGACGCGCCTTTTGATGCGACATTCACGCAACGATAATCTGCGTCCTGGGCTCGATGGCGAGGGCAACCGAATTTTCCCAGCCGTGGTCGAGATCACGCCAGCGCGATCAGTATTCGAGCTGTACTTTTTTCGACCATCAGTGCGTCGACCAAAACCGTGCGTTCACAAGTCCAAGCCGATTAGGTCGCACGCACTTTCAACGCGGGCTAGACCCGCGGCGACGAATCCAGGCCGCTGCGACTACCGTTTCGCAGGTCGATCGCCAAATTCGCAAGATGATCGCCAGAAATGTCAGGAAAAAATGTCCCTGCTCCGCACTGCCCTGGCCGCCTTTGCTTCAAGCAAAGGCACGTCGTGCAACAAAGCGAGAATTTCACCAAATAAATCAATTTTTCTTTCAAATACCTTGCGGGCAGGACCGGCGGTGACTAAATTCACACAAATCTGGAAGGATTCCGGGGCTCCTCCTTTCTCTTGTGAAATCTCACGTCGTCCTTGAGCGGGCTTTTTCAGCCGACCACATCCTGGCAGCGTTGCGTGACCTCTAGCGCGAACCATTGAAGCACCCGACGGCCCGCAGGGGGCTATTTGTGGTGTTTTATTTTGCGCTAGGGGAAGCGACATGCTTTGATAAGCAAAAAACGAAAGTATTCCTACTTTTCTGATCTGATTTTCACCTTGGCTTCATCGTAACCTCACAACGCTCAGCTAGCTTCAGCGGCTTCGCCTCAGGCAACCCGTGCGAAGCCGCGTGCGAATACAACTCCCTCCGGCGCGTTTCGGCGGAAAACCTACCAGGAGAACGCTAGTGCGAACCCACATCGAGGCTCTTTCTCCTACCCGCCGGCCCACTGACTGCGCGCCAAAAGGCGCATCTCAACAGCCTCAGTCAGTTGAAGCGAAGTACCGCTGCAGAGTACCGCTTTCGATTCTGGCGAATATCGCTGCCCCCATGATTTTTCTAGCATCGTGGATGTTGCTCGTGACGTTCACGACCAGCGCCACGGCTGCGACCTATACGGTGACGCTCACCACCGATTCAGGTGGGCCATCTGGAACAGCCGGCGACCTCCGCTTTGGGATCAATGCAGTTAATGCGGGCACTTACGATTCGATCAATTTCCAAATTAACGGAAGCAACCTCATCACACTTAGTTCGATGCTGCCCATAATTACTGCCAACAGCCTTTCAATTGATGGGAGTAATTTAGGAACCGGCGGGCAAATTCATCTGAGCGGCAATTCGTCCAGTAATACAACCGGTGATCGGATTTTCTTCTTAGCCGGCTATTCGGCCGCAACGATCAATGCGAATAACAGCGGCGTGAGCGGATTAGGCGCTAGCGCAAGTACGGCCACGTACAATATCGCTAACATCACTCTCCAAAACGCAAATGCGCGCGGGGGGAACGGAGGCGCAGGAGCAGTTGGGGGAGGAGGTGGCGCCGGTTTGGGCGGCGCGATTTTTCTCAACGCAGGAACGCTTGACCTGAATGGCGTTGCTTTCTCGAATAATCGGGCAATTGGCGGCAACGGCGCAGCAACGGGTGGTAGCCGTGGTGGCGGCGGCGGTGGAATGTTCGGTACTGGTAGTAACGGTAGTGGCGGGGGTGGGGGTGGAGGTGGTGGGTTCGGAAGCATCGCAGCGCCAGCTACTGGAAATGGTACAGCAGGGGCATTTACAGGTGGAACCGCGAGCGGAAGTGGCGCCGCTAACGGAGGAGGTGGCGCTGTTGCAGTAAACGGGGGTTCTGGAGGTGGAGTGGGAGGCGGAGCTGGTGGAAGCAGCTTTACGGGCGGCAATGGCGGCTTCGGCGGTGGCGGCGGTGGCGGCTATGTAACTGACACCGGTGGAACCGGCGGGTATGGCGGGGGCGGAGGTGCTGGTTCCGCAACTTCAGGCTCTGGGAACCAGGGTGGCGGCGGCGGTTTTGGCGGAGGTGGCGGCGCTGGAAATGGGGGAGGAAGTGGAGGTTTTGGCGGCGGCAACCGAAGCAGCACTTCCCAAGGTGGCAGTGGCGCTGGTTTTGGGGCTGCTGTTTTCGTGCGACAAGGAGCTGTGCTCAATGTCACCGATGGCTCGATTTCAGGAGGCACAGTGGCGGGAGGCACTACAGGGAATGTGGGCAGCGCTTTCGGCCAAGCGATTTTTTTAGCAGGTTCAAGTCAATATACGGTTTCGACCGGAACTGTCACAATCTCCGACACAATCGGCGGCGGCACAAATGCTGAGATCACCGGCGGATTCACAAAGGCTGGCGCTGGCGTCCTCGCCCTCAGTGGCACGAACAACTACACCGGCGGCGCAACCATCACCGGCGGTGTGATGCGGCTTGATGCGGCCGGTGCGCTGCCCGGCGGAATAGGCTCCGCGGGAGGCACTACTAACCTGGCGCTCAATGGCGGCCTGCTCGGCCTTAATATGGCCACTGACTTTAATCGCGGCCTCGGCACCGGCATCACCCAAGTGCAGTTCACCGGCAGCGGCGGGTTTGCAGCGTATACGGCCGACCGGACTGTCAACATCGGCGGCGCCGCGGCCACGGTCACTTGGAATACCGGCAGCTTTGTCCCCACCAGTTCCAATTTGATCTTTAGCGACAGCACTGCCGACAAAACGGTCGATTTCCAGAACGGGATCGATTTTGGCTCACTCCCGCGCACCGTGCAAGTTGAGAATGGCAGCGCCACGGTCGACGCGAAGCTCAGTGGCCAATTGATCGGCGCCGGCGGCGGGCTGACCAAGACCGGCACTGGCGCGTTGTCGCTCACGCGAGCGGCGGGCAATTCGTACACTGGCGGCACCACGATCAGCGCCGGCACCTTGTTGGCCAACAACACGTCGGGAAGTGCAACTGGCACGAATACGGTGACCGTTAACAGCACGGGAACCCTGGGAGGAAGCGGCTTCGTTACCGGCGATGTGGCGATCAACAGCGGCGGCACGATCTCGCCAGGCAATAGCCCTGGCCTGCTGGGTGTAGGCAACACGACCTGGTCCTCGGGCGGCAATTACAACTGGCAAATCCTTGACGCCACCGGCAGCGCCGGCACCGGTTTCGACCAATTGAACGTGACCGGCACACTAACGATCAGCAGCGGATTTAATTTCAATCTATGGTCCCTTTCCAGCACGGGCCCCGACGTCAATGGAGACGCCAACAATTTCAACAATTCGCTAACGCAGTATTGGATCGTTGCCACGACGAGCGGCGGCCTTGCCGGCACGCAGACGAACCTGGCGTCGGCCAACATCTTCACTTCGGCGAATAACGGCACGGGCGGATTCAGTAATAATATGGGGGCCGGATCGTTCAGCTTGATCCAGGGAGGCGGGGCCGCGCCGGGTAGTGCCAACGACGTGGTGCTAAAGTTTGCGGTGGTACCAACAAGCTGGTATTGGAAGGGAACCACTGACGCTTCATGGAACACGGCGGCCAACTGGTTTAGCGACGCGGCCGGAACTACGGCGGCTGGGGCGGTGCCGGCTTCAACCAATAACATCTTCTTCACCACCGATACCGGCGCGACGAATCTGACGAACACCCTGGACGCCAACTTTACGGTCAAGAGCCTCACTTATCGGGCCACCGGCGCCGCCTCCACCACCAACGTGGTCATCAACCCCAACGGCGCCAACAGCCTGACGATCAACGGCAACGCCGGCGTCGGAATTACGGTGGAGAGTGGAGCGACAGGGACCACGGGACATTCGATCAACAGCGGCGTGATTCTCGGCGGCTCGCAAAGCTGGAATAACAGCAGCACCAATGCGTTCAATGTGACCGGCGCCATCAGCGGCGCATTCGACCTGACGATCGACGCCAGCGGCAGCGGCACGTTCGTCCTCTCCGGCACCAACAGCTACGTCAACACCACGATCAGTGGCGGCGTGCTGCAAATTGGCGCTGGCGGGGCGACCGGCACGCTCGGCTCGGGCACCGTCACCGACAATGCCAGCCTGGTGTTCAATCGCACCACCTCGTACACCGTGTCGAATACGATCAACGGAACCGGCACGGTTACGCAGAACAACGCCTCGGGAACCACGATCCTCTCCGGCGGCAACGGCTACAGCGGGCTGACGACCGTTAGCGCAGGCATTCTCAACGTGCAAAACGCCACTGGCCTCGGAACCAACGCGGCCGGGACTTCGGTCACCAGCGGAGCGACGCTGCAGATTCAGGGTGTAAATATCACCGGTGAGGCGTTGACGATCAACGGCGCCGGTGCCGCCGGACAAAACGGCGCGCTGGTGAATGTCAGCGGCACGAATACATACAGCGGCCTGGTCACGCTCGGCTCGGCCTCGACAATCTCCTCGGATCTCGGTTCGCTGGCATTATCCAACGCTGGTACGATCAACGGGGCCACGTTCGGACTGACGCTCACGGGCAGCGGAAACGGCAGTGTGACGAGCATCATCGGCACGACCACCGGCACGTTGAGCAAAAGCGGCGCCGGCACCTGGAGGCTCGATGGCGCAAACACCTATACCGGTCTCACGTCGGTCACCGCCGGCGCGTTGGCCGAGGGTTCCACCGGCTCAATCGACGACACCAGCGCCCTGACTGTAAACGGCGCCACGGCGATCTTTGATCTCGGCGCCAGTCATAACGACAACGTGGCAGCCGTGATCCTCGACGGCGGCGGCCAGATCACCGGTAGCGGCACTTCGGCCCTGACGGGCAGCTCGTACGATGAGCGCAGCGGCAGCGTCAGTGCCATCCTGGCCGGCAGCGGAATTGCGCTGACGAAGTCGACCGGCGGCACCGTCACGCTCAGCGGAGCCAACACCTATACAGGCCTGACGTCGGTCACCGCCGGCACGTTGGCCGAAGGTGCCACCGGCTCGATCGCCGACACCAGCGCCTTGACGGTCAACGGCGCGACGGCCATCTTCGACCTCGGCAACAATCATAGCGACACCGTATCCACCGTCACGCTCGACGGCGGCGGCCAGATCAGCGGCACTGGCAGTTCGGTCCTGACAGTCAACAGCGCCAATACCTTTGAAATGAAGAGCGGGACCGCCAGCGTCAGCCTGGGGGGCACCGCGGCTTTAAACAAGTCCACCGCGGGGACGGTGACGCTCTCCGGCGCTACGGCCAACACCTTCAGCGGCCTGACGACGGTCTCCAACGGTGAATTGGACCTGAGCAAGTCCGCCACGTTCAACGCCATCCCCGGCAATGTGCGGATCGGCGACGGTGTCGGGGCAGCCAATTCCGACGTGGTGAAGTTGATCAATGCCGACCAGATTTCCGACACGTCGGCAGTTACTATCGACAGCACCGGCAAGCTCGATCTGAACAACAACAACGAGACCATCGGTTCGCTGG
>JAIOQB010000335.1 GCA_021413585.1 Planctomycetia bacterium
GTAACCGTTCACGCCAGCACGCTAGCGGAAATTTGGTGATTGGGTTGGGATTGGTTAGGTTGCGGGCATGGACGACGTCACGGATTGCCCGATTTGTGCTGAGCTGCGGCAGCTGGTCGCCGAGTTGCAGAAGCACGCGGCGGTGATGGAGAACAAAGTCTCGATGGCCTTCGAGAAACTCACGAAGGCAGAAACCAGGATTCGTCAACTTCAAGAAACGTTGGCCGGCGCCAAGACAGATTCGACCAACTCCTCGAAGCCGCCGTCGTCCGACATCGTCAAGCCGCCGAAGAAGACTGGCAGTGGTCCGCGGCAGCGCGGAGCGCAGCCGGGGCATGCTCCACAACAGCGGGCAGCGTTTCGGCCGGACCAGATCAATCAGGTGCAGCAGCATGCTTATCAGTCGTGTCCGCAATGTGGCGGCGCGGTGGAGCAACTCGCCACGCCCGCCGAGGTGATTCAGCAGGCCGAGCTCGTCGAGCGGCCGCTACTCATCACTGAGCATCAGAGTTACACGTGCCGTTGTCAGGCGTGCCAACAGAATTTCACGCACGCCATTCCGCCTACGATCGCAACTGCGGGTACGTTTGGTCCGCGCTTGATGGCGCATGTGGCTTATCTCAAGGGTGCGTGCCACACAAGCTTCCGCACGATTCAGCAGTGGTTGCAGGAGACGTGTGGCCTGCAGATTTCGACGGGCACGTTGGCCAAGATCTGTCAGCGCATGGCTCGCAGCCTGCAGCCGGCCTATGACGAGTTGCGTCGGCAAATTCCCGCTCAAACCAAGGTGCACATCGACGAGACAGGCCATCGCGACAACGGCGATTGGTATTGGGCCTGGGTCTTTCGCGCGCCGAGCTTCACGCTGTTTCACATCGATCGCACGCGCAGCACCGTGGTCTTGGATTATCTCTTGGGGGACCAATTCCGCGGCACCCTGCAAGCCGACTTCTACGGAGCGTATCGACGTTATCTCGCCACGCATCCGCTCGCCGATGCCCAGTTCTGCCACGCTCATCTGGTGCGCGACGTAAAGTTCCTCGCGACGCTTCCCGACGAAGCCGATCGCCAGTTCGCCACCAAGCTGCTCGCTGAGTTGAGAGAACTGTTTCGCCTTTGGCATGCACGCGCTGAAGCGGCCGACGAAAAAACGTTTCGCCAGGAACTGATCGCGCAAGGCAAGAAGCTGGAAGCCGTGGCCCTCGAACAAGCACCGTCAACGAAGGCCTCGCGCACGCTGGCTCGCCGCTTTCGCAAGTACGGCGATCAGTACTTGCGTTTCACGCGCGTGGAGGGACTCGATCCCACGAACAACGCCGCCGAACAAGCCATTCGTCAGCTCGTCATCGATCGCCACGTCACGCAAGGGACGCGCAGCCAACGCGGTCGCACCTGGTGCGAACGCATCTGGAGCGTGATCGCCACCTGCCGCCAACACGGCCAGAACCTGCTATCGTTCCTCGAAAAATCGCTCCTCGCGAATCTCACCGACACACCGCCGCCCACCCTCCTGCCAACCTGAAAAACCACCCAACAGCCGGGCAACCCCGACGCTGGCGTGAACGGTTAC
>JAIOQB010000139.1 GCA_021413585.1 Planctomycetia bacterium
CGGCGCCGAATGAGCCGCCGACGATCACCGTCAGCTTGGCCACGCGGCTGTTGCTGATCGCACTGACGAGTTTGGCCCCGGCCTTGATGATGCCCGCCTGCTCGCTGTCGCGGCCGACCATGAAGCCGTTCACATCCTGCAGGAAGATGATCGGCAGCCAATCCTGATTGCAGTTGAGAATGAACCGGGCGGCCTTTTCGGCACTGTCCACATACAGCACGCCGCCGAACTGCAGCGGCCCGGCGGCCGGCTTCACCCGGTGGTGCTGGTTGGCCACGATGCCGACCGGAAAACCACCCAGCCGGGCAGTGCCGCAGACTAGCGTCTGGCCATATTCGGCCTTGTACTCGTCAAAGCTGCCCGCGTCAACGAGGCACGCGAGCAGGTCGCGCACTTCGTAGTCGACGCGAGGGTCGGGGCTGACGATGTCATAAAGATCGGTCGCCAGCCGGGCAGGGGGGTGCGGCTCGTGGCGCGTGTACGGCAGCGCGGGTGCGGCCGGATCGGGAGCGACGTTGCCCACCAGGGAACGGATCCGCTCCAGGCAGGCGTCGTCGTTGGGTTCGCGATAGTCGATCGTGCCGCTGATGCCCGCGTGCATCGCCGCGCCGCCGAGTTCCTCGTGCGAGGCTTCCTGGCCGATGGCGCTTTTGACCAGCGCGGGTCCAGCCAGATACAGCCCCGAGCCTTCCGTCATCAGCAGCTTGTCGCACAGCACCGGCAGGTAGCCGCCGCCGGCGACGCAGTTGCCCATGATGGCGGCGATCTGCGAGATGCCGGCGGCCGAAATGACGCTGTTGTTGCGAAAGATTCGCCCGAAGTCGTCTTCGTCTGGAAACACGTCTTCCTGCAGCGGCAGCAGCACGCCGGCCGAGTCGACAAGATAGACCAGCGGCAGCCGGTTGATCATGGCGATCCGCTGCGCCCGCAGGACTTTCTTCGTGGTGGCGGGAAAGAACGCCCCGGCCTTCACGGTGGCGTCGTTGGCCACGATGGCGTGGCGGCGGCCGGCGATCGTGCCGATCACCGTGACCACGCCCCCACCCGGTGCTCCGCCGAACTCTTCATACATCTGCCAGCCGGCCCACAGCCCCAGCTCCAGCACCGGCGTGCCGGGGTCCACCAGCCGCTCAATCCGCTCGCGGGCAGTCAGCCGGCTCTTGGAATGCTGACGCTCCACCGCCGCCGGCCCGCCGCCGCCACGCAGCAGCGTTTCCTGCTCGGCAATGTCGGTGGTGACTTGCCGCAGCGAAAGCGAAGTACGAAGGGATCGATCGGACATGAATCAGCCTGTTAACCGGAATAAGTATCGCGACTGCCTGGGAGCCGAATATTGGTGCCGCCAAGCAGCGGCGGCCTCGCATAGTCTCGCCCATCGGGCCGGCGCCGGCTAGCCCGGATTGAGATCCTGAAGGTACTACGCAGCCAACCGGACGCGCCGCTGGGGCAGCGGCGGCTAACAACGGATTGCCTGCCGACTATTGGTCATTGGAATTTGGTCCTTGGTCATTCGCTTCGCCACGTGGTTTTCTGGAAACAGTCCCACGCCACACATGTGGCGTTGCGGCAACACGCGGCCATCGCACTGCCGTAGAACGGGTAACACGCAACGGGGCGCAACCTGTTGGCTGTCAACACATTATTGGCCGCCGCGCTTCGATTTCTTTACGTCCTGGCACCGCAACTGCTTCTACATCCGTTCGCCGCCGTCGTCCGGCGGGCGAACAATGTATTACTTGTGGCCGTTCTCCAAAGGATTCGCACCTTGGTCAAGAAAAATCGGCATCGCGGCAACAGCAAGCAAATGCCCACCACCACTCACATTCATGCCGCCAAGGGAGAACAGCGGTCGCCGCGCAACGGTACCAAAAGCCACCGCTTCCCGGGCCTCGACGCCGAGCACGACCACCACGCCGACCTCGAGGATCCGCTGGCCGAGCACGTCGACCCGGTGATCCCCGCGGATGACGACGAAGACGAGGACGAAGAGGGCTACTCCTACCGCCGCGATCATGCCGGCAGCGCGGTGGTCTCGACCGAAGACCCAGTGCGCATGTACCTGATGCAGATGGGCGAAATCCCCATGCTGTCTCGGGCCGAGGAAGTCTCTTCGGCGAAGAAGATCGAAGCCACGCAGCGCCGCTATCGCAACCACATGCTGGCCAGCGACTTCATGCTGCAAGGGGCGCTGAGCCTGCTGTGCAAGGTGCGCGACGGCCAACTCCGCATCGACCGCACCATCGAAGTCTCCGTAACCAACACCGCCGAGAAGAAGCGGATCCTGCGCCGCCTGGGGCCGAACCTTAAGACGCTGGTGCATCTGCTCCGGCAGAACCACCGCGATTTCCGGGTGGCCATGAGCCGCAGCTCCTCGCGAGCCGTCCGCCGTGCCGCCTGGACGCGCGTCATGCGCCGCCGCAACAAGGCGGTTCGCCTCGTCGAAGAGCTGCACCTGCGAGCACCCCGGCTGATGCCGCTGTATCACAAGATGGCCGAGGTCTCGGCCCGCATGAACACGATCATGGAACAACTGGCCGACATCAAGGCGGGCCGCCCCGCCGTGTCGCAGGCCGAAGAACTGCGGGCCGAATTGCGGTACCTGATGAAGGTCACGCTCGAAAGCCCCACCACGCTGCGTCGCCGCATGGCCCGCACCGTAAGCCTGCAAGCCGAGTTCGACGCCGCCAAGCGGGTTCTCTCCGCCGGCAACCTGCGGCTGGTGGTGTCGATCGCCAAGAAATATCGCAACCGCGGCCTGAGCTTCCTCGACCTGATCCAGGAAGGCAACACCGGCCTGATGCGGGCGGTGGAGAAGTTCGAGCATGCCCGCGGTTACAAGTTTTCGACCTACGCCACCTGGTGGATTCGCCAGGCGATCACCCGGGCCATCGCCGACCAAAGCCGCACGATCCGCGTGCCGGTCCACATGATCGACGCCATGAGCCGGGTGCGGACGGTGACCCGCGAACTGGTGCAGAAGCACGGCCGCGAGCCGTCGGCGGAAGAGACGGCCAAGGCGGCTGGCATGTCGCTGGAAGACGCCCGCTGCATCATGAAGATGGCCCGCCAGCCGCTATCGCTCGACCAGCCCGTCGGCGACCACGACGACAGCTTCTTCGGTGAGTTTCTGCAAGACCACCGCGAAGACGACCCGCTACGCGAGACACACCAGTTGGCCTTGAAACAGCGGATCGAAGACGTGCTGGCCGAACTGAGCCACCGCGAGCGTGAAATCCTCCGGCTGCGCTACGGTCTGGCCGACGGTTACGCCTACACGCTGGAGGAAGTCGGGCAGATCTTCTCTGTTACCCGCGAGCGAGTCCGGCAGATCGAAGCCAAAGCCGTCCGCAAGCTGCAGCAGCCCGATCAATGCCAGGCCCTGGCCAGCTTCGTGGACCACTACCACCTGGCCCCGCCGATCGCGGCGGACCCGGAGGTGATGGATTTGGAGACGGCGTGAGGTCCGGTAGGCTGACGGGGGAGTTTACCACGGAGACACGGAGGAGAAATCCCAATCACCAAATTCCAATAACCAATAGCACGAGCGTCGCCTCTTTGTTGGAGATTGGAATTTGGTCATTGGAAATTAAATTTCCTCTCCGTGTCTCCGTGGTGAAAAACCACCTTCCACGATCTTCGGGTTAGCCTGCCGTTGGCTTCATCCTCACCGCCCGCAGCACGGCCACCGTCGCGGGCGATTTGTTGAGCACGTAAAAATGTACGCCTGGCACGCCGGCGTCGATGAGTTCTTGCACTTGCTGGGTGGCGAACTCCACGCCGGCTTGGAATTGGCGGGCTTCGTCGCCTTCGCAGGCGTTGAGCGCGTCGAGCAGCGCCTCGGGCAAGCGGGCGCCGCAGAGGCTGGTGATGCGCTGGATCTGCGCGAGGTTCGTCACCGGGAGAATGCCCGGGACGATGGGGACGGTGATACCCAACGCCGCGCAGGCGGTTCTAAAGCGGAAGAAGTCGGCGTTGTCGTAAAACAAATGCGTGATGACGACGTCGCCGCCGGCGTCGACCTTGCGTTTGACGTTCGCCAGATCGGCGGCGGGGCTGACGGCTTCTTGATGGGTCTCGGGATAGCCGGCCACAGCGATACCCAGCTTTGGAAACTCGGCCCGGATGAGCTTCACCAACTCGCTGGCGTAGCGGAAGCCGTCGGCGACCGGCTGAAAGTTCTTCTGTCCCTGCGGCGGATCGCCACGCAAGGCCACGATGTTGTCGACTCCCTGGGCCGATGCCGCGGCGAGGTAGCCGCGCAGCTCATCGACCGTGGCTCCCACGCACGTCAAGTGCGACGCCACCGGCACGTCGTAGCGGCGGCGGGCTTCGACGACGATCTTCAGGGTCTTGTCGCGAGTCGACCCGCCCGCGCCGTACGTGCAGGTGATGAAGCTAGGGCGAAACGCGGCCAGTTCGTCCAGGTTCGTCCAGAGCGCGATCTCCCCTGCCTCGCTCTTGGGAGGAAACAGTTCAAACGACAGCCCGAAACGACCGGGACCGTAAGAGGAAGCGAGATTCATTCAAAACGACTCCGCGAAATGATTTGCGATTTGCGAATGTTGATTTGCGATTGATTGACAGAGGATATCGTTGTTGCCCAACATTGCGAATAGGGGGCCGCTTCCAATCGCAAATCGCAAATCCGCAATCGCACATCTACAAAGACAGCGGCTCGTCGCTCATCCGCTCCCCCCCTTCGGCCCGTTGGGGGGCGGTGAGGCGGAAGATCGACTCCAACAGTTCGATATCGCAGGGGCGCTGCTGCACTTTGCGACGGGCGAACATCCGGGCTTGCGCGGCGATCATCACTTCCACCGGCACCTCGGAGGTCTGGCCGAAGCTGCGGGCATAATTCACAAACGCCGGCACGTTGGTCGTCACGAAACCATACAACATGCTGCACGCGCCCACCGTCTTGCCGGTGAACACGCCGGTGTTGATCGCCGCCTTGGCGAAGTCGCCGATGATGCAGCCCAAAAACTGCATGCCTGTGGCCACCTTGCGGCCGCCGTACTCCATGTTAATTGAGCCGTACGTGTTCTTCAGATTGCTGGTGCAGGTGCCGGCCCCAAGGTTGACCCAGCGGCCAAGGTAGCTGTGGCCGATGAAGCCATGATGCTGCTTGTTGCTGTAGGGCTCGATGATCGAATCGGTCACTTCGCCGCCGAGCTTCGTCGTGTGCCCCAAGGCGACATTCTGCCGAACCGCCGAGTGCTCCGCCACGCGGGCACCCGCGCCCAGGTGGATCGGCCCGGCCAAAAAGCTGTGCGCCCCGACGTGGGCCATCGCCTCCAGCACAATCGGCCCGCCGCTGGCGTCGGTCACAACATACGGCCCCAGTTCCGCGCCCGGCGCCAGGAATACGCCCGGCGCCGCCTCGCGATATCCGCCGCCGGAAATCCGCGTGGCGAGATTATTGGCCAGCGTGGCGACATGGTAGCGGATCACGTCGTGCGGATAGTCCATCAGCGGCAGATCGGCTGCTAGCGGCGCGAGCTTGAGCTTCGCGATCTCGTGCGAGACCGATTCAAAGGTTAGCCGGGTGCCAAGTGTGGCCGCGTCACGTCCCGTCACCACTGCGGCGACTAGGTGTTCTTCGTGGTGGACGACGCCAGGCCGTCCGTCGCGCAGCAGCCGAGCCAACTCGGCCCGCGTGAAGTCGGACGGGACCAGTCGGGCGTTGACGAGCAATAGCGGCTCGGTGGTTGACGATGCGGTGCCGGGCGAGTCAGGGTAATCGAATTGCTGGATCGCCCGCAGGTAGGGGCGCACCAGGTGCCGCATCGGCTGCTTGAACTGTGCCACCAGATCGACCAGCCGGAAGCTGCCGCAGCCAATGACAAACGCCGGCTGCGCGACCGCGATCGGGTCGAGCCGGTCGGTCAGTTCATCCTCGAACAGGACGATGGGCATTGGTTTACTCGGTTGGTTTGGTCGGCTTATTCGCACAACACGGTACGCGCCGGTCGGAGACCGACGGCTAACACGCAATCAATCGCAATTCGACATTCGCAAATCGCAAATCTAACTCGTCTCCGCTCGCGCCTCCGCCGCCCGGCCACCCAGGTTGCCGTAGCGGTGGTAGTTATACGAAATGCTCTGCTCCTGAAGATACCACAACAATTCGATGCGGCCGTTCCCAAGCACGGGCGAATCCGCAAGGTAAATCCCGGTTTCGGCAGATGCGGCGCGAATCGATGCCGGCACGCGGTCGGGCGAGGCGTAGCGCACCCGGTCGGTGTGGCGGGCCAGGAGGATGTCGCGCAGCCGGTCGTCGGTCTCCTCGACGAACTCGATCGCCCCGGCCCAATCGTGCGTCAGCTCTTCCAGCAGCGTCAGAGCATCAGAGCGAAGACCCGGCGGCGTGCTGACGGTGATCCGACACTTGGCCGTCCGGGCCGCCGCCACACGGGCAAAGATTTCCAGCAGCGAGTCGTTCGGATGAATCCGGATGCGCAGGTCGCGCACCGTTCGATATCGGCGGATGTTGTCCTGCCCGACTAGCCGGAAAGTGTCGTGCTCCGCGCCGAACTCGTGGCGCATCGCGGCGTCGTAGCTATCGATCGCGCCGACGACACAGTCAAGGCCTTGGTATTCGCCGGGGACAAGCGACAGGTTTGTGAGAGACTCGCGTAGTTCGGAAAGGAGAGAATCGGAGAGGCGAGGACTGCTGGGCACTGAATACTTAGTACCGGGTACTGAGTACTGAGTACTCGTTTCCTCCTTAAACCGCATCAACTGGGCCACGTAATTCGGCCCCCCCGCTTTGATCCCGGGGCCGAACGACGATTTGCCAATTCCGCCGAACGGCTGCCGCAGCACGATCGCGCCGGTCGTGGGGCGATTGATGTACAGATTGCCGGCGCGGATCGATTCGCGCCATTGCTTCTGCTCGCGGTCGTCGAGGCTCTCCAGCCCGGAGGTGAGTCCGTAGCCGGTTGCGTTGACCAGCCCAATCGCCTCGTCGAGATTCCGGGCACGCATCACGCCCAGCAGCGGGCCGAAGAACTCGGTCAGGTGCGTCACGCTGCCCGGAGAGACGCCCCACTTCACGCCGGGGGAATACAGATGCGGGTTGTCGTCACCGCGGTGGGGCATGACGGCCCACGACTCGCCCGGCTCGAGGTCTTTAAGAGCCGACTCCAGTTCGCCACTCGGCGGGCGAATCAGCGGGCCGACGCGGGTAGCCAGTTCCCAGGCCGAGCCAACGCGTAGGCTTTTCACCGCGTCGCACAGCAACTCGCGGAAACCGGCGTCCTCGTACACTTCGTCTTCAAGAATCAGCAGCGACGTGGCCGAGCACTTTTGCCCGCTGTGGCTGAATGCCGAGTGCAGTACGTGCTTGACCGCCTGCTCGCGATCGGACAGCGCGGTGACAATCGTGGCGTTCTTGCCCCCCGTTTCCGCCAGCAGGTGCATGGCCGGCTTGTGGGCAAGCATCGCCTGCGCCGTGGCCGTGCCGCCGGTGAGGATCACCGCGTCCACGTCGTCGTGCGATGCCAGCCGCAAACCGGCATCGCCGCCAGAGCAGGGGAGGAGCTGCAACGTGCGCTGCGAAACGCCAGCCCGCCAAAAACTTTGGCACAATTCATACGCCACCAACACCGCGTCGGACGCCGGCTTGAGAATGACCGTGTTGCCGGCCGCCAAGGCCACCGCCACGCCACCGCACGGAATGGCGATCGGAAAGTTCCAAGGTGAGATCACTACAACCACACCGCGCGGCGTGGCCCCCACGCCGGGCAACTCATGAAAATACCCGGCCGAGTTAGTATAGAACTCGACGAAATCCACCGCTTCGGAAACCTCTGGATCGGATTCGGCGATCGTCTTGCCGGCAACGGCCAGCGCGGCGCCGATCAAGTCGCCCCGCGCGTTGCGTAATTCTTGCGCCGCGCGACGCATGACCTCCGCCCTAGCGGCATGGGACAACTCACGCCAGCCATCAGCATCCGCCCGAGCGCAGGCGACCGCCTGATCAACGTCTTCGAGCGTCCCCTGCCGATAACGGCCTACGACCACGCCAGGGCGCGACGGATCGCGACACTCGCGCACGGGCCTATTGCTATGAACTTCTTGCCCGGCCACGACCAGCGGGATCTCCACTGCCGCGGCGCCACACCGCGGCCGCCAGCGGTCGAGGATTTCTTCAGCCCAGGTGGCGTGGTGGGGGAGCGACCAGTCGGTGTCGGGCTCGTTGACGAAGGATTGATGATTGATGATTTCTGATTTCTGATTGAGGGTGGCTGGGGCAACGCCCCAGGTGTTGTGCTCCGGCACTCTGCGGCGATCTTGGGTGCGACGAGGCTGATCGCTCACGGCCGGCGCCAGTGCGAACGCCGTTTGAAAATCTGCGGCCAGGCGCTGCCAGTCGGGGCTGTCGACTTGAATGCGAAAAGCGTGCCGCAAAAAATTGTCCGGACCGGTGTTTTCATCCAGCCGGCGGATCAGGTACCCGATGGCGTTGAGAAACTGCTCGCGGCGGCAGGCCGGGGCGTACAGCAGCAAATTGTGCGTCAGCTCGAACAGGGCCCGCCGCTGGTGGTTGGCCATTCCTTCGAGCATCTCGAACTGAATCTGCTCCAGCGCGTCGGTCTTGGCGGCCAATACGATCGCGTACGCCAGGTCGAACAGATTGTGCGAAGCCACGCCCACGCGTACCGCCGCGCGATTCTCCGCGTTGAGCGCCTCGTGAATCATCCGCTTGTAGTTGGCGTCCGTTTCCAGCTTCGACTTGTACGGAGCCTGTGGCCAGCCGCAGAGCGAGGCTTCTACCCGCTCCATCTCCAGGTTGGCCCCTTTGACCACGCGGATCGTGATCGGCGCGCCGCCAGCCGCCACACGGCGGCGGGCCCACTCGCACAGCAACTGCTGCGTCGTGAACGAATCGGGGATGTACGCTTGCAGCGCGATCCCGGCGGCGGCGTGCTCGAGGCCCGGCCGGTCGAGCGTCCGCATGAACACCTCGGCGGTGATGCTCAGGTCGCGATACTCTTCCATGTCGAGATACACGAACTTGGGCGTGACCGTGCCGTCTCCCCTGGTGAACCGCGACTTGGCCGCCGCGCGATAGAGGACTTCCAGCCGGTCGCACAGCACGTCGATCGTGTGCCGCCGGGCCAAGGCCGAAATCTGCGAATAGATCGTCGAGATTTTTACCGAGATCACTTCGATCTCCGGCAACTGCATGGCGGCCAGATAGTTTTGCAGCCGGGCGTCCGCCTCGCGCTCTCCCAGCAGCGATTCGCCCAGGTAGTTGACGTTCATCCGGACGCCGGCCCGGCGGCGCTCTTCGAGGTACGGCGCAAGCAAATCCCGCTCGGCCGGCAACACCACGTTGGCCGTCTCGTGGTGCATCCGCTCCTTGACCAGCGGCACCGCCACGCCCGGCAGGTAGCGGCCGAACGATTGGAAACCCTTGAGCATCGCCCGCTCCAGCGGGCTGAAGAACCGCGGCACCCCCTGCACGTCGAGGATGTGAGTCAACTGATCGGCAGTTCGCTCAGGCGTGTAGGAGCGAAAGGCCTGGTCGGTCATTTCGACCAGCGTGGCCTTGTCGTGTGGGCTGTGGATCATCCGATCCAACTCGGCCTGCTGGCGGCGCTCCTGCGGCGTTTGCAGTTGGCTGGCCCGCTCTTGCAGCCGACGAGCCAGTTGCAGAGCCTTTTGCACCGTGGCCGGACGCGGGTCGGCGGCATCGACCGGCAATGACGCGACCAACTCGCGCAAGGCGTCGGCCAGCGGCAGCGTCGATTGGTGAGTCCCCGTGCGTGTCATGAAACGGCCAACCTGCGACCACCGAATGATCGAGCCTATAGAACTTCGCCAACCGGGCAATTATACCGAACTACCGCACGCTCGCATGCGGCAATTTGAAGGGACGCTTTGTCGTCAGTTTTTACAAGCACACATGGATTGACGCACCTGTTGGTGAAGTCCGCCAGAGTGCTAGAATCCGGCGGGGCAACATTCAACAGAATGACCAATGACCAATAAAGATGCGGCCAGCGCCTATTGGTCATTGGGATTTGGTCATTGGTCATTGCTTCTCCGTGTCTCCGCTTCTCCGTGGTAAAAAAACGCCCCACCCATGACCCCCGATCCCGAACCACGCCCCCCATTGCCGCGCAACGTCTGGCTGCTCGGTTGGGTTAGCCTGCTCAACGACATTGCCAGCGAGATGGTCTATCCGCTGCTGGGGCAGTTGATGGAGCGGCTCGTCCCCGGCGGCAAGGCGTACTTGGGGCTGATGGAAGGAGTGGCGGGGACGGCCACCAGCCTGCTGCAGTTGTTCTCCGGCGCCTGGTCAGATCGGCTGCGGCTGCGGAAGGTGTTTGTGGCGGTGGGGTATGTGCTGACGGTGTTCGTCCGGCCGCTGTTGGCGCTGGCGAGCTTGCCCTGGCAGGTGGTGGCGTGCCGCACGGCGGATCGCGTGGGCAAGGGGCTGCGGACTCCTGCCCGCGATGCGCTGCTGGCCGACTGCACGCCCCCGGAGATTCGCGGCCGGGCGTTTGGGCTGCAACGGGCGATGGATCAATTCGGCGCGGCGATCGGGCCGATCCTGGCGGCGCTGATTCTGTTTGCCTCGCCCGACAACCTGCCGCTAGTGTTTCTCTTGACGCTGATCCCTGGCATCGGCGTGGTGGCGCTGGTGGTATTCGGCCTGCGCGAAGCGCCCCCGAAAAGCACCGCTGCGAAGCCGCTGCCGCTTACGCTGGCACCGTTTGGCGGCGCGTTCAAGCTGTACCTCGTGTCGCTGGTGATCTTCACGTTGGGGAACACGAGCGATTTGTTTTTGCTCGCCCGGGCGCACGACCGCGGCATCGACAACGTCTGGCTGCCGGTGCTGTGGGGGGCGTTCAATGTGATCTCGAGCATCGGCAGCCTGCTGGCGGGCCGGCTGATCGACCGCGTGGGGGCCCGCGTGCCGATCTTCTTCGGCTGGCTGCTGTACGCGGCCGTCTATTTCGGCTTCGCCTTCGCCACGTCAGCCTGGCAGGTGTGCGGGTTGTTTCTGTGCTATTCGCTGTTCTATTCGCTCACCGAGCCGGCGGAGAAGGCGTTTGTGGCGGCGCTGGCCGGCAGCAGCGAACGGCGCGGGCTGGCCTACGGCTGGTTCAACTTCGCCATCGGCATCGCCACGCTGCCCGCCAACATTTTGTTTGGCTGGCTCTATCAGCGGTTCGGAGCGACAACCGCCTTCGGGTGGGGGGCGGCGATGGCCCTGCTGGCCGCGGCCCTGCTAGTCGGCGTGAAAAACCCCACCGTCCAGCGGGCGTGATGGGGCGCTGGAACTATGAGCTTCGAGCTTTGAGCAGGTAGGGTGGGTCGCAGACGTCGCAGACCCACCAAGTTTCTTCGTCCGAGGAGCATCGGTGGATCGGCGTTGTCCATGCCCCACCCGATACGCGGATAGCCGATGGCTGACAGCCGACAGCCCTATTGATACTGCAGCGCTTCCGCAATCTTCAGCCGCGTCGCCCGTTCGGCGGGGAACCAAGCGGCAAACAGCACGATGAAGAACGCCACCCCAAAGCAGCCGGCGATGACCAGCGGATGGGCATGAAAGCCAATCACATGCCCCAGCACCGGTTGCATGGAAAGGTTCATCAGCCACGCCACGGCCAGCCCGGCCAGGACACCAGGCACTAGCCCCAGCGAGGCGAGCAGCGTCGCCTGGGCCATGATCATCTTGCGCACCTGGCTGCGCGTCATAGCGACGATCCGCAGCAAACCCAGTTCCCGGGTTTGCTCGATGACGTTCATGGTCAGCGTATTGATCAGGCCAAATGCGGCTACGACAAACACCAGCACCAGCAGGAACCACAAGCAACCGACCAGGCCGGCCATCTTGGCATCGATCACCCCGAGCAGTTCCTTCTGCGACTGCAGGATCAAGCCGTGTTTTTCACAGAGTGACTGCAATGCGACCCCCAACTCGTCCACGCGACCTGGAGCCGCGTTGAGGATGTACGCATTGACGCACACGATGCCAAGCATTTTCTGGGCGACATCCTTCTCCATGTACATCGTCAGGCCGCCTGCCATGTATTCGTTGGTGACCCCCACCACCTTTACGGTGGTCGGTTCGGTGGCTCCTTTGATTTTCAGCGGAATCGAGCTTCCCAGCGTCAATCCGGTGCGTTGGGCAAGCACGCTGCCGATGATGACGTTTCCGGCCTGCAGTTCCGCGCGGACCTTGTTGCGATCTCCCTTGACCAGATCAAACTCGCGACGGCCAGGGCCGATGAACTCGCCGACCACGATGACCACCGCCTGATCGCCCACCTTGCTGTTGGCGAATCCGACGGTCTGCACACCGGCCACGGACGGGATGGCCTTAATTTCCTCTCCCAACTCCGCGGGCAAGTCGGCCGCCAGACCGTCGTCCATCCGGGGCATCATGGCCCGGACGAAGTAGTCGCCACGAATCGTGGCTTGGGACCACTTCTTCACGTCGTTGACGTTGTCGACAATCGTATTGGCCATGCCGATGCCGAACGCGATGGCCAGGAATAATACGCCGACGGTCAGCGTGGTGCGACCGCGGCGACGGACGATTTGTCCCTCGGCCAAACGTCCCTCAACCCGCAGCAGCGGCGATAGAACCGAGGTCACCACATGCGCCAACGGCTTGAGCGCTACGGGAATCATCAACACCAATCCAATGAGCATCCCCAACGCGGCCAGCACCGCCAGATTCGCAGGGAGCCGCCCGCGGATGCACGCCATGAGGACGGCGCCGCCGAAAAGGTTGACCGCGACTCCCAGCGAGGCCATGGTCCAAGGTGGGGATTCCATTTCCGCCGGCAAGATCGCACCCATTCCCTCCAACGGGGAGAGGCGACCGGCCCTCCAAGCTGGCAACACCGCGCCCAGCAGCGAGACCACCGGTCCGGCGATCGCCGCCAGGATCAGCGGCCGCCAACTGAACTCCATCTGAGGCAAGCCGGTCTGCAGCACCTGGGCCATCGCTCGGCTGATGAGTTGGGCGCCGCCAATGCCGGCCAGGATCCCCAGCGCCGTGCCGATGATCCCCATCGTGATCCCCTCGCGGCAGACGACTCGCATCACCTGACCGCGCGTGGCTCCGATGGCACGCAGGATCGCCAGTTGCCGGCGCCGCTCCACGACGTTCATCTGAAACGTATTGAATACGATCAACAGCGCCAACAGCCAGGAAAAGTACGTGGCCAGATTCAAGCCCTGCTCGGTTGAAAGCAAGGTCTCGTCGGCCTGTTGGGTCTTGCTGGCGGGGCTGCGAATCACCAGGCCCGGCGGCAGAATGCGCGCCATCGCCGCCTCAACGCTCTTGAGTTCCTCGTCATCCTGCGTGACGACCTGAATGCTGTCGATTTG
Source organism: Planctomycetia bacterium (assembly GCA_021413585.1). Taxonomy (GTDB): domain Bacteria; phylum Planctomycetota; class Planctomycetia; order Pirellulales; family UBA7805; genus JAIOPX01. Next base: position 13,363 of record JAIOQB010000139.1, read on the forward strand.
CCCTTTGCAATCGAATCGCTTCTGGGCCACCTCGAGGGACATGTAGATCACCCCTTGGCCAACCGACGAACCGGAGCGCGGGGAAATCAGGCCGGTGATCAGGAACTTGTAGGGCTTCATGCGCGACGGCGTCAGCAGCCGCACTTCGTCCCCCACCTTCAGATGCAAGTTCTCCGCGAAATTGGCGTCGACCAGCAGTTTGTTCTTCTCGTCGAACCACTGCCCCTCTTTGAGCCGGTAGTCTCGCACCGCCTTGTCTCGGTTCGGGTCGATCCCCAACACGTTGACCTGCACCTTTTGGCGATTTTTGGCCTCGTCGTCATCGGCCGCCGCGTCGTCCGGTGGGTTATCGGCGCCCTTGCCTTCCTTGGCCACAGCGCCCTTCGCGTTTTTCGGCAGGTCCACAAACATCACTGCCAGGCGGCGGATCACGGGGACTGCCGCCACCACGCCATGGACATGCTCAATCTTCTCCAGCACATCCTGGTCGAAGCCGGCGCCGGCCTCCGACATCACTTCCAACGAAGCGCGCCCGGCCATCGTGGCGAACATGTCTTTGTACGCTCGCCGCGTGGTCTGCGCAGCCAGGTTCACTGAAACGACGGTCGCCACGCCAATGACGACGCTCAACAGCGTGAGAATCGCCCGGCCTGGCCGGCTGCGAATCTCGCGCATCGTGAATCTGCCTAAGGCCATGTACCTGAAACCTGTGGTGTGATGACCGGGGAGGCCAGCGAGGTGAGGGAATGTGTTGTGAGGGAACTGGCAGCGGGGACTAGCGGACTAATTTCGGTCGCCTGAATCGGGGCGGCGGCCCGGATTGCTTAGCGGCCGGAGAGCAAAACGGGCCGGCGAACGATCTCTCGCTTCTGATGCTCGTCGCTTTCAACGAGCCCGTCGCGCACCTTGATCAGCCGGTTGGCTTCGGTTGCCACCCCTTCATCGTGGGTGACCATGACGATCGTCTGCTGCCGCTCGTCCACCAGGCGCCGCAACAGGGCGGTCACGCGATGGCCGTTGACGCTGTCCAGGTTTCCGGTCGGCTCGTCCGCCAGCAGCAGGGCCGGCTCGATCACCAGCGCCCGGGCAATCGCCACGCGCTGTTGCTCGCCACCAGACATCGTGCTGGGAATGTGATTCTGCCGATGGGTGATTTCCACCAGGTCCATGGCGGCCAAAGCACGTCGGCGGGCGTCGGCGCGGGAAACCCCGTCCAGCTCCAGCGGCAGGGAGACGTTCTCTTCCGCCGTCATGGTTGGCAGCAGATTGAACGACTGAAAGATGAATCCGATCCGGCGGCGTCGCATCAGCGTCCGCTGATCGTCGTTGAGGGTACCCATGTCGATCCCTTCAAGCAGGATCTCCCCGCCGGTCGGCACGTCGACTCCGCCGAGCAAAGTCAGCAGCGTGCTCTTGCCGGAACCTGAGGGGCCCATGATGGCGACCATCTCGCCACGGCGGACCTGGATATCGACCCCCCGCAGGGCATCGACGCGGGCCTCGCCCCCACCGTAGGTTTTGCGAACGCCTCGGGCTTCAATGACAAACATCAATCACTTCTCCGTACAGTGACAACCGGGTCGGGACGGTTCGTGACGAACATCAGCGCCCCAGGTTGTGAGACATACTTAGCGACAGACCGGGCGGCCAAAGCATCGCGCCAGCGGCGGATGGCAGTGCCAGCCCAGGTCCGAGCCAACATCAGTCTGAGTCAACCACGGTGCCTTGCCTAGAGGGGCATCATCGCTGTTACGCCCGCTTATGTCCATCGCAACGCCACGAAAACAGCCAAAAACGCCGCACTTCCCCTACTTGCCTATCGGTTTATACGGGCTGGGTAGATGAGACAGGCGGTCCAATACGTAAAAGGTTGCCGTTGCATCGATTGCAGATCGCCGCCATGTACATTTTATGTACAAATCCTGGTCCAGCCAAAGGCCAGATAGGACTAGACACGACGAGCTTCTCAGGACGAAATAGCCCGAAAATTCTGGGGTTAAACCTCGATTCTCGGGGTAAGTCTCTGGCCGCACCAACGCCGCTTGACTGAATGCCAAGGCTTTGTCTACAATTTTGACGAGTCAAAATCTTTTTCTTGACGATATAAACATTGCGGGCCCAAAGCGGCTGCTCCGACACTCATTACGCGATTGCGTGCGAGATTGCTTCCGTGAAAGCCGACCTGCCAAATCCCTACACTTCACCGCCGCTAATTCCCAAGGACCTGCTGCCCGCCGAGGTGGGACGGCTGCCGGCCGATATCTCGGCCGACCCGGCGGCCGATGCCGGCTGGCGCCGAGTGGCCACTACCCGGTCGCTCCCCGAGGTGAATGCCACCATCCCGGTGGCCGGCAGCGGCTTCTGGCGGAAGATGTGGGCGTTCTCCGGCCCGGGGCTGCTGGTCTCCGTCGGGTACATGGACCCAGGCAACTGGGCGACCGACCTCGAAGGGGGCTCGCGATTTGGCTACACGCTGTTGAGCGTGATCCTGATCTCGAACTTCATGGCGATCCTGCTACAGCACCTGTCGCTGAAGTTGGGGATCGTTAGCGGGCGGGACTTGGCCCAGGCTTGCCGCGACCACTATTCGCGACCGGTGTCGTTCATCCTGTGGGTGCTGTGCGAAATCGCTATCGCCGCCTGCGACCTGGCCGAAGTGCTGGGCTCGGCCGTGGCGCTGAAACTGCTCTTCGGCCTGCCACTGGTCGTGGGAGTGATCATCACCGCCTTAGACGTGCTGCTGATTCTGTTTCTGCAGAATCGGGGCTTCCGGTATGTGGAATGCCTGGTCGCGGCGCTGATTGCGGTGATCGGCGGCTGCTTCATCTATGAGATTATCGCCTCGCGCCCCGATTACTTCGGCATCGCGGCCGGTCTACTGCCACGGGTGGAGATTGTCACCAATCCGGCCAAGCTGTACATCGCCATCGGCATCCTGGGGGCCACCGTGATGCCGCACAATCTGTACCTGCATTCGGCCATCGTGCAGACACGGGCCTATGAGCGCAACGAATCCGGCAAACGGATGGCAATCCGGTTTGCCACGATCGATTCGAGCGTCTCCCTGATGCTGGCGTTTTTCGTCAACGCGGCGATTCTTATCTTGGCTGCCGCTTCATTTTACGGCGTCACGAAGGAGCCGGTTACGGAAATTAATGATGCCTACAAACTGCTCACTCGCGCCTTGGGAACACTGGCCGGCCCGCTGTTTGCCCTGGCGCTGCTGGCCTCCGGGCAAAATTCCACGCTCACCGGCACGCTGGCGGGGCAGATCGTCATGGAAGGGTTTCTGCACCTGCGGCTGCGTCCCTGGGTACGCCGGCTGCTGACCCGCTCGCTGGCGATTATTCCGGCGGCGATCGTGGCGGGAATCTATGGATCGGATGGCGTGCAGCGGCTGCTGGTTCTCAGCCAGGTGATCCTGTCGATGCAGTTGAGCTTTGCCGTGGTGCCGCTGGTAATGTTCACCAGCGACCGGATAAAAATGGGCGTTTTCGCCAACGGAACGATACTGAAATGGGTCGCCTGGAGCGTTACGGCGATCATCATTGGGCTGAACGTCTATCTGCTCTGGATGCAGTTTGGCAAGTGGCTGACGGGGCAGGGGTAACCAAAGTACCCATCACGCTCCGCGTGAGGACTCGCACCACGCGGAGTGTGATCGGTACTATGGTTACCTACTGGGCGGCAAGATTTACACCACCTCCAGGGCAGCGGCTTCAAGCCAACTATGTACAACCACATCCTCATGCCGTTGGAAAACTCTCCCTCCGACGAAGCCATCCTGCAGCACATTCGCCCCTTGGCCCGCATGACTGGTGGCCGCCTGACGCTACTGCATGTGGCCGAGGGTTATGCCGCACGCACGCAGACGTCGTTGGGGCTGACTGAATCGGAAGAGATGCGAGAAGACCGGGCCTACCTCCTCCGCCGCCAGGCAGAACTGGCCGCCGAAGGCTTTACCGTCGACACGATCCTCGAATGCGGCGAGCCGGTCGATAAGATCCTCGTCGTCGCCGAACGGGAAGGATGCGACCTGATCGCCATGTCAACGCATGGGCATCGCTGGCTAAGCGACGTGATCCTCGGCAGCGTGGCCTCGGCGGTGCGGCATCGAACGTTTATCCCGGTGCTACTGGTCCGGGCACCGCAGAAGAAGTGAGCGGTAGCGTCGGTGGGTTTTACTATCCCTAAGCGCGAGTGAGGAACGGAGGGTCGTGCTCCCTCGCTTGCGCTTGGGGCTAGAGAGCGGTTGGTTTGGCTCAGCGTCAGAGGAATGCGTCTGGGGCTTCACTGAGCTGCGCTACGTTCAGCCCCAGGCACCCGCCGCGTCACCGCGGACTTGCCGCGATGCCGTCCACGTTCGTCTCCGCCATCTGCTCCGCACAGCGGGCAACGCATCTGCTCGGCGCCGGCAACTCCACCAGCTCGTGAATGTTCCCCTGGATGGGGTGGCTTTCAAAACGCCCGTCCTGTCGGTCGAGCTTCAACCACAGCGGCGTCGTGGGGGTGAGCATCGTGGATTTGACCAACCCGCAGATATCACTGTTCGGCACGGCACTCAGGCGGAAGCGTTGCAGGATCGTCGGCAGGGCGACTTTGAACGTCATCATGGCCAGCGTGGCCCCCATGCACATCCGCGGCCCGGCGCCGAACGGCAGATAGGCGTACGGCGATTGCTCCATCCCCAGCCAGCGGTCGGGGCGAAACGCTTCGGGCGCTTCGTAAAGGTCCGACAGGTGGTGCGTGATGAAAGGACTGAACACGATCGTCGTACCCGGCACCAGGCGGAACGGGCCAAGATCCACCGGCTCTATGTTGGCTCGCTGCGAGTAGGACGACGCCGGCAGCACGCGCATGCTCTCGCGCACCACGCGATCGAGCAGTGGCATCTGATCCACTTCGTTGAGTTGCGGCGCCCGGCCGCCCAGTGTGTCATGCAATTCGTCGCACAACGCGGCCATGATTTCGGGGTGCTGGGCCAAGAGCAGCAGCGTCCAGCTTAGCGTGTTGGCGCTGGTCAAATGGGCGGCGCCGAACAGGACGCACGCCTGGCCGATCAATTCTTCGTCGGTCAGGCCCCCTTGCTCGTCGTGGGCACGGACCAGGATCGACAGCACGTCGTTCGCCTCGGTTTTTTGGCTGCGACGGAGCTGGATCATCCGCAGGATGCGCTGCTCCAGCTCGTCGGCCTGCGCGAGCAGCTCGTCGTAGCGGTTCGTGAAATTGTCGTCGGGCACCAGCGCGCCAATGCCCAATTCGTGGTTCATCGCCACCCAGCGTTCAATCATCCGGCCCAGGTCGCAGGCCAGGTCGAGGTGGTCGAAGCCGAACAGGATGGCGCTGGTGATGTGCAGCATCAGGCCGGTCATGTCGCGATAGATGTCACGCACCTGGCCGGGGCGCCACTCGGCGAGCATGGTTTCGGTCGCCTCGACCAGCCGGCCATGGTAGCTATCGATGGATTTGCGAGAGAACGCGCTCATCAGCAGCCGGCGGTGCCGCTTGTGCACTTCGTCGTTCATGCTCAGGAGGCCCGAGGTGAGCCGCCGCTGCGCCGAGCGGCGCGGGCCGCGGATGCCGAAGAACCGCGAGTGGAACAGCACCGGGTCGCTGAGGATTTCGCGATTGTAGTGCGGACCGAAGACGAAGATAACCGTCTGGGCCCCTTCGCGCAGTGCCGCGATCTCGCCGTGCGTTTGCTGCAGGCGGCGCATGCAGGCCGCTGGATCGGCGGCGAACTCCGCGAAGTGGCCGTCGGTGATCGGCAGCCGGCCGGCCGACGGCTCGAACGATTCTGGTCCCGCTTGGATCATCGGTTGATCGTGGCCTACTGCGCCGTCTACTTCGGCGGCCAAAGAGTTTCCGTCCAGCCACCGCACTTGCTTCGAGTGCGCCGGCTCGCCCAGCCCCGGTTCCATATGCCTGGTGCGAACGGCTCCAAAATATGGCAGCGGCACGATTTGCGGCCCAACTGCCAGGTTCTCTTCGGAGCTTAATCCGCCAGCCAGATATCACATTAGGCAAAGTGAACATTTTGTGCAAACTGCGTTAAATTAGGCGGCTGGGAAGAATTTAGCAAGGATGCTCGTCGCACGTCCAGCCGTAACACCATTTGGTAGAATGTGTTACAGCGATCCGATCAGAGAATTTTACTCGCCGCAATGAGCCAAAACGGCAAATGAGCGACGGCATGTGGGCCAAGTTTGGCGGCGGCGGAGCGTGCGATGGTGAGGGTTTTTCGTTCTGTGTCGAGCAGCGGCAGTTCTTCGAGCAGATCGAAGCGATCTAGCGAAGCCGAGCCGGGTTGGTCCAACAGCCGCACTTCGGCCATCAATCCGGCGGCGGCGCAGAGTGAAGGCAGTCGACGGCCGAAGAGCGGATCGGCCCCGGCACGCTGCAACGCTGGGAGCCACACCTCTCGCACCGCGGTTTCAACAGGCCATTCCATCAACCCGCCGAAGTCGGGTTCGACGGCGCAGAACATGCCGCCCGGGACGAGCACGCGCGCGACTTCGGCCAGCACGACCGCCGGATCGGCAAACCACAACATCGCGCATTGGCAGAACACCAGATCGCAACTGGCGGTTCGCAGGGGCAGCCGCTCCGCGCGGGCGGCGATTGGAATGATGCGGCGGAGCGAGTCGCCCGTTGGGTCGTGGTGACCGTCGCGCAATTCCCGCAGTGCATCACGCCGGCAATCGAGGGCCAGCACGGTGCCGCCGATGGCGTCACACAATTCGGTTGCAACATGGCCCCCGCCGCAACCCAGATCGACGATACGCCGTCGCGTGTTGATTCCCGCCAGTCGCAACAGCCGGGCTCGGGCCCCGAGAAGCCATTCCGACTGTATGGCCGCCAAGCGGCGTGAGGGAAGGGCGCTCGCTCCGCCTCTTGTTGAATTTTTCGTATCGGTGGCTTGACCCAAGTGCATGAGTTAGGATATCCGGCCACGAGGACTTCTCATGACAGACACATTGCCTGCGTACATTGAAGAGCGTATCCGACGCCCCGTTCCGGCGGACTCTTTCATCGTTCCGGGTTCAACTCCCGTGATTTCCTTTGGAAATGTGCGAACTGCAACTGTAGCGACACTGGGATTAAATCCAAGTCGTAACGAGTTTTATGACAAAGGCCGTGAGCTTGTTGAGAATTCTCGGCGATTGGCAACTCATAACTCGTTGGGCACTTCCGATTTATCTAATGCACAACATTCGACCATTGTTCAAGTGCTAGAGGATTGCAACACTTATTTCCGACGAAACCCTTATCGACGATGGTTTGACAGGTTCGATCTACTGTTGACTGCTTGCGGAAAATCGTTCAAACACGGATCAGCGTGCCATCTTGATCTGGTGCAATGGGCAACTGATCCGACGTGGGGCAAATTGCCATCGGCCATACGCAACAGATTGCTGAATGACGATTCCACATTTCTGGCTGATCAACTTAAAAACGAGAATCTTCAACTTCTGCTGGTTAACGGCAGAGGTGTTATGCGTCAGTTGCAGCGCACGATTATTGACGACTTACAGCAGGTAGACACTATTGATATCGGTCACGTCTCTACCGGTCTTTTTACCGGAAGGTTTGAGCGAATTCGCGTCATTGGTTGGACGACAAATCTTCAGTCGTCATTTGGTGTGAGAAACGAACTTCGAGCAGAGTTGGCAAAGCGAGTTGCGGTACTGGCGAGTTGAGCAACAATCGCCCCTCACCGCCCCCCACCCGCGCAGGCACACGCGCACGCACACCCGGCGCACGCGCAAGCACAACCTCCGCCTCCGCCTCCACCACCACCTCCTCCGCCCGAACTGCTCGATTCGGCAATCGCCTGAAATACATCGGTGGTGAGGTGATCGACCCCCGAGAGATCGAGAAATCCCTGGCCCGCGTGGGGAATGGTCATCGTGGCGGGTTCGATCGCCGAGGCGAGCCGGCCGCTGGTGTTCTCGAACCAGCCGGCAAACGAACCGGCCACTTCGGAGAAGCTGGTTTGCGATGAACCGCCAGAACCGCCGCTCGGCGTGGGCGACATCGACGACGTCGGCGACCACGTCGACGAGCGATTCCACGACGGCGAATACGAATAGCCTCGGTCGTGCCAGGTGTCGAACCGCTGCCCATACGTGGGGTCAAGCAGCAGCCAATCGAAGTTGCGGTCGACCGCTTCGGTCCGCTTTTGCAGATCGCCCAGCGACTCCGCCTCGGTCCAGGCGCGGCCGACGATCTTGCGGTAATAATCTTGCGTGTCGCTCAAGTCAAAACCGACCATCAGGGCGGCCAGCGTTTGAATCAGTTCCTGCATCGGCTCCGTCAGGTCGCGCTCCGCCACGCTCTTGTCCCAATTTTCCAACAGGTCCAGGAACGGCTGCTCGTAGTCGTGCAGGACGATGCCTTTGTCGGCGGCCATTTTGCGGCGCTCGGTGCGATTGGTCCGAAACGGCTCCGCGACGGAAACCACCAAAGGGCTGCTGCTGACCTGCGCGAGGATTCCCTTTTTCAACATGCCGAGGATCACCAGCGATAGCACCCGCCCCAGTGGCATCTCCAGCAGCAGCGCGGCCTGCGGCGCGGTGAGCCCGCGCTTGATGCCGCCCCCTTCCACGGTGGCCATGGCGGGCAGATAAGTCGCGTGCCCGCCGCGGCGCCGCAGCCACTCGACCAGCACCAGCAGCAACCCGCCGATCGGCCACAGCATCAAATGCCAGCCGGGGCTGTTGAGCATGACCAGCACGGCCCCGGCGGCCAGGATCACGTATACGATCCAACCGGTGCCGCCGGAGAACCGAAAGAAGATCCAGGCTAGCAGGATGCAGAGGCCGATGCCCGAGGCCAGCTTGACTTGCGGCGCGGCGTCGAACCACTTCACCAGCAGTTGCACGGCGCTCATGCTCACCACTCGCGTCATCACGCGCCGCGGGAACGAAACGCCGACCTTGGGATTGTTCGGCCCGAGCCGCAGGGCCTTGAACTGCCAGACGGCCACCATGTGCCGGTCGGCTCCTTGGCCGAACTCGACGAGTTCTTGATAGCGCAGGTCGTCCTGCTGCCACTTCACTTCATTCGGCGCCACACCGGGCGGCAGATGGATGGCGATTCCCAACTCCGTATCCCCTTCGACCAGACTGGGGTCGTACCAGGTGGGGCGAATCTGCAGCGAGGCCCGCTGGGCATCGGTGGTGTCGCGATACACCATGTCAGGCATCGTGCATTGAAAGTGGAACGTGCCGCTGCGGCCGCGGGGAATCGCGTTGCCGCCGAGCGGCACCTCGACGCCGATGTCAATCGCCGTCGATCTGCGGATCGTGCCGAGCGGCCGTTTGTCGATCGATGCCGACATGTTCTTGATCGAATAGTTGCCGTGCGGCAGGCCGACGTCGACCACGTCGATCGGGTCGCCAAGATTATTGAAGATGATGTCGTATTCCAGCCGGGCGGAAGCGTCGGGCTGAACGTAGACATTCAGCCGCATCCGGGGGATCGAGAAGCGGTAGTTTTGCGCGGCGGCCGAAGAGGACGTGAGGGCGACGAGGACCGCGGCGAACAGCGCGATGGCTAGCAACCGTTTGATCATGCTCGACCGTTCCCCAAGTTGCACGCCGCCAGCATCCGACCTCCGACCTCCGACTTTCCTCAAGCCTCAAGCCTCCGCTGATAAGCGCGGTTGCGGTACAAGAACTCAATCAGGTTTCCTTCATGCGGCTGGAGCCAGTCGAGTTGCGTCGTGGGGATTGGGCCGATGTTCAGCCGGTCGATCTCGGTCGCGTCGGCCAACTGTTGCTGGAATCGCTCGTTGTCCGTGATCGCGGTGCAGACCAGCGTGGGGCCAATCGTAGCGAGCATTTTGTCCTGCGGGCATTCGACCACCGACACCAGCGGGAACATGAACTCCTTGCGGGCAATCGCCGCCTGCGGGCCGGCGCAATGAGCCACCGTGGGGCGGAGGTACGCGCAGCGTTCCAACTCGACCAACCGCGGGCCAAAATCGGCCGTGGCGTGTGTCACACCCGATTCGCGCAGATCGGCCTCGATCGAACGCCAGATCGCCACGGCCGCTGCTCGGTCAGTAAATGCTGCCAGTGGGGCCGCGGGGTCGTCTGGCGGCTTTACTTCCACCGCGCCGAGTCGCTCAGCCATCGCCGCTGCGATCTCGCGCGTGTGGCGCGAGGCCCAGATGCCGGAGGCGTTGATGCAGCTTCGGCCGCCGTTGGCCACGACGCTGGTTACCATCAGGTCGAGATATTCTTCCCAGCGATCGACCACGTCGTCGCCGAGCAGGATCTTGCTGAAGCCGGGACCGTGGACTTGCACGCCCGGGTTGCCGCGGTATTTGTCCACCGTTTGCTGTCCGCCAAAGATCATGCTGCGGCGAGTGCGAGACACGATGGCGTTGCCGACATCATGCCCGCCGGGATAAATCGAGATCGACTCAGCCGGAATGCCCGCGGCGACAAACGCGGCCGCCATGCGGTACGCGGTCCACGGCTCCTGCGAGCCGGGCTTGAGCACCAGACCGATCTGCAACGGAATCACCGGCAGCCACAACGTGTGCACGCCCGGCGAGTTCGACGGCAGCACCAGCCCCAGCACCGGCGTTTGGGCCTGATAGCTCACCGTCACGCCGCGCGACTCGACGCCAAAACCCCGCGCCAGGATCGACAGATCGAGCCCTCGGGTGAGGGCGTCGAGAATGCGGCCCATGTTGGAGAGGACAAAGCAGTTCTTCTCCATATTGGCCCGGCACATCTGCTCGGGCAATCCGGTGGTGGCCGACTGGCAGCGGACAAAGTCGGCGGGCGATTGCGAAGTGTCGCCGATGGCCAGCACGCCGCTGCGGAACAACTCGCCGGCTCGGCCAACCCGTGCGATCAATTCGTCCGGCGCAATCGCCCGCAGCGCCTCGCGCGCGGCCGGTGCCTTGCGAATGTCGCGCTCGACGAGCCCGGCGTTCGCCTGCGCGACGCAGGCCACCGGCTCGCCGCTGAGGAAATGTGTCAGCTCGCTGGTCTCCAGCGACTCGTAAGGCTGGCCCCAGCGGATGATGGGTAGGTTTAGCATAGCGGGGAAATCAAGGCGGGTACTCGGACAATACGGTGTATGGCTTCACGGCGAGACAGGTTCGCCCAATTCAACTTCCACCCAGGTGCAAAGTTCTTCGCCCGAGGAGTCATCCACGGCGAACTCAATGCTGCGAGTGGGCAGTGGCACTGACTCTCCGGACTTTCGCATCAACTCGATATGCATCTCAATCGCCTCGGCGATCATCTGGCGGGCGTGCTCGATGGTCGTCCCCGTGGCAACGCAGTCGGGCAAGTCGGGGACGTCAACGCTGTAGCCGGTGGTGGTGCGACGGATCATGACCAGAAATCGCATGGAGACTTACATTATCGATTGTTGGATTCGGCCTTCATGGAATTTGATCCAGAAGAACTTTTATTCGCATTCTGCATAAGCGTAACCGTCTTATCGGATCGCGTATTCGATTCAATGTCGCAATGGAAAGGTACAAAACCGTCCTTTTTCACATCAAGTTGCAATGGAAAATGGCCTGGCGCATGCGTGCCTCCCACAAAAAACGAACCGTTGTTATCGGTCGACTTTAATGGAACGCCAACCGCACTTCCGTTTAACGTCAAACTAACTTCCGCCCCACTGATGCCGACATTTGTTTGGTCGACTACACGGCCAGATACCGTGGTGTGACCATCGCATCCCGTAAGACTGAACACGCACAATGAAATCGCAACCAGCGAGTAGACAATACGCCACCCAGCTTGGGGAATGGGCAATATGGTGATGAGTCTAGTCATGAGGATCAGTATACCCCCACCGTCGTCGCTTCCGCGAGTTCGTGAAACGGCCGAACGCCGCTCACACCGTCCCAAGGGTAAGCCGCGTACGGCGGCTCGCGTTCTCCTTCGTCGCGTTCCAGGAAGCCGGGGACGAAGAACTCTTT
>JAIOQB010000336.1 GCA_021413585.1 Planctomycetia bacterium
TAGATTCGAGCGCCGAGTTCGGTGATCCAAGGCCAGGCATTCCAAACAGCGGCGGCCGGTTGCTGACAACGGCGGAGGAAGGAAAGCTATTCCGCCGGCTCCGCACATGGTTGATGCTGTCTACCGCCCGTCAGTTGTGGCGCACCGCGCGGCTGCGGCTGTGGCTGACGACGCTGCTGAGCCTGGTCTTCTGGGGCGGCTTGTTTGCCCTGTCGCACGAAGGCTTTGTGTTTCTCCGCTCGGTCACCTCGCAGGCCGAGCCGATCGTGTTCGATTTGTTCTATGGCTCGCTGATGGTGATGTTGACCGTCTCGACCGCGATCATCCTGTACGGCGGTTTGTACAACAATCGCGACATGGAATATCTGCTCTCCACACCAACACGCGCGGGCAGGATTTTTGTTGTCAAGTTCCAGGAAGCGGTGGTGATGAGCAGTTGGGGATTCATCCTGCTCGGCAGCCCGCTGCTGCTCGCGTATGGGCTGGCGGTCAATGCCCCGTGGTATTACTACGCGCTGTTGCTGCCCTACATGATTGCATTTGCCTGCATTCCGGCGGGGATTGGGGCGCTGGGCTGCCTGCTGATCGTGCAGTATCTCACGCGGCTGCGAAAGGTGGCGCTGATTGTGTTGTGCCTGCTGGTGGTAGGCCTGGCGGTGCTGGCCGGGTGGTCGGTGATTTCCGGCGGCCAGAACGACTTGCTGACGCATCACTGGTTCGAGCATGCGGTGGCCCGGCTGGGCAAGACGCAGAACCGGTTTCTCCCCAGTTGGTGGCTGCGCTGCGGGTTGATGGAGGCGGCGCGCAACGACGGGCATTCGCTGAGTATCCAACCTTGGTCGCAGTCGCTGCTATTTCTGGCGCTGCTGACGTCGAATGCCCTGCTGATTCATCAGGTGACCGTGGCGGTCGCCGAACGGATTTTGGCGGAGAGCTACAGTCGGCTGCATACGGTCGGCTCGTCCGTGCGGCGCGGCGGGACGGCGATCGTCGATCGGATGCTGGCGGTCGTGCTCAAGCCGCTGCCGACCACCACCCGACTGCTGTTGCTCAAGGATTTTCGCATCTTCCGCCGCGACCCGGCGCAATGGACGCAGTTCCTGATTTTTCTGGGCCTGGTGCTGCTGTTCTTCACCACCGTGCAGTGGATTACCTACGACAAGCAATATGTGTTGTGGATCAACGTAGTAAGCTTTTTGAATCTGGGAGTGGTGGGGCTGATTCTGTCGACCTTCACCACGCGGTTTATTTATCCGCTGATCAGCCTGGAGGGGCGGCGGTTCTGGGTGCTCGGTCCGCTGCCACTATCGCGCGACACGATTCTGTGGGGGAAGTTTCTCTTTGCGGCGTTGGGGTCCACGCTCCCGTGCGCTCTGCTGATTTTGCTCAGTGATATTGTGCTGAGCATTGCGCCGCTGGTGATCCTGGTGCATCAACTGACGAACCTCCTGCTCTGCTGCGGGCTGTCTGGCATCGCGGTGGGTCTGGGGGCGGTGATGCCGGCGATGCGCGAGACGAACCCCTCGAAGATCGCCGCCGGATTTGGCGGCACGCTGAGCCTGGTGCTCAGTGCCCTGTACATTGTCGTTCTGGTTACGCTGACCGCAGTGCCGTGCTATCTGTACCTCGACGCGGTCCAGCGGGGCGCTGAAGCGGCCGCCCAAGCGAACCATTGGGCATGGGTCGTGGCGGCCGGCCTGGCGCTGGCGGTGGCCATCGGCGGGATGACGACCATCGTGCCAATGCGGTTGGGCCTGAGGGCGTTTCGACGGCTGGAGTTTTGAGCCGCGAATCGAGGGTGCAAGCACCCGTTCACGCCCGGCTTGTTAATGCCCCCCGTCCACCACGGTTGACGTTGCGGGGCCACGGCGCTGCCCTATCGGACAATTTCCGGTGGTTTTATAATCCAGGCACGCTTCAGCCAGGCTCGCACCATGAACTCCAAGCATCACAAAACCCGTCTCCGCATCGGCGCGGTCAATTATCTCAACAGCAAGCCGCTGGTGTACGAGTTGGCGCGGCGGGCTCCCTTTGCTGAGGTGACCTACGACTTGCCCAGCCGGCTGGCGGATTCGCTGGCGGCGGGGCGGCTGGACGTGGCCCTGATTCCGTCGATTGAGAGCGTGCAGCAACCCGGCTACCGCGTGGTGTCCGACGCCTGTATCGGCTGCCGGGGGCCGGTGCTGAGCGTAAAGCTGTTCAGCCGCACGCCGATCGAAAAGATTCGCACCGTCGCGCTGGACGAAGGCTCTCGCACCAGCGCCGCATTGGTGCAGATTCTGCTGGCCCGGCAGTTTCAGCTCCGGCCCAAGCTCGAGCCGCTCCCCATCGGCAGCGGGGCGGATGCAACGACGGCCGACGCCGTGCTGCTGATCGGCGATCGGGCGATGCACTCCCCCCCGAGCCGGTTTGCGGTGGTGTGGGATCTGGGCGATCAATGGTGCCGCATCACGGGGCTGCCGTTCGTGTTCGCCATGTGGACCGCGCGGCCGGGCGTGAATGTGGAACCGCTGGAAGAAGTGCTGAGCGAAGTGCGCGACGCCGGCGTGGCGCACATCGACCAGATCGCCGCCGTGGAAGCGGCGCCGCTGGGACTAACCGAGCCGCAGTGCCGCGATTATTTGCGCAATAACCTGAATTTTTTCCTCGGCCCAGGCGAGCAGCAGGGACTAGAACTGTTCCTGCGCTACGCCGCCGAATTGGGGCTCGCGCCCTTGGATGTGGACCTTGGTTTCAACCATTGCAAAACTGCTGGATAAGGGTGCGGCCGGAGAGCGGCTGACGCCGGAGGAAGGACTCGCCCTGCTGGAGTCGGCCGATCTGGCTGCGCTCGGCTGGGCCGCCGACCGGACCACGCGGCGGCTGCATCCAGAGAATTATCGCACGTACAACATCGATCGCAACATCAACTACACCAACGTCTGCTCGGCGGTGTGTGATTTTTGCGCGTTCTATCGGAAACCCAAGAGCCCCGAAGGGTACGTGCTCGACCGGCAGGAGTTGCTGCAGAAGATTCAAGAGAGATGCAAGGCGGAATGAACCCCGAATTGCAGATCGAGTGGTACGAAGAATTGCTGCGGGACATTAAGCAGCATTATCCGCAGGTCAACATCCACGGCTTCAGCCCGCCGGAAATTCATGCCCTGACCAAGGTCGCCCGGCTGCCGCTGCGGACGGTGCTGGAGCGGCTCAAAGCAGCCGGCCTCGGCAGCATCCCCGGCGGCGGCGCGGAGATTCTTGTCGACCGCGTGCGCCAGGAGATCACGCGCGGCAAGGTGATGACCGACGACTGGCTCAACGTGATGCGAGTCTGGCACGAAATGGGGGGCCGCAGCTCCGCCACGATGATGTTCGGCCACGTCGAAACTCTGGCCGAGCGGATCGAGCATCTGGAGCGGCTCCGCCAGTTGCAGGACGAAACGGGCGGCTTCACGGCGTTCATCTGCTGGACGTTTCAACCGGACCATACGGACCTGACCCACCTGCCGCCGGCCGGATCGGCAGAATATCTGCGCACCCAGGCCGTGGCCCGCTTGTATCTGGACAATTTTCCGAATATTCAGTCCAGTTGGGTTACGCAGGGATTGAAGATCGGCCAACTGGCCCTGACATTCGGCGCCAACGATATGGGCAGCTTGATGATCGAAGAAAATGTGGTGGCCCAGGCGGGCACGGTGCATTACCTGACGCTGGCGCAAATTCGTGCGGCAATTTCCGAGTTGGGCTACGTACCGCGGCAACGGAATGTCCGGTACGACTTAATCGATCCGCCCCCCGTGGAACCGCAGTTGGCGATTGCCGCCGGATAGTCTGTGGTATACTAATCAGGTTGCCTTGGCCAGCGCCGTTCGGGCCGTCTGGCGCAATGAGATTTGCTGTGCCGATTCGATCGCTCCTACTCATACGCCGGCGGTGAGTTTCTCGCCACTTGATGCGGACAGCCCGTTATCCGGCCAATTCTGCGGGCCCTCAGACGATGATTCACGTCCGCAATCTTACGAAGCACTATGCGGACCTCAAGCGGGGCCGCTTGGTCGCCATACACGAATTGAGCTTCGACGCCGCGGCGGGCGAGATTTTTGGCCTGCTCGGCCCCAACGGGGCGGGCAAGACCACCGCCCTGCGGATCATCAGCACCGTGCTCCGCCCCACCGGTGGCACCGCCACCGTCAACGACTTTGATGTGGTCACGCAGCCGTCGCAGGTGCGGCACCAGATTGGCTTCGTTTCGGCCAGCACGGCCGTGTACGACCGAATGAGCGCCTGGGAGATGGTCGAGTATTTTGGCCGGCTGTACGGCCTGCCCGACTCCGTGCTGTACAGCCGGATGGAAGCCCTCTTCGAGCGGCTGCAGATGAACGAGTTTCGCGACATGCTCGGCGGCAAGATGTCGACCGGTATGAAGCAAAAGGTGTCCATCGCCCGCGCCATTATTCACGACCCGCCGGTGCTGATTTTGGACGAAGCGACCACGGGGCTGGACGTGCTGGTGGCCCGAGCGCTCATGAACACCGTGGCCGAGCTGCGCGAGCAGGGCAAGTGCATCATTTACTCGACGCATATCATGCGCGAGGCCGAGCGGCTGTGCGATCGAGTGGCGATCATGCACCACGGCCGCGTGCTGGCGACCGGCACCATCGATGACCTGCGACAGCGCTACGACGAGCCCGACCTGGAAGACTTGTTCTTCCAGCTCATCTCGGCCGATCGCAAGTTGCCGCCGACGATTCCACTTCCGACGACTTGAACTGCGCCACGAATTTACTTATTGCAACGAGCCCGCTTAACCAGACATCCGCGACATCATGAGCCTGCACAACGTCAAGCTGATCTTCGGCCGCGAGCTGCGCGATCAATTGCGCGATCGCCGCACGTTGTTCATGATTGCCGTGCTGCCGCTATTGTTCTATCCGCTGTTGGGATTCACGTTTTTTCAGATTGCCCAGTTTCTGCAGGATGAGCCGAGCAAGATCCTGATTGTCGGCTGCGTTGATATTCCGGGGTTGCCGGCGTTCAATAAGGAATATGTCGACCAGCATCTGGGCGAGAAGAAGCGCCGCTCGCGGTTTGAGTTGGACTATCAGCCACTGATTTCCGGTCCCGATCAAAAGCTGACTTCTCCTTATTCCAAGGAGCAAATGCAGCGGATGGTCAAGGACGGCAAGTATCAGGCCGTGTTGAGCTTCAGCCCGCACTTCGCCGAGAAGGTCGAAGAATATCGCGTCGCCCTGCGGGCCAGGGCTTCCGGCACCTGGCCCAATGGCAAGCCGATGCCGCAAATCCCCGAGCCGGAAATTATCTGCGACAGCCATCAGGAAAAATCGGCCGTCACCGGCGTGCGCACCGGCAACGTGCTGGAGTCGTGGACGGAAGACGTGGGGCGCAAGACGCTGGCGGAAACGAATGTGCCGGCCAACGCGGCCAAGCCGATCGAAATCCGTCACGAGTTTCTCGGCGCCGCCGACGAGCAGCGGTTTGACAGTTCGCTATGGTCCAAGGTGCTGCCGTTCGTGCTCTTGATCTGGGCCGTCACGGGGGCCTTTTATCCGGCCGTCGACCTTTGCGCCGGCGAGAAAGAGCGCGGCACGCTCGAAACCCTGCTCTCCAGCCCGGCCCATCGCAGCGAAATCGTGTTCGGCAAGCTGCTGACCGTGATGCTGTTCAGCGTGGTCACCGCCGTGCTGAACCTGGTGAGCATGGGGATCACCGGCAGCGTGGTGATGAAGAGCCTGGGAGACCTGCCCCAGGCGGCCAACGTCGGCCCGCCGCCGCTGGCCTCGCTCGGGTGGCTGATCCTGATGTTGCTTCCCGTCTCGGCGCTGTTTAGCGCCATCTGCCTGGCGCTGGCGGCGTTCGCGCGCAGCACCAAGGAAGGGCAGTATTACCTGATGCCGGTGATCCTGGTCACCATGCCGCTGATTCTGCTGCCGATGGCCCCCAGCGCTGAGCTAAACCTGGGCAACAGCCTGGTGCCGGTCAGCGGCATCGTGCTGCTGATGCGGTCGATGATGGAAGGGACCATCGGGCGGCTGTGGCCCTACGCCATTCCGGTCTCCGTGGTGACGTTCGTCTGCTGCTGGGCGGCGATCCGTTGGGCCATCGATCAATTCAGTTCAGAAAGCGTGCTGTTCCGCGAAGGGGAGCGGTGGGATCTGACCAACTGGTTTGCCCACCTGCTGCGCGACCGGCAGCCGACGCCGTCGGTCGCCATGGCGGTGCTATGCGGGGCGGTGATCCTGGTGATTCGATTCTTCGTGGGCTTCATGTTCACGCTGCCGTCAACATTTAACGAGTTTTTCCAGCAATCCTTGATCACGCAAATCGCCGTCGTGGCCACGCCTGCGCTGATCATGGCCGTTATGTTGACGCTCAGCCCTGCGCGGACGTTGCTGCTGTCGATGCCGATGAACCGCCGGTCGTTCGCCTCTCTGCTGGTGGCCGCGGCGCTGGCGATCGCGCTGCATCCCGCGGTGATGAGCATGGAGGTGGTGATCTCGTGGCTGTATCCGGTCAGCGCCGAAGTAAAGATGATCGGCGAGCGCGTGGTCCATGTGATCAACGACGCCCCCAATGCGTTCATGGCTGTGCTGGCGATCGCCATTCTGCCCGCGTTTTGCGAGGAGCTGGCGTTCCGCGGGTTCATCCTGTCGGGCTTCCGCCACATGGGGCGCAAATGGCGGGCGATCGGTTTAAGTGCGTTGTTGTTCGGGTTCTCGCACGGCATTCTGCAACAGTCGATCATGGCCAGCCTGATCGGCTGCGTGCTGGGATTTATCGCCATTCAGGCCGGCAGCTTGTGGCCGGGCGTGGTGTTCCATCTGGTACACAATTGCCTAGGGTACGTCGTGGGCTTCAAATACAACGGCGATCTGAGCACCACGCAGTACGGCTGGCTGCAGATCGTGCTCAAGGACAACGTGCGGGTGTACCATCCAGCCGTGGTGATGATCACGCTGGCCACGGCGGTAATCTTCCTACTGTGGTTCCGGCAGCTCTCCTATCGCCGTACCAGCGAGGAATCGCTGCAGGAAGCGATCGAGCAGGAAGCCCCCATCCACTCTCTGGCTCGATAGATCGCCATGCCGGGCCCAGCGAAACGCGAAGAGCTGCCGCGGCGCTACGCACTGCAGGCCCGTTACGTGTTTCCCGTCGATGCTCCGCCGCTGGAGAACGGCGTTGTATTGGTCGACGCGAGAGAAATCCGCAGTGTGGGCAGTACGCCGCCAACGGACTGCGAGTTGATCGAGCTGGGCAACGCCGCGATTCTGCCGGGACTGGTCAACGCCCATGCGCACCTGGACTTTAGCAATCTCGCCACGCCGCTGGGCCGCCCGGGGATGCCGCTGTACGAGTGGCTCGATCTGGTGGTTCGCAGGGAGCGAGACGCGGCCGCCGCAGTGGCGTCAGAGTGTTCGCAGGCCGCGATCGAGCGCGGTCTCCACGAAGCTTTGTCGCATGGAACTACCGGCATCGGGGACATCGTTCGACGAACTGAGCAAGTCAAACCTTCAGGTCTATTGGGGACCAGCCTGGATTACACGGCCTTTCTAGAATTGATCGGCCTTTCGTCCCAGCGGGCCTCCACCGCCATGGCACAGGGCGCCACATGGCTCGACGCGTCGGATCCGGTGGCGGACGCAGAGACCTTTCATGCTGCACTGAGTCCTCATGCGCCGTATTCGACCCGGCTGAGTCTCGTGGAGGCCGTGTGCCGGCTTTCGACCGAGCGTCACTTTCCCATCGCCATGCATCTGGCCGAATCGCGTGACGAGTTGGAACTGCTCGATATCCAAGCGGGCGGACTGGTCGACACGATCCGCGGCCTTGGGGCGTGGGACGCCACGGCGTTTCGACCAGGAATGAAACCTCGCGATTATTTAGAGTTGCTGGCGACAGCCGACCGGGCCTTGGTGATCCACGGCAACTACCTCGATGCCGAAGACCGTGCGTTTCTCGCGCAGCACGCCGCACGCGTGGCAGTGGTCTATTGCCCTCGCACGCACAGCTACTTCGGCCACGCACCGTACCCGCTGGCGGAACTGCTGGCCGCGGGAGCAAGCGTGGCGCTGGGAACCGATGGGCGAGGCTCGAATCCCGACCTGAGCCTGCTGGCCGAAATGCGGCACGTTGCCGCACACCACTCGGCCGTCGAGCCGGCGGCCGTGCTGCGGATGGGAACGCTCGCCGGCGCTGAGGCACTGGGGCACGCCAATCGCTACGGCTCGCTCACGCCGGGCAAAGAAGCCAATCTGGCAGTGGTGCCCCTGCCGAATCGCGACGCAGCGGTCGATCCACACGAGTTAATTTTCGACTCGGAACTGGGCGTGACAATGACGATCTACCGCGGGCAAATCGTTTTCCCGTGAGGCCATAGTACCCATCACGCTCCGCGTGATGCACAAACGGGTGCTGGGCGCACTCAAAACCTCACGCGGAGCGTGAGGGGTACTATCTCACACAACGCTGACCGTCATCTCCGCGCTAAACGTCCCCCCCGGCGGCAGCACGCGCAGGCCGGTGTCGCAGCCGGCCGCCTGCAATCGGTATGCATCGGGCACGCAGGTATACGGCTCAATGCAAAACGCCTCACGATGTCCGGGCGTGTAGAGCACGCACTCGCGATATGTGTCGTCGAACGTTACTTTCAAGCTGCGGCCACTGGCCGGGTCGCGGATCGTGGCGGTCGCCGTGTCGTCCTGGCTACGGAGCGCGGTGAAGACGTGATCGAAC
>JAIOQB010000064.1 GCA_021413585.1 Planctomycetia bacterium
GTCGAGGACGAAATCCTTGCGCAGCACCGGCAGTTGAACTGCTGCCCGCACATGGATGAGATCGGCCAGTGTCCCTTGAAAGAACGCCTCGTCGGTCAGCACGCTGATGGCCGCGGCACCGTGACGCTCGTACGTCGTGGCAATGTCGACCGGGTCGGCGTTTTCACGGATCGATCCGACCGAGGGGCTGGCCCGCTTGAACTCGGCGATCAGCGCGACGTGTCCAGGCCGCTGCAGCGCGGCGGCGAAATCGCGCGGCGGCGGCGCATCGGCCAGCATCGCGCGCAACTCCCGCTCCGGCACCGCTGTCTTTGCGGCGGCAATTTCCTGCTGCTTATTCGCGACGATTTGGCTGAGGATGTCGGTCATGCGTTTATTTTGCAAACAACTTTCGCGGCAGCTTCTAAAACAGCAATCATCAATCCTAAATCAGCAATTCCCCGCGACCCTCCTCCGGCCCCTCCCTGAAAGGGAGGGGGGGCCTCGCCGTGCGTCGCTTCCGCTTGCGTCCGACCTCCGACCTCCGCCTTCCGACCTCGCCCCTAATGCTTAAAATGCCGCCGCCCCGTGAAGATCATCGCGATGCCGTGCTTGTCGCAGGCGGCGATCACCTCTTCATCCCGGCGCGAGCCGCCGGGTTGGATCACGGCGCTGATGCCGGCGGCCGCGGCTTGCTCGATTGAATCGGCGAACGGGAAGAACGCGTCGGAGGCCAGTACGCTGCCGGCGGCGCGGTCGGCCGCTTTGCGAATCGCGATCTCGACCGAATCAACCCGGCTCATCTGCCCTGCCCCGGCGCCGCACAGTGCCTGTCCTCGCACCAGCACGATGGCGTTCGACTTGACGAACCGGACCAGCGTCCAGGCGAATTGCAGATCGGCACGCTGGCTATCGGTGGGCTGCGCCTTGGTGACAATGCGCCACTCGCTCTCCGGATCGGCGAGCGTGTCAGAAGGTCAGCACCGTGGCCGTGTCCGCGTCGACCGGCCGATTCAGCCCCAGCACCGAGCCGAACGCGCTTTGCGGATCGCCAGCCAGCGCGGCCTCGGTGGCGGTCGAAAGCGTGGCCGCCGTCGCCGCGCCGCAAGGGTTATTGTGCTTGATCACCACCGCCGCGGCGGGGGGTAACATCCGCACCATGGCCAATGCACTATCGAGGTCGAGCAGGTTGTTGTATGAGAGTTCTTTGCCGTGCAACTTGCGAGCATTCACCAGGCTGGCCCCGCCCGTGTGGCTGTTGGAATACAGGTGGCTGTCGGCATACAGGGCCGCCTGTTGGTGCGGATTCTCGCCGTAGCGCAGTCGCTCGCGGCGCGTCAGCCGCAGCCGGAGCGTGGGAGGAAGCAGCCCCGGTTCGCTGAGCCGGTCGAAATAGTCGGCAATCGCGGCGTCATAGCGGGCGGTGCGGTCGAAGGCGGCTGCGGCCAACTGCCGGCGAAACTCGGGCGTGGTGCAGCCTTGGCCGCGGATCGCGGCGACAATCTCGGCGTATTGGGCCGGATCGGTGGCCACCGTGGTGAATGCGTGGTTTTTGGCCGCGGCGCGGATCATTGTCGGCCCGCCAATGTCGATGTTCTCGATCGCTTCATCGAACGACACGTCGGGGCGAGCCACGGTTTGCTCGAACGGATAGAGGTTCACGACGACCAGCGGGAAGGTGAGGATGCCGTGCTGCTTCAGCGCCGCCATGTCATCCGCCCGATCGTGGCGCACCAGGATGCCCCCATGCACCTTGGGATGCAGCGTTTTGAGCCGGCCATCCATCATTTCGGGAAAGCCGGTGTAGTCTGCGATGTCGCGAACGGCGATGCCCGCTTCTTCCAGGTGGCGGCGCGTGCCGCCGGTGCTAAAGAGTTCGACGCCGGCGTGGGCCAGTTCGCGGGCAAACTGGACCAGCCCCAGCTTATCGCTGACGCTGATAATGGCCCGATCGATGCGCGGATTGAGGAGTGCGTTCATAGCCCCCGATTGTGTCGGGCTCGGCGGCAGGCTGCAATAGCCCGTCGCCTTTCATTCGCTGGCGCGATGGGCCACTCGCTATTTTCCCCCAAACGGATCCGCCGCATCGTCCTTCTTCGCCGGTCCGCCGAACGGATTGGCGTCTCCCTTGTCGGCGGCGTCAGCGTCCGCGGCCCCCTTCTTCCCCTTTTTCGCAGCCCCCTTCTTGGCGTCGCCGGCTCCCTTGTCGGCCTTGCCCGCTTCAAACAGGTCTTCACCGGGAGCATCTTTCTTAGGAGCCGCCTTGGGCCGGGTTTCGCCGGCGGGTTTGGCTTGCTTGGCCGGGGGCTTGGCTGCCGAGGGGCGGCGATGGTTGACCGGCTTGTCCAGTCCGATCTCGTGCAGGCATTGCACGGCGCCGGCGCTGGTGCTGAAGAATACCCGATCCGTAATGTCGTTGAGCACCGGCACTTCGCAACCCGGCAGGTCGAACGAATCGAGGTATCCGCCGTCCGAACTGCGCAGAATGAGCATCCGGCCCAGGTCGTCCAGGGCATAGAGCCGCGTCTTGCTGGCCGCGAGCAATCGCTTCACACCCGGGGCGCGCCACAATTCGTTTCCTTCGTGCTGGGCCGGGCTCTTGTCACCGACCGCCTTCGCCCCTTCGTCGCGCTGTTCGGCCAGGACGCAATGCAGACCGCTGTCGCGGGCACAGACGAACAGCCGATCCTGCACCGCCAGCGGCGATTCGGCCACCGGCCCACCCGCCGTGAATCGCCAGGAGATGATGCCCGTCTTTTCATGCACCTTGTAAACGTGCCCATCGAGCGAGCCGACGTAAAGATACGGCGGCTGAAAGCCGGGGGCGGTGACGATCGGCTCGCTGGTTTCCACGCGGAAGCGGGTTTTCAGCGGATCGACGTCGGCCACGTAGAAGTAGCCGGCGTCGGTGGCCCAGCAGAGGCTGTTGCGTCCCGCCATGAACGGCTGCACCATCGCCCGGCCGGTGGAGTTGGCGGCCCACGGCGGCTGCTTTGGCTTTTCGATGTCGTAACCTTCGACGATCCCGGTGGTGGTCGGGATGAACACATGGTTGTCGCTCAGGGCCGGCCCGGCGCCTGGCACATGTTGCACGCGGCGTTGCAGCGCGATCTTGCCGTCGGGCTGGGTGAGCACATACAGCGTGGTGCCGTTGAGCACCGCCGCGTATTTGTCGTTGGCGCCGACGCAGGTGGTGGTCAGCATCGGAGAGCCGACTTGGACTACCCAGCGGGTGCGGCCGGTCTCGGCATCGAGCGCGTTGATCGTGCCGCGTTTGGTTTGCACGTAGAGCGTGGTGCCGCAGAGGGTGACGGTCTCCACCCGGTCGCGGGTCACGTCGACATCCACCTGCCGCCACCAGGCGCGCACCATGCCGTGCCGGCGAGCCGAGGCTTCAGTCACCAGCGGGTTATCCACCGACTGAGCGCTGGCCGCTTCCGACCAGCCACTGCAGGCGGTGAAAACGACCAGGGACAACACGATACCGCTTGCGCGCCACGAACTCGCCATAGTTTCCACTCCCGATTGGGGATCCCGCCGTGCAATTGATTTATTAAGCGACAGTTATTAAGTATTAAGACCGCGGTGTCTTATCATACTCTGACGGTCGATTATTGGCACTAAAACGGCCAGCCGCAGCCGGGATTGCCGCAAGACTAGCGACGGGAAAATTGGTGGCTGTCAAGGCACAAACCAATAGGCCGCCAGTACTTAGGGCCCGCGTCTTAGCTTGACAGCCGGTGCGGACCGCTCAGTGTTCCGACGCTGCTCCATTCGTGATTCGACCAGAAGCCGGCATTTATTCCGGCGCGACGAACTTCGTCATGTCGTCGCTTAGACGAGGCGTCAAGCGGGCCAGCTAGCGATTTTTCGCCAACATTGCCAAGCTGGGCCGCGGAGATTTGTCAATGCTATCGCAATGACAGTCACCCGTATGAATGACATGC
Organism: Planctomycetia bacterium; assembly: GCA_021413585.1. Lineage (GTDB taxonomy): Bacteria > Planctomycetota > Planctomycetia > Pirellulales > UBA7805 > JAIOPX01. The sequence goes on from JAIOQB010000064.1 coordinate 3,927, forward strand.
CGCCCCGGGTGGCTTGATACAAACCGAGGTAAGTTTGCTATCCTGACTCCGTGCCAGCCAATCCAAACTCAATGGCCTATGGCAATTCCAGCACATCACAGCCGGCGGCCCGGAACAGCGGATGCAATTGAACGACCTTTCGCCGACCGACTTGCAAGCGCTGGACGAGTTGCTCGGCCATCTCAATTTTTCGACGGGCGGGAGCGACCGCAAGTTTCTCTCTAACTTGAATCAGCTATACCGTGCGCTCGGCAAGGCGGATCGTTCTGGTTCCCAACATGCCGCGAAGGGGGAGGCGGTTAGCGCGCCGGTCGAAGCCGAGTTGCCCCGGTTGTTGCTGGATCGACTTAACGAGTTGGAAACTCGGCAGCTGGCGTTTAGCGACGCGCGACAGGCCCGCGAGGTCATCGAACTGGTTCACAACCACGTCTTGAAGCAATACCGCGAGTTTCACCGCGACCTGTTGTTTCACCAGGACGAGGCCGCACTATGGGGGCCGCTGTTTCTGGGCCGCGTGTACGAGGCGGCATTGGCCCAGCGGGGACGTGATGGCGACGATGCGCGTGATCCGGCCAGCGTGGCGGCCGAGATCGTAGCGCGGCTGAACGACTACATCGGCCATCGACCGCTGGCGGTGCTGGAAACCCGCCATTCGGAGCCTTATCCGCATGAATGGCATCGGCCGCTGCCGCTGTATATCCGCGGCGTCGGTGTGGCCACGGGAAAGTATGCGGGGCTGATTGCCCGCACGATTGAAATTCTGGAAGCTGCCGACCCGCAGTTGCTGGCCGAGGTCCACTTCGATCCCAAACGTCTGGACGAATTGGCCGTGGACGCCAGGGCGTATGACTTCGACCACCCGGCAAACAAGCGGCCGAACTATCAATTTGGCCACTGGGATCCGCACCAGATCGACAACCAGGGATATTACCGGCGATTTGTGGTTCGACAGGTAGTGCTCGATGCGCTGCTGCGGCGGATCGAAATGCCGGGGGACGAGCCTGCCTCGAGTGTCGACCCAGGCGAGCGACTATTCGAGTCGGCCGCGGCATTGGCCGGCACGATCTTGATGTCGGCCGAGTTGAGCGGCGCAGGGCCGGCCACCCATTCGTCCGATATGACGCTCGGCAAGTTGATTGCCAAGATCGCCGTCCATCGAGACCGGTTCTACGAGCAACTCTTGCAGCAGAAGGTGCCAGGGCAGGCCCGCCTGCTGGCCGAAGCTCAACAGCGCCGCCAGCCGTTGGGTGGCGTGCGGCAATATCTCAATGCCGAACTCGGCCGCCAACGGGCAGACCAGTTGCAGCACGTTCAGTTGGCGCAACTCTATGCGCGACTTGGCCAGACCGAAGCGGCCGCCCGGCAGATCGCCGCCGTCCCCACCGCCAGGGCCAGAATGACCTGCCAGATCCAGTGCCTGCTCAGCACGGCCGGCCTGGCGCTGGACGGAGGACGGATCGCAGAGTCGGCAACGGCGCTGGCGGAGATTACGCAGTTGGTGCATCGGGGGATCGAGTGCGGGGCGATCGTCGATCCGTGGAATATTTTGGGTTGCGACGCCAGCTTCAGTCTGTTTCCCTCGCTGGAGAACAGTGTTCACGATCATCGCATCGACGAGCTGCTGGAACTGGTGGCCGATATTTTGGCGCTCGGGGCGCGCACCTGGGCATTGGCGGCCGCGGCGGCTGAGGGGGCGGTTGAGCGTCAGGTGGCCGATGAGTTGGTCCAGTTTGCCGGCTGGTGGGATCAGTTTGCTTCCACCACGGTGAGCAGCGTGGACGGGATCGCCGCCGGGCCGATTTGCGATGCGGCGCGGGCGGCCGCCGCGGCGCTGGCCGCCTGGCACCGGGGAGGCGCTACGGCCGGCGACATCGCATTCTGGCGGCCGCACGTGGAGACGTTCGATTCGCCGCGAGCATTTCAGTTGGTGATCGACGCCCTGCTGGACCATGGCGACCTTGTGGCGTCGATGGCTCTGGTCATGCAGTGGCTAAGCCAAGCGGATCGGGTCACGCTGCGAGATGGCACCGCCTCGTTCCCCGCGGCGGCCAGCCGTTGGTTGGGGCAGGTGCTTGAGCCGAAGACGGCCGATCCGTGGCGGCTGGTGGTCAAGTTCTTTGATTCGTTGGAAGCAAACGCCGAGGAGTATTGGCGAGTGCCGCGGTTTGAATTTTACGAGGCGGGCGGGCCTGCCCGTCGTCCGCCGGGGGAACCGGACCACGGTGCGAGCGCGACGTCCGGCGCCGGCGCGGACGATGAGCTGTCTGAAAACGATGACGGTGACGATGGAGAGACAGACCTGTTTGCCGCCGCGTACGACGGCATGGTGTTTCGCGACAGCGGGGACGACGGGAATGATGCCGATCTGCTCGGTCCCGGCGGCGGCTCGCAATCGGGCACGACGGACCATGAGTTCGAGCAAGAGTCGCGGCGGATCGCCGAACGGCTGGCGTTCTTGGTCACGCTGGCCCAGCTTTGGGGGCGCACGGCACTGTGGCTGACTATAAAGGGATCTTCGACCGCGGACGAGAGAGGGAGAATCGGCGCCTGGTTCGCGGAGATCGCGCGGTTGCGCGACGAGCTTTCGATCCTGCTCGACATCGTTGGCGGGTATCAGGTCTTTGCGCAGGGGGTTTCGCCTACTGCTTTGGCGGAATTTGAACGGCGACGATCGATCCGTGAGTCGCTGCTGGAACGGATCGTCTCGACCGCGATCGCATTTGAAGAGGCGTCGCTGTTACTGCTGGCGGTAGGCGAACCGGGCAGTGGAGAATCGAAAAGCGGCGAAGCAGATACTAGTGGCGAAAAGGATGTTGCAGATAAAAACCTTGCCGTTTGGCAGCCGCCGGCCGCAGCGGTGTTGCGCGCGGCGATGGCGGGGGATGCCGTGGGGGTGCGACATCTCTGGCCCGCGCTGCTCCGGTCGCTCGAGGGTCAGCCGCTGCTGTACGTGCCGCTAGGCAAATTGGGGGTCCCCGAATTCGTGGTGTCAACGCGGGCACTCCAGCGTGCCTTGGGCTTGTTGCTCGGACTGCTGCCGCGGTTGGGAATGCTGGTGGAAACTGTGGAGTTGGTGCGCCTGACCGGATCGCTCGAGCGGTCGCAGCGGATGGCCCCTGGCATGGTGACGGAGTTCGACCAATTGGTGAAGGAGGCCAATCAGGCGCTGGCCGAATGTATCGTCGCCGCACAGCGAAGCGGTCCTGCCCAGGGAAAAGTGGGCAAGAAGTCCGGCAAGAAACGCTCCAAACAAGAAGGTAAAAATTCCGCTGAAAAACCACTGTCCGAATCGGCCCTGCGTGATGCAGACGCCGAGCCGACCGAATTGATTGCCGATCTGGAGGCCCTGGTGCAGGCGGTGCTGTCCGAATGGCTGACGCAAAGCCGCATGTTGCGGCTCTCCGTGCTGGAGCGGGTGTTTGGCGACGAAGAGTGGCAGGAACTGGTTGAGTTCATCCGCACCTACGGCCACGATCTGTTCCACCAGCAGTTTTTGCAATTGCCGAACATCCGCGCCATTCTGCACCGTGGCGTTGAAGCCTGGCTGGCGGACGTCGAGCGCGAGGAGGCCGAGCAGGCGGACATTCGTTTAATCCAGGCGCTGCGAGACGGCACCGCGCCGCCCCGAGCCAAGGAACTGCTGCAACTGGTTTTGGAAGCGGTCGCCGAGAATCACTCGGAGTTCCGCGACTACAACAACACCACCACGCAGTCCGACCGGGGCGAATTGCTGTACATGTTTCTAGACTTCGTGCGGCTGCGAGTCCGCTACGACCGCATCGACTGGAACGTCGCCCCGGTCGTGCAGGTGTACGAAGTGCTGGTCCGGCAAGGTCAAACGGCGGCGGCCGAATTGTGGTATCGCGAATTGGCGTTGCGCACGGCGCCGATCGCCGACGAGTTGCTCGTGCGGCTGGAGCAATTGACTCGCGAATACGGCATGCGGTTGCCGACGGTCGCCGATCGACTGCGCGAGCGGTTCGTGCAGCCGCTGTTGCTCGATCGTGCCCGGGCGCTGGTGCGGCCGGCGTACGATGAGTTTCACGCCGGCAAATCCCGCGCCGCCGCGATTCATGACGGCGGCAGCTCGGCCCGGTTTCAGCAGTTGCAGCAGGAGATCGATGAATTGTCGCGCGAACCGGTGGGCGTAGGCCTGGACGTGCCGGCGTGGCTGGAGGCGCTGCAGGACGAGGTCGACGCGGCCGTGGCCCCCGAGGCATTTGCCGCGCCGAGTGACGCCGCGCGGCAGGCGGTGGCCCAGCAGCGGCTGACACCAGCAGAGGTTGAGCGGCAATTGGAGATGATTCATCAGCTGGGGGAAGAAAAATCGAGCCAGAAGCACGATGCCGACGCTGGATCGCGCGACGAATGAGATTCCAGCGCGGAATCGGGTGAGTGGGTGGCTGGGGCAACGCCCCAGGGTCAAACATTTGCATCAAGTCGCCCAGGGAAGACGGATCGCGAAAGGGCGAAAGCACGAAAACAAAGTCCGCGCACCCTGTCGCGTGGATGGCTTTATTCACAGTTTTTTCGCGATTTCGCTCTTTCGCGTTTTCGTGATAGCGTTCTTGGGATCCCCGGTTTGCGGCTCGGCCGCGCCGTATTCGCTTTGCGCATTTCGCAAATCGGCCTGGGGAGCGGAACCACGGGCCCTTTGCCGCGCGCCGGGGCTCCAGTTACTATAGAGGCGTCGCGGCCGCCGGCCGCTGGATGCTGCCGGCTTGGCGCCGCGCGTGGTCTGGGCCGGGCGAATTCTTCGCCGCCGGCCTTTCCCGCGTCGCAGTGAATGTGTGCATCGCGGCGTTTGTTAACGGTATGAATCCATGACAGGCCCGCTGCTCGCGCTCATTGCCAAGCTGCTCAGCGGCGCCAGTGTTCGCTGGATCGATTGCCAGCCCGACACCTGCCAGCGCGTCTATTTCGCCAATCACACCAGCCATCTCGACGCGCTGGTTTTGTGGGCATCGCTCCCTTATGATGTGCGGATTCTGACGCGGCCGGTGGCCGCCAAGGATTACTGGGAAAAGGGGCGCGTCCGCCGGTACTTGTCCGGCGTATTCAATGCGCTGCTGATCGACCGCAAGGAGATCAAGGTGCATCAGAGCCCCGTCGATATGATGCTCCGCGAAATCGGCGATCGCTATTCGCTGATTGTGTTTCCCGAGGGGCACCGCAACGTCAGCGAGGAATTAGAGGAGTTCAAAAGCGGCCTGTACTACCTGTGCAAGAAGCGGCCCGACCTGGAAGCGGTGCCGGTGCATATCGACAACCTCAACCGGGTGCTGCCGCGAGGCGAGTTCCTGCCGGTGCCGCTGCTGAGTTGCATCACCTTCGGCCCGCCGATGTGGCTGGAGGCGGGGGAACCGAAGAGCCAGTTTCTAACTCGTGCCCGCGCGGCCATTCAACGACTCAAGGACATGTAGCGGCCGAAATCCCGCTGAGAACTCTCGGCCCGAGTCATCCACCCGATCCATTGTTGCACGCAACGACTCCTCCCCATGCACGACGACACAAAAAAATGGATCTTTGTCGGCGGCGTGCTGGTGCTATTGGCCGGCGTGACCACGGTCGGGCAGTTGCTCAAGCGACAGCCGAATACCGGGCTTAATCCGGCCATGATCGATACGTTCAACCGCCGCATCAGGGCGTGGTGGTTGTTGCTGGCGTTGTTGGCCGGGGCGCTGTTTTTCTCTCCCTGGGTCACGGTGCTGTTGTTTTTCTTTCTGTCGTTCTGGGCGTTGCGGGAGTTCATCACGCTCACACCGACGCGGCTGGGAGACCATCGGGCGCTGTTCTGGGTGTTCGTGCTCTTTACGCCGCTGCAGTATGTGCTGGTGGGGTTGGGGCAGAGCTATTATCCATTCTACAGCATCTTGATTCCGGTCTACGGCATCTTGTTCATTCCCGCCCGCGTGGCGTTTTCGGGGGATCCCAAACGGTTCCTGGAGCGCACGGCCAAGATTCAAGCGGGGTTGATTGTGTGCGTGTATTGCTTGAGTTTCGCGCCGGCCTTGCTGGACTTGAAGCTGGTGCGGCATCCTGCGGGGGCCGTCGGCGGGCCGGTTCATGACTGGACTCAGAATCCCGTGCTGTTGTTTTACCTGGTGTTCATGGTGCAGGTCAGCGACGCGCTGCAATACGGCTGGGGCAAGATGCTCGGCAAACGGGTAATCGCCCCGGCGATCAGCCCTAACCGGACCTGGGAAGGGTTTTTAGGTGGCGTCGGCTCGACGGCCCTGTTGGGCGCGCTGTTGTGGTGGGCCACGCCGTTTAGCCAGTGGCAGTCGGCTGGCATGGCGCTGGTGATCGCCCTGATGGGTTTTGCCGGCGGCATGACGATGTCGGCGATCAAACGGGATCGCGGCGTGAAGGACTACGGCACACTGGTCGCCGGACATGGGGGGGTGCTGGACCGGGTCGATTCGCTGTGCTTTGCCGCGCCGGTGTTCTTTCATCTGACGAAGCTGCTGTTCACGCGAGAGATGTAAAGCGATGCGGGTCACGGCGCGCTTCCCTGCGGGGCGCGGCTAAACGAGTTTCCTGGCGCATTTGTCTATGGTGCCTCGCGCCGCTTACGTGCATGTTCCGTTTTGTGCGCACCGTTGCGGCTATTG
>JAIOQB010000307.1 GCA_021413585.1 Planctomycetia bacterium
AGGGGCTTCCCGACAAACTCCTGGCCGAAGGGATCGACCCGCGCATTCCCTGGCTCTACAACTACCGGCTCGACTTCCGCTTCCGATAACCGCCCAAAGGTCCAATTAATGCGGCCCAGAAAAAGGCTGGCGCGCCGGGACTTGAAGCCGGCAGGCGAGACCTACTTCCGCGCCACGGCCGTGCCGAGTTCGATGATCTCGATGTTGCGGTACTGCACTTCGGCGAACTCGGCCTGGAAGGCGATCCGCCCTTTCGTCAGCGGGATCCACTCCGGGCCGCCCTTGGGGCCTGGCTGCTCCATCTTCCAGAGGCGGTTGTTCTCGTGGCCGTTGACGATGTAGATCGCTTCGTCGCCGCGGACGATCACTTCCACCGTGTTCCAGCCAGGGTTTTCATACGTGCCGTCCTTGATCACCCGTTGCACGTTGTTCGCCACGCCACGGGTAATTTCCACGCCCCCTTTGTCCTTGCTCAGGTAGCGGGTCTTCGTCTGCGGATCGACCGTGGTGTTGCAGCGCGTGAAGACCAGGAAGTTGTCGCCCGTGTCCCCTTCCTGCACCTGACACTCGACGCTCATCGGCCAGACTTTGTCCGGGCCCACCATGTGAAACATCAACCCGGCGTCGCGGATGATCTTCTCGCGCGGGGGGAAACGCTTTTCGCCCCATTTGTACTGGAAGCGGAGGTGGTAGTGGGAATACTCCTTGTCCGTCACCAGCACGCCGATCGGCGTGTGCGTACCCAGCGGCGTGTCCTTGAACACATGGACGGTGCCATCGCTGACTTGATAGACCTTGTCAGGGTCTTCGTTCTTTTTCTTGCCGGCCAGCAGCACATACCAGCCGTCGAGGTTGCGGCCGTTGAGCAGCGGCTTCCAAGCGGCACCATCTGGCGCAGGTTTGGCGGGTGCGGGTGCGGGTGCGGCCGGTTCGTCAGCGGGAACGGGTGCCGCCAGGGCCAGCAGCAGGACGGCCGACATGAACATTGGACTTCCACGCAAAACTTGCACCGCCATGGGACACCTCGATCGGATGGGAGAAAGGGAGGCTCGCGGGATTGTGAACCGGCGCTACGCACGACAATAACCCAGGGGGCGGGGCCTGTGCAACCATGGGGTCGCCTGGCCTGGAGCCGAGCCTCTCGTTGGAGTCCAGGCTTTAGCCTGCGTTTCTTTAAGCAGCCTGAAGGCTGTACTCCAACGTCCAACCTCGGGCTGCCCGCGGTTGCGGATCTGGATTATACTGTCTTGTACCGATCGACCTTCCGTAACCGGCGCACTGCCCAGTTGCGCCCCCGCCCGCCTGCAACTCCTAATCCATCGTGCGAGAAAGCGGTGTGCCATGTCGCGACGCGGATCGCTCAAACCAACCCTGCTGCTCTGCGGGCTGTTGTTCGGCCTGGGCACGCCGGCTGCCAGCGGCGCCGAATCGCCCGCCGCTCCGCAAGTGGACTTCCATCGCGAAGTGCTGCCGATTCTTTCCCGGCACTGTGCCCGTTGCCACACCTCGGGCAAGCACGAAGGAGGCCTGGCCATCGACAATCGCCAGAAGCTGTTGGCCGGAGGCGACTCCGGGCCGGCACTGGTGGTGGGAAAGAGTGACAAGTCGCTGTTGATCGGCTTGGTTTCCGGGCGCGATCCCGAGAAGGTGATGCCGGCCGAAGGAAGAAAATTGACGGCCGATGAAATCGGCACGCTGCGCTCCTGGATCGACCAGGGTGCGCCGTGGGAGGAGGGGCTTTCGTTGTCCGCATTCCCCACCGCCTCGTGGGAACCGCGGCGCGTGGAACTCCCCCCTGCCCCGGCCGGCGCGGCAGTGGCGTCCAATCCGATCGACCGGTTATTGGCGCCGTATTTTGCGCATCACAAGATTGCGCCGCCGGCGGTGGTGTCGGACCGCGTGTTCGCCCGCCGCGCCTATCTCGATCTGGTGGGGCTCATGCCCAGCCATGTGGAGATCGAAGCCTTTGAAAAAGATTCGCAAGCCGATAAACGCCGCGCGCTGGTGCAGCGATTGCTGGCCAGCCGCGAGCAGTATGCCATCCACTGGATGTCGTTCTGGAACGATGCGCTGCGTAACGACTACAAGGGGCCAGGTTATATCGACGGCGGGCGGAAGCAGATCACCGGCTGGCTCTACAAGGCGCTGGCCGAGAACAAGCCGTTCGATCAATTTGTGCGCGAGCTGGTGGCGCCGCCGAACGATGAATCGGCCGGGTTTGTCAAAGGGATCGTGTGGCGCGGCGTGGTCAACGCCAGCCAGCGGCCGGAGATGCAGGCGGCCCAGCATGTGTCGCAAGTGTTCCTCGGCATCAACCTCAAGTGCGCCTCGTGCCACGACAGCTTTGTGAGCGAGTGGAAGCTGGACGATGCCTATGCGCTGGCCAGCGTTTTTGCCGACAAGCCGCTGGAAGTGCATCGCTGCGATGCGCCGCTGAAGCGAACCGTTGAACCGCGGTTTCTTAGTGCAAAGCTGGGAAAGGTCGATCCCAAGGCTTCGCTGCCTGAGCGCCGCAAACAGGTGGCCGAGATTCTCACCAGTCCGCAGGATGGGCGGCTGGCGCGGACGATCGTCAATCGGCTCTGGGCGCGGCTGCTGGGCCGGGGACTGGTCGAACCGGTCGATTCGATGGACAACCCGCCCTGGAATGCCGAACTGCTGGATTTTCTGGCGACGGACCTGGTCGATCACAAATATGATTTGCAGCACACGCTGGAATTGATTCTGACTTCGCAGGCCTATCAACTGCCGAGCGTGGGTGCGACGTCGGCCACGGAAAAAGATTTTGTGTTTCGCGGGCCGTTGGTGAAGCGGGTTAGCGCGGAGCAGTTCATCGATGCGGTCTCCACCATCACCGGAGTTTGGCAACCGGCCAACGGATTTAAGCCTCCGAAGAAGAAAGCCGCGGCTGGGGCTGCGCCCGATTTTAGCGCCGTGGGGATTCGTTCGGCGCTGGCCATTGGCGATCCGCTGGCACGCGCGCTGGGGCGTCCCAATCGCGAGCAAGTAATCACCAGCCGCGAACCCGTGGCTACGACGCTCCAAGTTCTCGAATTGACCAACGGGACGACGCTCGACAAGATGCTCAAGCAAGGAGCGGAGCGGAGGCTGAAGGAATCACCCGGGCCGGCGGAGGGGCTGATTGAAGCGGTCTATCTGCGGGCGCTGATGCGGCGGCCGGAGCCGAAAGAACTGGAAACGGCCCGAGGGTTGGTCGGAACGCCCGCGACTCCCGACGGAGTACAGGATTTGATGTGGACGTTGATGATGTTGCCGGAGTTTCAATTGATAGAATAGTAGGTCCTTCCTGCCGGGAAAGACCTGTTGTGGACGGCGAAAGAACCGTGGAATCATGCGTTGTAGTGATCTGAACCGCCAACAAAAGGTCCGCCTCGGCAAGGCGGACCTACTGAGGTACCCATGACATACCCAACCTCGCGCCGCGATTTTCTCAAAACGGCCAGCGCGGCAACTCTGGCTGCATTGGCCAGCGGCGCGCCGCGGCTGAGTTTCGCGGCGGCGGATAAAGCGCCGGCGGCCAAGGCCGATACGCTGATTTTGCTGTGGATGGGTGGCGGCATGGCGCACACCGAAACCTTCGACCCCAAGCGGTTTGTCGAGTTTCGCAAAGGAATGTCGGCCAAGGAGGTGCTCAGCACGTTTCCTTCGATCGACACGGTGGTGGACAACATCAAGATCTCCAAAGGTCTGGAGAATGTCGCCAAGGTGATGGATCGCGGCACGCTGATTCGCACGCAAGTGGGGGCCGACCTGGGCAAGATTCTCCATTCGCGGCATCAGTTTCACTGGCACACCGGCTATGAGCCGCCGGTCACCGTGGCCGCGCCCCACCTGGGAGCCTGGATCGCCCGGGCGCGCGGGGCGAATAATCCGGCCATTCCGGCGTTCATCGACATCAATCAACCGTATGAAGGCAATGGCGAAGCGGAAGAAATCAAGGCGTTTCAGACGGGCGGATTCCTGGGAAGCGAGTTCGGCCCGTTCCGTGTCCCGCGGCCTGACCAGGCCATGGCCAGCGTGCGTCCGCCAGCCGGCATGTCGGTCGAGCGTTTTCGCAAGCGGCAGGAGGCATATCATAAATTGCTCTTGGAGAGTCCTGCGGTTCGCAACGGGAGCGACTATCAGCGGGAATCACTGTTACGGTCGATCGAGAACACGAATCGGCTGTTGAACTCACCGGCCGCTGCGGCGTTCGATCTGGCCAAGGAGCCGAAGGAATCGTACGACAAGTACAACACGGGTCATTTTGGCCGCGGCTGTTTGCTGGCGCGGCGGTTGACGGAGGCCGGGGCGCGATTCATCGAAGTGACCAGCGAGTATGTTCCGTTCTTCGGCTGGGACACGCACGATAACGGCCACACGCGGCTGGTGGAGATGAAGCGGCAGATCGACGCACCAATCGCACAACTGGTGCTCGATCTCGAAGCGCGCGGGTTGCTGGACCGGACGCTGATTGTGCTGGCCAGCGAGTTCAGCCGCGACGTGCTGGTGGAAGGGAAGCCCGACGTGCTTGTACCCGGCCAAGTGGATCAGCCGGACGTGATCCAGGAACTGAAGTACTTTGGCATGCACCGCCACTTCACCAGTGCGGGCAGCGTGTTGATGTTCGGCGGCGGGGTGAAGAAGGGTCTGCTCTATGGCCGCACCGCCGATGAGCGTCCTTGCACGACGATCGAGAATCCGGTGTCGATCACCGACTTGCACGCCACGATCTATCAACTGATGGGCATTTCGCCGCGCTATCAACTGGAGATCGAGCAACGGCCGTTCTACGTGACGAAGGACGGCAAGGGAAAGCCGATTGCGGCAATCTTATCGTAGCAACGTAGGTCAGGCTATTGCCTGACGCGAACTGTTCAGATTTTCCCAGTGCGTGCGACGTTACTGCTTGCCCAAATAGCAATCGTCAGGCAATAGCCTGACCTACTTTGCTCAACTCAAGAGCAACTGCAAATCTTCCGCCGTCAGATTGCGCAGCAGGCTGCCGTCGGCCGTAAGAATGGCGTCGGCAAGTTGGCGTTTGTGCTTCTGGAGTTCCAAGATTTTTTCTTCGACCGTGTCGCGGCAGATCAACCGATAGGCGAACACCGGCCGCGTCTGGCCCATGCGATGGGCCCGGTCCAAGGCCTGCGCCTCCACGGCTGGGTTCCACCACGGGTCGAGAATGTAAACGTAATCGGCCGCGGTCAGATTGAGTCCGTGCCCGCCTGCTTTGAGGCTGATGAGAAACAGCGGACACTTGGGATCTGTTTGAAACCTCTCGACGGGGGCTTTGCGATCGCGCGTCTTGCCGTCGAGATATTCGTACACGATCTTCCGCTGATCGAGCCGCTGGCGGACGATATCCAGCAGGCTGGTGAACTGTGAGAAGATCAGCGCCTTGTGCCCTTCGTCCAAAATCTCGCCCAGTTGCTCCAACAGCGAGTCGAGCTTGGCGCTGGGTTCCTTGATCTTCTTCTTGTCCACCAGGCCGGGATGACAGGCCACCTGCCGCAGCCGCAGCAGCGACTCCAGCACATGAATCTTCGCTCGCTTCAGTCCCACTTCTTTGATCCGGCTGGCCA
>JAIOQB010000308.1 GCA_021413585.1 Planctomycetia bacterium
ACGCTCCAGATCTGCGTGCCGGTGCTGGCCAGCGCAGGGTTCCCCTTGTCGTCCGCTTCCCAGTCGCCGGTGGCCGCTTCCACCAGCGGGCCGCCGCAGTTGATCCGCTTGGCCACCTCGCGCTTCTCCGGGGCAAACGCCAGATTCCGCCACGCGAACTGCTCGCCCGCCTCGCCCGTTTCATACACCACCTCCAGCAGCGACTCCTTGCCCGAGCCGGCCGATTCCAACGGCGCGTATACCGGCCAACGGGCTTCCGCGCCGCTGACCTTCATCTGTGCCACGGTCTTGCCGTTGAGCCGCACCGTGATCGCCCCCGGCTTGGCCACCGGTTTCATGGCGCGGGCACGCAGCTCCAGCCAGCGCTCGTCCTTCAGCAGCGGGCGGCGCTGCGAGAGGGTGACGGTGGCGCCCGGCGTGGCGCTCCCTTCCAGCGTCAGCCGATCGACCGGTGTGGGCGCGTTCGGCTGCGTCAGATCCCATTCGCTCACCCGCGTCCAGCGGCCGTCCTTGGCGCCGGCGATCGTCCAGTCGTGCCACGTTTCCACCAGCGGCTCGTCGGGATTGACGACGCGAGGGCGCGCGGGCTTTGCGCCGGCGGCAGTGGTGGCAGGGTTCTTCGGCGCGCCGTTCGCCGGGACCCCCGCCGCCGTGGCAGGTTTTGTCCCGTCGGGATTGAGCGTGGCGACCGGTTTCGGCAGGACGCTGCGCAGTTGAGTCCACGTCCAATAGCCGGCACCCAGCACCAGCGTGAGCAGCAGCACCACCTCGAGCGAACGCCGCAGCAGCTTCGAATCGCGATGGATCGGCACCACCGCCGCCGCACCCGGCTCGACCACCGCCGCCACCGGCGCCGCGGCGGCCCGGGTATGCGCCGCGGCCACTTCAGCCAGCTTGCGCTCGATCTTGTCGCGGCCGCCCAGCAGCGTGACCACATTTGGCGTGGCCTCCATCCGCGCGCGAAACGCCGCCAGCTCCTCCGGCGTCCACTCAGCCGCCGGCCGATTATTGAAAAGCTGAATCGCGTCGAGCATCGACAGCTCAATGCCAGGCTGATCGGCCATAGGGTGCCTCGGGGGTATGGTTCACCACGCAGAGGAAGGCGAATGACAAATGACCAAGATTCCAATCTCCAATAATAGATGCGCAGGTTCCCCTATTGGTTATTGGAATTTTGTCATTGGGATTTTCCTCTCCGTGTCTCCGTGGTGAAATAAATGGTGGGCTATTGCTGCTGCGTCATTTCCATTCCGCAGATCAGCGGCAGGGTGTTGGTGCGGGGGACGAACTCCAGGACCAGGTCTTCCTTGACCGGGATGTGATCGAACTTCAGCGTTAATGCCTTGTCGGCGCCACCGGCCTCTTGAACGATATCCAGGCCGGCCTTGACCACTTGTCCTTGCAATTTAACATCGAACACGCGTCCCCCGGGTTGGTCCCCCGGCGGCGCGGCAAACGACAGCTCTACAGTATAGTTGGCGGGAGCGTCTGCCGGTTTGCGCAGGGAAAGCGTCATCCGCTTCATCCCGGCGGCGGACGAGGTGTACACCCAAGGGTTGGGCGTGCCGGCCACGTCGTTCCAGGTGGCGTTGCGCATCGTCACGCCGCCGCCGTCCTGAAAATCGGCCTTGATCGGCAGCTCCACCGCCGAGGTGAACTTCACCCTAGGGTAGCTGAACCACAGCTTGCCGGCCGCATCGCGCCGGTCCCCCGCCGCGCCGAAGTTCAGCGCCAATTGCTTTACCGGCGTAATCGGCCCGGTGCAGGCGAAGTCGCCGAACACGCGGCTCCGCTCGTCGTGGACCATCGCCACGCTGCACGAGATCGCCAGATCGCAGCGGCAGCCGGCATCTCCGGAGGGCCACAGCGCCAACCCTTCGGCCGAGATGAAGCTCATCCAGCAGTTGGGGCGCGTGCTTTCAAACCGGCTGACCCCTTCGTTGCGATCGACGTCCACGTAGCCAAAGCCGCCGTTGCGGAAGAACAGCATGTGGGCCGACGCGTTGAACGGGCCGCAATGTTTTTCCGCCCGCATGAACATCCAGGGGACCTCTTCGCCGGAGATCGGATGCTTCATCATCCGCTGCTGGCCGGTGGCCAGGTCGAACGCCCACGGCTCGCCGTAGATGCGGTCTTCGACCACCACCGCGCGGCTGCGATGGTTGAGCGCCTTGAGCCACTTGAGCGCCCCGGTGGCGGCGTCGCGCACTTCGACGGAGCGCCCCAACTGCTCTTCCAGGCCATAGCCGCTCCACGCCTTGCAGCCGCCAACGTCCGACATCAGCATCAGCAGGCCGTTTTTGAAGATCAACGTTCCCCGGTCGCCGCCGCAGACCGACCAGTCGACCACGCGCTGCCAGCGCGGCACGCCCGTCTTGAGATCGAGCGCCGCGAGCATTTCCGTATACGGCTTCGCCAGCGCCTTTTGCGCACCCTGCTTTTCCTTGGCAGGGTAGGCGTCGATCGCGGGCCGCGCTTCGGCCACCGCCGCCTGCTGCTGCTCGGGTGTGCCGCCAGGGTGCGAGAGATAGACGGTGGCCGGCAGCGTCGCCGTGCTGGGGCCGACGACCACGCTGTTGTGCCGGAACCATTCGGTCGGATATTGCCACAGCACCTTGCCCGTCTTGGCGTCCATGGCGAACAGCAGATCGCTCAGCAGCCACCACGACACTTGCTCGCCGTGCGACTTGCGCCACTTTTCCATCGACAGATACCCCAGCGTGCGCGAGCCCACCAGCACGCCGTCGACGCACGCCACGTAGCCCCACATCCGCCGCTTGCCGTCCGCCGCGTCGGGCACCTTGAACTGGCTGAGTTTCTCTCCGGTGGCCGGATCGAGCCGATAGCACACGTCGTCCACCGCAACGAAGTAACCCTCCGGGCCGACTGCCACGTTGCTCGGCACGTCGGCGATGTGTGCCCGCGTGGCGTTGGCCAGCGCGTGCGACCAGAGCTTCGTGCCGTTGTAAACGTCGTACGCGGTGACATCTTTATAGGTGCAGCAGAACATCCGGCCGTCGAACGCCAGCGGCGCGGCTCCCCAGTAATGCCGATCGACAAACTCCGCCGGCCCCGGATCGCCAAACCACTGCACGCGCAGCGGCGCCTTGACCAACTGATCGTCGCTCGACGCCGTGCCCCCCGGCCCCGCGTATTGATGCGTCCAGGGCATGGCACCCGCCAGCCGCGGCCGCGTGAAGCTGGCCCACGTGCCGCCGTCGCTGACAACCTTGGCGTCAGCCAGCGGCGAGCCGGCGAGCCATTTGGTCAGTGCCGTGCCCAAGGCCGCGTCGGCCGTCGGCCGGCCCAGCATCACGGCGCCCCGGATCGGCTTCGTCATGCGGAACACCTCGGCCGGCGTGCCGGGCAGTTCGTTGGTCAGCACAGCCGTTTCGGAGACGACCAGATCGGCGAAATATTGCGTGTACGGAACCTTGTCGAGCGGCCATTGCTCGATGACGATCCGCCCGCCGTAGAGCCCGGCCGCTTCGACTCGTTTTCTAGCCAGAGCCACCTTCGCGGCGTCGGGCGAGACGGCGTGGATCTTCAACTCCGTGCGACGGGCCAGCTCGATTGCCAGCTCCCCCGTCTCGACGCCGTACACCAGGGCGAAACCTTTCTTCGCCTGCGGGGCCTGCTTGACGATCGCGTCGGCCGCCTGCTTCCACTGCGCGCCGACGGGCGGATCCGCCACCGCCGCGGGTGCCGGCGCGGCGCTGCCGGCGGGGCCGAAGCAATGGATCGCACCCGCGTCGGTGGAGACGTACAGCCGGCTATCGGACACCGCCAGACTGAGCGCCGAACCTTTGATCTCGGCCGACCAACCGATCTTGCCGTCGGCCGGATTGATGGCCGCCACGCGACTCGGGCCGCCGACGAACAACGTGTCGCCGGCGAGGATGATGCATTCAGGATTCTCAAAAGGGCACGACCACAGTACCTTCGGCGGCGGGGGAGCGGTGGCCTGACCGCGGCGAAGTTCTTCTTCGGTGGGCGCCTTTGCCGGCGCCTTCCATTCGTACGCCTCGACCGACTTGGACACTCCCTCCCCCTTCGGCATGCCGCAGGAGAAGACGCGATCGGCCGTGCAGACAAGCTGGCCGCCAGGGAAGCCGGCCAGCGTGTGGCTGGTGCCGGCGCTGTTGGGTTGCTGGCTGTCGAGCGGGAAGCACTGCGCCGCTTCGCAGCCGGTGTACAGGCAGTTGCTGCCGAGCACGGCGAACGTGCCGCCGCCGAAGTAAATGGAGAGCCGCCGCTGCATCTTGCCGGTCGCTCGGTCGTACACGCCGGGGGCCTGCCGCGACATCGGGACGATTAACCGGTCCTTGCTCGCCAGCAGATGGCCTTGCGGCGAAATCTGCGACAGGCGGATCTCGCTGGCCTGATCGTTCTTCCACAGCACTTTGCCGGTTTGCGAGTCGGCCGCGTAGAGGATCACTCCTTCGGTCGGAAAGACGCCGGCGGCAAAGTAGCAGATGCCGCCATCCACCAGCACACCGGTGCGCACCGGCCACAGCGAAATCAAATGCCCATTGCCGATGATCCGCAGATCGTCCGGCGCCGCGCGAAACTTCCAGACGATCGCACCATCAGCCGCGCTGAGGCAGTAGACCCAACCGTCGTCGCTGCCGAAGAAGACCTTGCCGTCGGCGATCGTCGGCGAGAGCCGCACCGGGCCGCCGGTGGGGAACGACCACTTCACCTGGGCGGTCTTGGCGTCGAGGCAGTACACGCGGCCATCGCCGCCGGAGCCGAAGTAGACGCTGCCGCCCGCCACGACCGCGCTGTCTGCCCGGTCGAAGTCGATGCGCCGCTTTTCGACCCCCCCTTCCCAGTTGGTGTGGTGGGGATAGCCGGTGCCGAAGGCGGGTTGCGGCCAGAACGGGGCCACATGGGTCCAGCAGGGGGAAAGTGGCAGCGCGAGCTTTTCGCCGCTGATGCCGCTACGGGCAATGTCGTGCCGAAACGTGGGCCAATCCTCGGCCAGGCCGTAGTTCGGTGCGAGCGCGGCCCAACACGATATCGCCAAGACTGCGCAGCACGCCGCGCCTCGAAGGCCCATGGTCCCCATCCCTCGTGGTGATCGATTCGAGTTAGCTATCGGCCCCGGTATTATGCACGACTGGGCGACGGTTTACAAAGGTGGTCACCACTGGGGGAGTGGGCATTTGGCCGGGTATTTGTCCATGATTTTAGATCACTAGCCCGAAGCGCAAGCGAGGGACGCAGTGCCAGGTTGGTGTGCCTGGGGCTAAACGTAGCGCAGCGAAGGGAAGCCCCAGATGGACGAGTCTGGGGCGTCGCTGCGCTCCGCCCTAGGCACCCACGCGGTTCGCGTTGAGGCGTGCGG
>JAIOQB010000309.1 GCA_021413585.1 Planctomycetia bacterium
CGCGTACACCGTCGGATGCCACACCATAAACGGCGCGCCAAAGCAGGCCGAGAACGTCGCCGCCGGCTCGGTCACACCCATCTCGGTACCCGCCACTTTGGCCGAATAGCCGCTGACGAAGTGATACATCACCTGCGCGGGTGTGAGCCGGCTGACCGGCGGCAGCACGCCGAACGCGTCACACGTCAGCAGCAGAATCTGCCGCGGATGGCCTCCCAGGCAGGGAATCCGCGCGTGCGGAATGAACTCGATTGGGTACGCCACCCGCGTGTTCTCGGTCAACGAGATGTCATCGAAGTCGACTGCCCGAGTGTGGGGATCGACCACGACGTTTTCGAGCACCGAGCCGAACCGCACCGCGGCATAGATCGTCGGCTCCTTCTCGCGCGACAGCTTGACGCATTTTGCATAGCAGCCCCCTTCGATGTTGAACACGCCGTCGTCGGTCCAGCAATGCTCGTCGTCGCCAATCAGGTCGCGGCGCGGATCGGCGGAGAGCGTCGTCTTGCCGGTACCCGAGAGGCCGAAGAAGAGTGTGACGTCGTCTCCTTTGCCGGCATTGGCCGAGCAATGCATGGACAGCACTCCGGCCTTGGGCATCAAATAGTTCATCACCGTGAATACGCATTTTTTCATCTCACCGGCGTATTCGGTCCCCAGGATCACCAGTTGCCGCAATTCGAGATCGAGCGCGACGCTGGTTTCCGACGTGACGCCGGGCGTGGCCGGGTCGGCCGGCTCGTCCCCCGCGTTGAAGATCACGTAGTCGGGCGTGCCGAACGTGGCCAGCTCTTCGGCGGTGGGGCGCATCAGCATGTTGTGCATGAACAGAGCATGATACGGCCGCGAGCAGATGACTCGCACCTTCAGCCGATGCCGCGGATCCCAGCCGGCGAAGCCGTCGATGGCGTAAAGCCGCAGCTTGCGATTCAAGCCGGCGATAGCTTGCTGGCGGACGGCCAGGAACGATTCGCGGGCCAGTGGAATGTTGACCGGTCCCCACCAGATGTCGTCGTGGATGGCCGGCAGATCGACGACGCGCTTATCGCGCGGGCTGCGGCCGGTTTTGGCCCCGGAAAGCACCGCCAGGGCGCCGTGGTCGGTCAGTTGGCCGTCCCCTTGGGCGATGGCGTCTTCAACCAGTTGGGCCGGGGTCGGGTTGCGGATGATATGATTGGAGGTAATACCCAGTTCACGCAAGTCCATGGTGTCAGTTCGCTCATGTTAGAGGGCTCGCCTGAATGAGCCGACGCCGGTGCGGCAGCCGGTGCATTTTCCGCGGAGGCCGTCCAATGGACAAGGGCGGTTGCCAGGCGGCGCTTCGGACTAGTGAGCGGATTGGCGCTAGCCACCGGTCTTTGTGGGGCGGCGTTTTCCGTGGGACCGGCGGCTAGCGCCGTGCCGCTCACATTTACATCGCGGCCTGTCACTTCTTCACCGGCTTCGGCCTGGGATCGGTGCCGGTGTCGACCACCATGTACCCGCTCCAGAAGAACGGGTTTTCGGCAGTCGGCGTTTCCCCTTCGCGCGCCGTTTTAACGCGGGGCTCGAGGCTCAGGTCGAGCGGCGCTTGCCGGGCGACTTCCACGGCGCGCTGCCAGGCGTCGGCGGCGGTGGTGTGGGGGAGTTCCTGCAGCCATTCGGCGATCAGGTCGTGGCAGGTGCGGCCGCCGACGCGCCAGCGGCTGATCATCACGGTCCGCGCGCCGGTGGACATGAACCCGCACAGCGTCAGGAACAATTCTTCCCCCGGCTTGGTCGTGCGCAGCATTCGCTTGAGCGAATTTTCCGCCGGCGTGTGGAACCCCGGCAGCACGACCAACTCCGGCCCGCCAAACGGCAGCGAGAACCAATCCTCCAGGGTGCCGCCGGGCCGACCCTTGTCGAGCCGCAGCGGATGTAGTTGATAAGGGCTGTGTTCGTCCGTGCTGGCCAGATCATCGAGCACGATCAGGCCATCCAGCCGCTTGGCCACTAAGCTTCCCGGCACCGTGGGCAACTGCGTGACGACCGCCGCCTTGGGGACTGCTTGCTTGATCCGCTTGAGCGAGCCAATGGCGATCTCGTCCGGTTCATGTGGGAACAACCGCCCCATCACCACGCCGGTGGTGCCCCCTTGGCGGCGCGGGCGGCCGTCCGGCACTGCCAGGCCGATGGTCGGCGCGTAGCGAATCTGCATTTTGGTCAGCAGCGTTTCAGTCTGGTTGGCTTTGCCCACCTGCAGGGCCTCGAACGGCACGTACCACAGAAAATCGTCCGGCACGATGGTCAATTGCTGAATGCCGATGCTCAAATCGATGCGCGAGCCTTGCAGAATATCGGCCAGCAACCCGGCCGCTTCGCCCCGCCAACTGGTGTCTTTCAATTGGGCCGCGTCGATTTCACGCCCTTGATCAAAGTGCCCCATGGCACGCAGCAGATTGGCCAGATGCTTTTTCGTGTTGTCCGGCGAGGCCAGCTTCCAGCCACCGGCGCGGTCGGGCGTGATCAGGAAGCCATAGATTTCGCGCGGGCCAGTCAGGAACGACAGGATCGCCTGCCCTGGCTCCATCCGCTGCTGCACTTCGGCCAGT
Organism: Planctomycetia bacterium; assembly: GCA_021413585.1. Classification (GTDB taxonomy): domain Bacteria; phylum Planctomycetota; class Planctomycetia; order Pirellulales; family UBA7805; genus JAIOPX01. Next base: position 2,574 of record JAIOQB010000309.1, read on the forward strand.
GTCCGCAGCGGCGGAAACGCCAGCGTGATCGCTTCGCGCCGCAGCGCCATCTCCATCAGGATCGCTTCCTGGTTGGATGCGACGCGAGTCAACTCGGTCATCAGCTTGACTTGCTGCGACGACTCGCCCCGATCTTCCGGCAACGCCGGCAACGCAGCCAGATCCTTCTGCAATTTTTCCGCCTGACGGGCCAGCTCTTGGTAGTGCGGATAACGCGTGAGCAGATCGTGCCGCTGCAAGACAGCCGGGCGACTAAGCGCCGCTTCGGGCGCTTCGAGCACCCAGCGGAGCCCCAGCAGCCGGCCCCCCAGCGGCAGCGTGTTGAAGTACCGCCGGCGGCGAATCCGGTCGGTCACTTCCACGGCGGTGGCCATGTCTTCTCGCCCGATCGCCGCTTCCAGCCAATGATCCAGCAGCGGCTCTTGCGGCGTGACCAACACGCACAAGGCTTGCAGCGGATCGATGCGCCACGCCGCCGACGGCGGATCGTCGAGCACCTTGGCGAACAGATCGAGCGCGGTCTTGTCGCGCACCGTGCCGTCGCGATAGGCCTGATCGACCATCGCCATCTGAAACAGCCTCAGCGAACCCTTCTTTTCATAGGCCAGCGCAGCGGTCAACGCCGGCTCGCCCGATTTCGGCTGCCGCCGCTCGTATGCGACCAGGGCTGACACGTAATTGAACCGGGCGCCGAGTTCCGTCGGCGCCAATTCGCGGCGAGACATCGCGCGGTTGACTTGCGAGAGCGTGGCGGTGGCTTTAGCCACCGACTGCTGGTCTCCCATCTGGGCGTAACCTTCCGCCGCCGAGATCAGCGCGGAGGCCTGCAATGCCCTGAGGCGCTTCGCATGGGCCCAGTCCGCCACTGTCGCGAGCGGCGGATAGACGTTCTTGGCGTCGCTGAGGATATGCACCAGCGCGCCGAGCCGCACCGCCTCTTCGATTACCGCGTACTGCGAGAAGAAGTAACCCGAGTAGCTGGCTTCCGAGAACCACACGGAGGCCGACTTCAAATCTCCTTTATCCAGGGCGATCCGGCCCAACTCAAGCATTGCCAGGCAGGTGAGCGGATGGTCGTATTCGCCGCCGGCCACGAGTGAACGCGTAAGCGCCGTGAGCGCCTGCTCGCGCCGGCCGGTTGCTTCCAGGGCCACGCCCAATTGCAGGTCGATCCATACTTCGGACCAATGATTCGGCGGGCCGGGACGCGCGGCGAGCTTGGCCACGACGTCTTGCGTGAGATGGTCGAGCTTCGCCACGGGGCCGAGCAGCTCGCTGCGGCGGCGGATGGCCAGCGTCGTGCAGCGGACCAGTTCGGCCGCTTGCAGTGTCATGATCATTTCGCCCTGCTGCAGGAACGTTTGGGTCGAGCCCTGGATCACGGTGTTCTGGCCGCGAGTGATTGAGAACTTGTCTGGAAACTGGCCCAGCCGAAAGCGGCGCTGGCTTTGCCCCCACGGCACCGGCTGCGGCGCGATGGTGCGCGGACCGAGCGACGGAGGAAACTGCACGCGCAACATCCAGTCGGGGTATTGCACGTAAAGCTGCAGGGCCGAGCCAAAATGCTCCAGCGCTTGCGGCATCTGGCCGGTCTGGAAATACGCCTCGCCGGTCATGGCGTGGTAGCAGATGGAATCGATCCAGCGCGTCTCCCCCGCGCGGATCGCTCCGCGCCCCGCCTGGCGGAACCCGTCCAGCGCCCCTTCATAGTCCCCCGAGTACATCAGCGTCATCGCCCTCTGATACGACTGATTGAGGACGTCGGAGTTGGGGCGCGTCTGGGCGTGTGCAGGGCTAGCGAGTAACAAGCCGGAGAGCCAGACGCCAGCAATTGCCAACATTAGCCCGAAGCGCAAGCGAGGGGGCACCTGTGAGGGTGCCTTGAACCGAGAGCAGTGCTGTCGCTGGCGAAGCATGTGCCGCTATCTCCTCGGATCCCTGGCAGCAGTTGGACGCTGATCGAAACGATCCGCTGCCGGGCCCTCTTTCCCTGGTTCTCTATCATACCCGGCTAGACTCGGCCGGGCGAACCGAACGGGGACTCTGCTATCGTGCTTGCGCTCTCGGCGGGGGAAATAGCCGAGTGGGAGGATTTTCCGGCACTCCGCCACAAGTCTGGCGCTTAGGTGGACGATAACGGTGGTAACGATTGTAGCGCCGCCGAGCGCCCTGCGTTACGGCGAGCCGCACGGAACTGAAATCAACGCCAATTGCAGATCGCCGGTACCGAGGAGAACCACGGATGGCCACTTCACACTGCCGACCGACATTGGGGCGGAGCTTGTTTTGCGGCCTGATGTTGCTGCTCGGGGCCACCGCCGTAGGGTGCCAGGTGAGCGTCGGCGGCCAGACGCTCCCCAGCGGCTACTACCTGCAAGGCAACGGCGACGACGTGCAATATTTCGCCCCCGGCCCGCAGTTCCCCCTGCAAAACGAGGCCGCCGCCCAGAAAGCCCGTAGCGTGGAAGCCCAGCAGCAGCGCGGGGTGAGATAAGGGGAGGCTGTCGGCTATCGGCTGTCAGCTATCGGCTTTTAGCTGTCAGTGGTCCGTGACAAACTGGCTTAGTTAGCCGCCGGTCCCCGACCGGCGCGTTCTCGGCCTCGCGCCGCTGGGGCAGCGGCGGCTAACACTATGGAAAATCTGCGCGCTGAAGGCTCAACGGTCAAAGCCGACAGCCGATAGCCGACACCTACGCTCGTGCTTCCAGCACCATATTCGCCGGCGTTTCCGCCACGCGGCGCACTCGGCTGAAGCCGGCCTCGTGAAGCACTTCGCTGAGTCGCTTTTCGCCTGCTTGGGCTCCCAGCGCCAGCCCGACCTCCTGCGACAGCGAAGCGGGGGTGCAGACCATGGTGGAAAAGCAATAGTAGAGCCGGCCCACCGGGTGCAGGTTTTCTTCCAGTCGATCACCCGCCAGGGGCTCGACCACCATCAAGGTGCCGTCGGGCGTTAGCACGTCGCGCACTCGGCGGGCTGCGCCCACGGGATCGCCCATGTCGTGCAGACAATCGAAAAACGTGGCGAGTTGATAGCGCTCGTGCGGCACGATCTTCGCGTCGCTGACGCGAAACTCCACGTTGGCCACTCCTTCTTTCGCGGCCAGCTCGCGGGCCCGCTCGATCGAGCCGTCGTGATAGTCGTAGCCGTGAAACGTCGACTTGGGAAACGCGCGGGCCATGATCAGCGTGGAGAGTCCATGCCCACAGCCAATGTCGGCCACGCGAGCCCCCGCGCGAAGTTGCTCCTGCACGCCATCCAGGGCCGGAATCCAGGCGTCAACCAGCATCGCCCGATACGTGGGGCCGAAGAACCGTTCGGTGCCGCAGAACAGGCATTCGCTATGTTCGTGCCAGCCGACGCCATGCCCGGTTTGAAACGCCCGGCTGACGGTCGGCTCGTCCTTGTAGAGCGAGGCGACGGAGTAAAAGCCGCCGGTCATCAGGTAGGGGCTGTCGGGGTTGGTCAGCACGGCCGCCTGCTCGGGCGTCATCGAGAACTGGCCGCTGGCCGAATCGAACTCGATGTAACCGGAGGCGGCCTGAGCGGCGAGCCACTCGCGAAGATAGCGCTCCGCTACGCCTGTCCGCTGGGCCAATTCTTCCGACGTGGCAGGCCCCCGCGACAACGCACGGTATAACCCCAACCGGTCGCCAATGATCACCAACGCCCCCGCGGCCGCCGCTCCCAGGTCTTTGATCATCCGGCCGACGAACGCTTCGAGTTTTTTTGGATCGGGTGACATGAGTGCGAACCTCCTGCGTGATACGATAGTAGCGCCCCGCGATAGCCAATCAAAGCTGCAACCTACCGAATATGGACGTGGCACACGACGAGCACGATAGTCGATTCTTCCTTGAATAGAATATATTTTTGCTGAGTTGCAATATCGGCTCAACGACGAGAAAGCCGTCCTGGTTGCCGATCAATTCCGATCAATCCCTCAGGTGACTGCCGTGGATTCACCTCCTGCCGCTGCAAATGTGACCGACAGGGGAACAGTTCCCACGTCGCGACGCCGCCGCGTGTGGCTTATGGTGCTGTGGAGCCTGGGGGTTCTGGTCCCTTTGGCCCTCTACGTCGGAATCTATCTCGGCTGCTCGGAACGGATGTACCTGTGGGGCGGCTTCTTCTCCGTAAAATACCCGGGGCTGATGCGCACTTACGCCCTCACACCGAAAGCTTCGGTCATCTTGGGCTCGTCCGAGGAAATCCTCGAGCGAGACGAAGACAAAGAGAGGACGGTTCGCCGGTTCAATGAGTCCTTGCTGCAAATCTCCCCCGGTGGATGGCATCACTTGTGGCGGATTTTTTACCCGGCGGAGCGGATCGAAATGGCGATGTCTGGCAACTCTCCGTTGGCCATAGAGTATTCAAATTCCGCCCCGGCCCATGCATCACCAACGAGCCCGGCTGCGCTGCCGCTTATTGGACTGGTGTACCGGGAGTGGTTTGTTCGCGACAATATTCTCTATCGCTTCGTCCAGGGAGTCTACGCCGCCCGAGATTCCTCTCACACGCAGACGAAACGAAACGACGTGTACCTGTTCGAGTGGCCGCTGGACGGCGCCTGGAACGACAAGCCCCGCGTGGCCAGCCGGGTCCGACTGGTGGAGACGAACTCACGTAACGTCTGGGATCAACACTGGATCGTCGACGCCGACCATTTGATTACCTGGAACGAACGCCCTGGCGAAGCCCGGCTCCTGTCCATTCCACCCCAGGGGAAGCCCGCCACGATGATGGCGACGATCCCCAACCTGCGCCCCGTGCGGTGCAACACGATGGGTCCCATCTCCGTCTCACCAACGGCACGATTCTTTGCGGGTGAAAAGGATGGGCTGACGATTTTTCGCGGGGATACGTTCGAGGTGGCGCGCCGGGTTCCAGAGAGCGAGGGGACGCGCCGCTTCTTTCAAAGCCGGCCCGATGAGCTGAACAACACGAACAGCGTTTGCCATCTATCGGACGACGGCACGACGCTGCTGCTAGTGGTCAATATATTCAAGCCCGACGGCGACCGATTTGTCTCTGGAACGACCGTCGTCCTGTTCAACTTTCAAAACGGCGAGGTTCGGGACATCCCCGTCAAGCTGGGAATTCGTGCCGACGTGCATCGCGCCCACTTGGTCAACGGCAAGCTGACTCTCTACGTGACGTACACCAAGGGGGATGGCAAGTGGCAGCAATGCCTGCTCAATCCAGAGGATCAGACCGTCATCGATCTGCACCCGGAAAACTCCCAGCCCGACATCATCACGATGGGTTGGGATACATCACAGCAAATGATGGTCGATCTGCCGGGCTTCGAGGCCAACCCTCAACCGCTCGATAAGGACTCAGAAGTCTGCATCGAGAAGATCGGCATCGGCAACCGAACGGTCGGCAAGCTCCGCTACGGGGATTCCAGCGGCACGCCGAGCCTGTTCACGCCCGGGATCATCAAGTTCTCGCGGTGATGGCACGGCTGGCGCACAATTCGGGTCGGATTATCCCCGTTCAGGTTACGGGAACCGGCACCCCAGAGAATTGCCGACTACGCCGCTTCTCCCGCCCCGTCAATGCCCGCCAGCGCCGTCGCTTCATCCACGGCAACAATCACCAGCTTCAGCCTGTCCGCCAGCTCTATCACTTCGGGTTGATCGACCACGATCGTCTTGCCCGCTTCGATGGCCAGCACGCGGCCGCCGGCGGCGGCGAGCGATTCGAGCGTGCCGCGGCCGATCGTGGGGACGTCGAACCGCATGTCTTGCTGCGGCTTGGCCACTTTCACTACGGTGAACTCGCCGCTGCGGCAGAGCGTGCCGGCGCGGCGGACGCATTCGTCGGTTCCTTCGAGCGCTTCGACCGCCAGCACGGCCCGGTCCTTGACCGCCACGCTTTGGCCGACGTCGAGCCGCCCCATCTCGCGGGCCAGTTGCCAGCCGAACTCAATGTCTTTGCGTTGCGCGGCGCTGGGGCCGCGGCGAGTGAGCTGTCCAAATTTCACAAGCAACTCCGGTGCGTAATCCGTGGCGGGGCCGAACGTGATCCCGCCGGTGCCGAACGCGTTGACCAGCGTGGTGAGCAGCGTGTCGTCCTTGCGGTCGGCCCGCGTGCTGCCCAAGTGGGGATAAAAAGTGCGAATCGTCGTCCAGTCGGGCAGGTGCCGAAACGCCAGCCAAGGGTGAAACAACATCTTCTTGTGAAACTTGCCCGCCATCGTGGCTTGCGACACGCTGTGGCGGCGAAAGTAGCGAATCGCGCCGCCGAGCTTCCCCAAGCCGATCCAGCGAAAGTCGGCGACGATTGGCTCCAAGGCGGCACGGTCTGCATGTCCGGCCACTCCCAGGCAGTAGGTGTCAAAGCCTTGGGCCTTGAGCAACTCGGCCACCAGCACGGGGTAACGCCCCCAGGCGGCGACGAGGCCGATGCGTTTCGGGGGCAGAGCGTTCATGGGGATTTGCGATTGGCGAATGTTGATTTGCGAATTACGGAAAATCAGACGCTCGAACCGCTCCTCTTCAATCGCCAATCCTCAATCGCAAATCGCAAATCCCTCACGCTGCTTCTTCCGCGTCGCCGGCCGCGTCGTCGCCGAGGACTTCGGCCGCCATGCGATCCACCAGCCGCTGCAGCCGCCGCATTTCCTTGCGCATCTCGGGCAACTTGGCGAGGGCGGCCTGCTTGAGCTTTTGCTCGCGTTCGGGCGTGGCGGGGATGCCGATCATGCAGACGCCGTCGGGAACGTCGTGGCTCACTCCC
>JAIOQB010000341.1 GCA_021413585.1 Planctomycetia bacterium
ATGGCAGCCACCGGGCCGCGGGCGATCTCCTGCAGCTTGGCCGCGCCGGAATCGTCGCTGCCCATCGCGCCCGGCTCGACCGTTGCCAATTGGGCCTTGCCGTGCAGCGTCATCGGCGAACCGCCGGCGATGAGCAGAATCCCGACGATCAGGCACAGCGGGACAAAGAAGTACGCCACGCCACGCCAAATATCCAAATAGAAATTGCCCATGCTCTTGTCGCCGCGTAACCCGCGAATGATGGCGACCAGTGCCGCCAGGCCAATCACCGGCGACAAAATCTGCTTCCAACCGATGAAGAACAACTGGCTGAAATACGAGAGATGCAATTCACCCGAATAGTGCTGCTGGTTCGTGTTGGTCATGAACGAGATGACCGTATGAAAGATCATCGACGGCGCGAGCATTCCTTTGCCGTCGGGATTCAGCGGCAGCCAGGGCTGCAACGCCAGCACCAGGTAGCCGACGATGAACGTCCCCAGGTTCAACAGCATGAAGGCCCAGCAGTACTGTTTCCACTTCTGTGGGCCGGTATCGACGCGATTCTCGATCCAGCGCAGAACGGCGGGGAGCCGATAGCGGCCCTCGAATACCCAGGCCATGTACAGGCCCAGCGGCACCGCCAGGACGACGGTTCCAATCAAGATGATGGCAGGAAGAATCCACATGGCCGGCAGCCTTTCTCCGTTAGAACCACTCAGGGCGCAACAGTGCCGCGAACAAATAAACGAGCAGCAGCACGGTGACAATCACGGTCAATACAGTCAGAAAACTCATGGCAGTTCCTTTCAATCGCAGCTTCACTTCAGGCGCAGCTTCACTCACACGCAGCGTTGTTCATACTTTGTCGCACGCTTTGACGAAGGCGAACATCAGGCCCAGCATCGCCAGGCCCAGAACAAACAGCGCGGGCAACCAGATGGCAAGACTCATACGGTTAGTTCCTTGCTAAATTTCGCGATTCGCATTTCACTCATTTGGAAAGAATGCGACTGCATCCTGTGATTTCGAAGTGAATCGTTTGCTGTTGCCTCCATCCAGCCTCGCCATCTGCCGAACAACGCACAGACGGCGATCGTTGAAACAACGCCCAGCGGGGTGCTACCGAGGACCGCGGCCAAAGCCACGACCAACGGCGCACACAATACGCACATCACAAAGTCGTTGAATCGCCCCAGCCAAGCGCCAAGCAGCGTGACAACCAGCAGCGTGGCACCCATTGCAAACGTCGAGCCGCTGATGGTGCTGCACAGCGCCGCCAGCAGCGCTCCACACACGGCACCGATTGCCGCACTTGATAAAGCCGAAGCACATTTTGTTGTATTTTTGATTTCCATGGCTTTCACCGTTCTTTTGCGGCACCGACCGCAATCCCAAATCAAGGCAAAATCCGACATCGGCATTTCAGGCCGGACGCCGGCTCATTGCCCGCCCCACCACTTCATGCCCGCAGGGCGGCGTTTCTCCAGGCGGATCGAATAGCACACCGTGCCGGGCATCGTCGATGAACTGATGCGCGAAGCAAATGGCGTTGCGGTCTCGTTCGATTCCACGAGAATGCCGATGCCCTTGATCTTTCTGCGCGAGCTGCGCGAATTGCTTCGCGGCGATTCGGAACGCTTCTCGACCGACTGCATTCCCGTTCCGCTCGGCAGCTCCTCGGTCGATTTAAGCCCGTCCAACCGATCGCACAGCGCGTTGAATCCAAGCAGCACGCACGGGATTACCACAGCGGCCGCCGCGATTCGCGCGGCTAACCCCAAGTAAGGATGTTGGGGAGCCACCAGGCTCGTCAGGGCCGTCAACCCGGCCAGCACCGCCGCAAACAACAACGACAGGCACAGAATCCTGGATTTGGACTTGGGAAGTGTTTTCATGACTTTCTCCTTGGCCCCTCAGCGACGCCCCCATTTGCAAAACCCCGATTTGCAAGCTTTTGCCAGGGTTCGTCTTGAATCCGCCTCCCAGTGCGGCGTTATGGCACCTTTCCTGCAACACTCCATTCGCATCCCTCGTGCCGTTTCGGTACGCTGGACGTAAGTGCCTGATGTATATTTGGTTGGGAGAATCAACCCCGTTTCACGCCATGCCTCAAGTCATGCAACCTGCACGGCTGTTCGGGCAAAATGCATGACGATGTAGGTTCTTCAGGTCGAATGGACTGGCTGCGCGAGTAACACGATGAACATCCTGCTCGTTGACGACGACGCAAATCTGCGCAAATCCATCCGCCTGGGCTTGGAGGCGATGGGGCACCGGGTGGTCGAAGCGCCCGACTCGCAGCAAGCGGTGGCCGAATTGGGGCATCACCTGTTCGACGTGGCGTTTCTCGATTTGCGGCTGGCCCGCGAGACCGGCCTGGACGTGCTGCCGATTCTGCTGCGGGCCGCCCCAGGGTTGGACGTGATCCTCATCACGGCCTACGCCACGATTCAGACCGCCGTCGAGGCGATGCGCCGCGGCGCCTTCGATTACTTGCCAAAACCGTTCACCCCGGATGAGCTGCGCGCGGTGTTGGAGCGCGTGGCGAAACTGCGCCGCTTGAAACTGCGCGCGGACGATCTGGAGGATCAAATCCGCGCGGTGTTGCCCGAGGCCGATTTACAGACGGTCGAACCTTCCATGCAGCGGGCGCTCGACATGGCGTTCAAGGCGGCCCCCAGCGAGGCCACCGTGCTGCTGCGTGGCGAAAGCGGCACGGGCAAGGGGGTGGTCGCCCGCGCGATTCATGTCCGCAGTCCACGGGCGGCGGCCCCCTTCGTCACCGTCAGTTGCCCTAGCCTGTCGGCCGAACTGCTGGAGAGCGAACTGTTTGGCCACGTCCGCGGCGCGTTCACGGGCGCCATTCAAGACACGATCGGAAAGCTAACCGCCGCGGAAGGGGGCACATTGTTCCTCGACGAGATCGGTGAGTTGCCGCTGGCCCTGCAGCCCAAGCTGCTGCGGCTGTTGCAAGAAAAGAAGTTTGAACGGGTCGGCGACACGCGAACCAAAACCTGCGACGTGCGGATCATCTCCGCCACGAATCGCAACCTGGAGGCGGCCGTCGCGGCGGGCACCTTCCGCGAGGACTTGATGTACCGCCTCAACGTGATCGAAGTGGCGATCCCCGCCTTGCGCGAGCGGCGGCGCGACATCCTGCCGCTGGCCCGCCACCTGCTGCAGTTCTTCACGCGCCACGGCAGCCGCCCGATCAGCGACTTTACCGAAGAGGCGCAAGCCGCAATTACGAACTATTCCTGGCCCGGCAACGTGCGTGAAATGCGCAACGCCATCGAGCGGGGCGTCATCCTGGGTTCCGGCGAAAAGATCGGCCTGGCCGATTTGCCGCTGCAAGTCGGCGCCCCAGCCGCGTCCGGCACGCATGTGCCTGGCGATGCCGTAACGCTCGACGCGCTCGAAGCGGAACACATTCGCCGCATCCTGGCCACTTCGCCCACGTTCGACGACGCGGCCACGCTTCTGGGAATCGACGCCAGCACGCTGTACCGCAAGCGAAAACGTTATGGACTTTGAGACGCGATGATGTTGATTGACGTTGGTTAACCTCTCGACTCGAACTTCTTATTTCCGCCAAGAGGAGATTCCGCGGTGACCGGCCCCGTTAGTTTTCGCCGACGCATCCTGCTGGCGCTGTTGCCGTCACTGATCTTGACGGTCGTGCTGGGGAGCGCCGGCGTGCTGCTCTTGCACCGCCTGGGGCACAGCATCGACGTCATTCTGCGCGAGAACTACGAGAGCGTCGTGGCGATGCAGTCGCTCAAGGAATCCCTGGAACGGATCGACTCCTCGTTTCAACTCACCCTGGTTGCCCGCGGGCTGCCGGAGAAGGAAGAGCGTCAGCGGCAGGAAGCTTCGGCACGCGCCCTGTATCGGGACAATTGGGAGTTATTTGAAGCGGCATTGAACAAGGAGCAGCACAATGTCACCATCCACCCGGCCGAGGACAAGCTGGTGGAGCGGCTCGCGGCGCTGACCGAGTCGTATCACAAAGCGGGCAACACTTTCTACAACCGGGCAGAGACCGGGCTGGCCACCGAGCACGATTATCTAGGCGACGCGGGCCTGTACGCCATCTTCCGCCAGATCAAACAAGTGGCGGACGACGTGCTGCAACTGAACCAACGTCAGATGCTTCAGGCCAGCGCGACTGCCCGTGAAGCGGCCACGCGCTCGCTGGTCTGGTCCAGCATCGGCCTGGCGGGTGCGGTGGTGCTGGGCGGACTGCTGATCTGGCAAACGATGCGCACGATTCTTCGCCCCATCCAGGACATGACCGCAGCGGCCATTGGCATCAGCTCCGGCAACCTGGACCAGGTCGTGCCGCATGCGACGCGCGATGAATTGGGCCAGTTGGCCAGCGCGTTTAACAACATGGCCCGCCACCTGCGCGATTTGCGGCAAACGCAGATGTCGCGATTGTTGCGCGCCCAGCGCACCAGCCAGGCCAGCATCGATTCGTTCCCTGATCCGATTCTGGTCGTCGATATTGACGGCAGCGTGGAGATGGCCAACCCTGCGGCAATTCAAGTGCTGGGCGTCGACGTGGCCTGGGCTGATCGGGCCCCGTGGGGCGGGGCGGCGGCTGACGTGCCCGCGGTCCGCGTCCCCTGGCAAGCCCCCGAGCCGCTGCGCCAGTCCCTAACGGCCGCGCTGCAAGTGCAGCAGCCGTATTTGCCGGAAGGTTTTGATCTGGCGTTTCCGCTGCCTGTCGGCGGCCAGGAGCATTTCTTTCTGCCACGCATTCTGCCGATCCGCGATCCGTACGGCGCAACGCTCGGCGCGGCGGTGCTGCTCCAGGACGTCACGCGATTTCGCTTGCTCGATGAAATCAAAAGCAATCTGGTGGCAACCGTCAGCCACGAGCTAAAAACTCCGCTGACCGGCGTGCGGTTGGCCGTTCACTTGCTGCTCGAAGAGGCGGTCGGGCCGCTGACGCCCAAGCAAACCGAACTGCTGCTCGACGCGCGGGAGAATGCCGAGTTGCTTTTGTCTCGCGTCAACAACCTATTGGACCTTACCCGCCTGGAGCATGGCGAGGAAAAACTCGACCTGCATGCGGAGAATCCAAGCGAGCTGCTGCACGCCGCGGCCGACGCCATTCGACCGCGGGCCGATGCGAAGGGACTCGAACTGTTGCTCACCGCTTCGCCGGAACTGCCTGACGTTGCCGTTGACGGCGCCCGCCTCGCACACGCCCTGGGCAATGTGCTGGAAAACGCCGTCACCTACACCGAGCCCGGCGGCCGGATCACGTTGTCGGCAACGCGGAGCAACGCTTCGGCAGATTCATCGGAAGGTTCAACAGCGGACTCACCCAGCCAACCGCCGCGCGTGACCCTAAGCATCGCCGATACCGGCCTGGGCATTACCGCCGAGCATGTCTGCCATGTCTTCGATCGGTTCTTCCGCGCTCCGGGTCAAAGCCGTGGCAGTGGGACGGGCTTGGGACTTGCTATCGCACGGGAAATCGTCCTGGCTCAAGGGGGCTCTATCACCTGCGAGAGCCAGCCCGGCGTCGGGACGACTTTCCGCATCGCTCTGCCGATCTGGTCGAAAACCCTCAATGTCGAAGCCGCCGGTGCGGGACAAGACGCCGCCACCCAATCTCTCGGACGAGGAGCCTGAGCGTGTCGACCGAGTCAGCACGTCCCAATCCCGAACATTTTCTGGCTCTGATCCGCCAGCATGAGCGCGGCCGGCTGAAGGTCTACCTGGGCTTCGCCGCCGGCGTGGGCAAGACCTACGAGATGCTCCAGGAAGGCCATCGTCTCAAACGCCAAGGGGTCGACGTGGTAATCGGCGTCGTTGAAACGCATGGCCGCAGTGAAACAATCGCACAGTTGGGCGAGCTGGAGCAGGTGCCGCAACGTCGCGTCGAATATCGCGGCGTGACGCTGCAGGAAATGGATCTCGACGCGATTCTGGCGCGCCACCCGACGGTCATTCTCGTCGATGAATTGGCCCATACCAACGCTCCCGGCAGCCGCAATGCCAAGCGTTATCAGGACGTGGAAGAACTCCTGCGGGCCGGCATTCATGTGCTCAGCACGTTGAACATCCAGCACCTGGAGAGTGCGTACGATCTGGTCGAACGCGCGACCGGCGTCAAAGTCAAAGAACGCATTCCGGACTACGTGCTGGGGTTGGCCGACCAGATCGTCAATGTCGATCTCTCGGCCGAGGACTTGCGCGAAAGACTCTTGGCAGGGCATATTTACCCTCAAGAACGGATTGAGCGAGCGCTGGATCACTTCTTCACGCCCGACAATCTCACGCGCTTGCGCGAGCTGGCATTGGGTGAGATTGCCCACCTGCTCGACCGCCGGCGCCGTGAAAAGACCGACGGCGAAAAGCAGCAAGGGGCCGACCGGATCATGGTTTGCCTCAGCTCGCGCAGCCCCGCCGCGGCGGCGCTGTTGCGCAAAGGGGCCCGGCTGGCGGATCGGCTCAACGCCCCGTGGTACGCCGTCTATATCCAAACGCCGCGGGAAAACATGGAGCGCGTCGACGCCGCCACACAGCGCGACGTAGCCAACACGCTGGCCCTGGCGCAGCAGCTTGGCGCGGTCCCGATGACGTTCAAAGGGGACGACGTGGTGAGCACGATCTCCGCGTTTGCCAAGGAATATGCCGTAACGCATATCCTGATCGGCCGCACACGGCAGCCGTGGTATCGCCGCTGGCTGGGGCAGCCGGTGCTCGATCGACTGATCGAACAGATCGATAACGTGGACGTGCTGGTGGTGGGAAATGCGTGAGCAGGTCGCGGCACACTACTTACGGTAGATCGCCAGCCGCGCCGGCTGATACGCACGCGAGTCCCACTCGAGGTTCCCCGGCAACGTGGCGAAGTCGAACGCTTCCGGCGACTCGACCACCACGACGCTCCCCGCCGGCGCCGCTTCCACGCAACCCGAAATCAATTCCGCCATGTCGTTCGTGCGGGACTCAAAGAAATCGAACGGGGGCGAGCACAGCACCACCCAGGGCGTCGCGGGCAGATTCGTCCGCCGCTTCCACCAGCAAAACGCGTCGGCGCCAATCACTTCGCAAATCGCGGCGATCTCCAGTTGTTCGCCATTGCGGCGGATCAAGTCGGCCGAGGGAAAATGCTGCTCGATCATGGTCGCGCCGATCGCGCCGCGGCTGATCGCTTCAAAAGCCAGCGCCCCGGTGCCGGCGAACAGGTCGATAGCGTGCATCCCCTGGATCGACGGGCCGATCAGATTGAACAACGCCTCGCGCACGCGATCCTTCATCGGACGGGTGCGAGGATCGCCGCTGTATTCGATCTTCCGGCCACGCAGCCTGCCGCCGATAATCCGCAGATCCACCGACGTGCCCGGCTTGGCGCTTTTTACTTCGCTCGTTCTTCCGCGTCGCGACATCCGCCGATCCCCAGTTGAAATTGCAAACCGCCGCGCACGCAAGCCCCAAGTCAGCATAGACCGCTCGGGACACTCGAACAAGCGCCATGAGCACGGTCGTGACGCTAGGACACAAACAGGGTATCATGGCGGCTCGGACGGAACTGGCCCGGGCAGATTATTGATCTCGCGATTCAGGAGGATTCCATCGATGTCCAACTTCGTCAAACTGTCCACGAGCGCAAGCAGAGCCGCGATTCTCGTTTTCGCTACGGCT
>JAIOQB010000314.1 GCA_021413585.1 Planctomycetia bacterium
TTCAAAGCGCCGGAGAAAACCGTGCCAGACTCGCCCGGCTTCTACAAAGAATGGATTTCCGCCTGCCGCGGCGGCCAGCCCGCGACGTGCAATTTCGATTATGCCGGTCCGCTGGCCGAAGCCGTGCTGCTGGGGAACGTCGCCTACCGCGCCGGCGGCTTCGACTGGGACGCGAAGGAGTTGAAGACGGTAGGGAACGACAAGGCGCAGGCGCTGATCCGAGAAGCGTTTCGCAAGGGGTGGGAGGCGTAGGCGAGCGATCCGACTCCCGAGCCCGCGGGGTTTATCCCAGGGGTTATTGCAAGAGTCTCACATCTCCACAGGCACCAGGCGTTCCAACACGTCGCGAATTTTTCGCAGCGTTACGGGCATCGTCAGCACGACGTGGTGGGGCGCGCCCGTGCCGCGGTCGGCCCATTCGGCCTGGTTGCGGGCCAACAGCAGCATGGCCGGAATGTGGCAGGTGGCGGGGGCCCGGACGAACGTGGCAAAGGCATTGAGCGCCCGCTCGCCCAATTCGCCGGCGCTGAACACCACGCACGACGCCGGCGGCTCGGCTTCCTGGAAGCGGGCCACCGCCCGTTGCGGATCGCTGGTCACCAGCACGCGAAAGCCGCTGCGCTTCAGCCGCTGGCGGAACAAATCCTGCATCGGCATGTTCGACTCGACGATCATCACCGGCCGGCGCGTGGGCGGTGCATTGGGCAGTAGCTGCGAGTCGGGCGCAATGCCGGGCACCGGCACGACGCTCGCCTCGTCTTCGAGCATCGTGTCCATTTCGCTCAGCTTGCCGTACACCAAATCGAGATCGGCCAGCAGCTCGCGCGGCGTTTGATAGCGGGCCGATGCGTCCAACTGCACGGCCCGGTTAATGAGCGTAATCAGCGGCTTGGGCAACGCAATCTCAGACGCCACCTTTTCGACCGGCAGCACCTGCAGGAAGCGGGTTTTGCTCAATCGCTGAATGCGGTCGCGGGTTTCGGCCAGCGGCGCTTCGCCGGTGACCATGTTGTAAAGCATGCAGCCGACGAAATACAAATCACTGCGCGGATCGTCCTTGCGGACGCCGCAGGCACGCTCCAGGCCGGCATAGTCGATCGTGCGGGCGTTCGCGCAGTTTACCAGCAGGTCGTCGGTCATCGCCTTGGTGGACGCCAAACCGAAGTCTACTAGTTTGGCTTCGCCGCGGCTGGAGATCAGCACGTTGCTCATCTTAATGTCGCGATGGGCAACGCCGCTTTGCAGGGCGTAATCGAGCCCGCGCGCCACGTCGCTGATGATCTGCACCGCTTCAGCCGCCGCGCAGCATTTGCGCACCTTGACGAACTCGCGCAGGTTACGCCCCTCGACAAACTCCATCACAAAGTACAACGCGCTGGCTTCCGTGCCGACATCGTAAATCGGCACGATGTTCGGATGACGCAACGTCATGCCGACCTGGCCTTCGTGCAGGAACTGTTCGCGCTGTTCTGGCTTGTCGTCGTATCGCCGCCGCAGGACCTTCAGCGCGATGATCTGGCCGGTCTGCGTTTCGACCGCCCGATAGACGCGGGCGAACGTGCCGGTGCCAATCAGATACAGCACCTTGTAGCGGCCGTAGAAATAGCCACTTTTATCGCCCCGCTCCAGCCGGCCGATCTGATAGCTGGTGAGCATCTCGCGGCGCAGCAGCGCCTGCTTGAACTCGGCGGCCGACGCGTTGCGGCTTCCCAGCGCGCCCCAAATTTCCTGCAATTGCCGATCCGTCAACAAATTGAGGTCGGTCGCGCGCTCGGCGATCTGCTGGGCGGTCAAAGCTAACATCAGGTGGGATCCCTGGTTCCGTAAGCGATGACGTGCCCTCGATTCGGATTGGCCGTTGGGATTGCGGCCAATGCATTCTGCCACCGCCTAATCTTCATTTTAGGCCAGCGGCTGGCCGCAAGCAACGAGTGGCGAACTCGTCGCATCAAAAACCGTCGCCGCGCATAAAAACACTCCAGGTCCTGGGCACGAGGAACTGGAGTGTTTCCGTAGCCGGCCGCAAATTTGGCCGCTGGTGTTTGATCGATGTATTTGGCGGTAAATCTATGCCTTCTCTTCGAGTTTGCGGCGATATTCGTCGCGCTCGCGGCGGGTGGCCTCGAGGTCAAACATCAGGTATTTCATGTCCAGCCGGAGCTGGCCAAGGGCGTCTTGAACCAGGTTCAAGATCCGCCGACGCCGGCGGGTGCTGTCGACCACTTTAGCGAGGATCGTATCGACCTCAGCCCGATCTGAACCCGACAAGCGTCCGACGGCCTCCGCCAGTTCGACCAGGTCGGCGGGGAGTTCTTCGGCTTTGGGCTTCGCAACGCGGGACGCCTCGGTCATGGCTTGTGTCTCCAGGCTCTGCGGGCGGCTAATCAATCCGGCCAGTGGGCGATTGTGGAAGGTTAGTAAAGCAGTCCCCGTGCCATTGGTTAATCGGTGGTTCATCATATCGCTTCAAACCGCGTTGTGCCAACGACTTGCAATGAAGTGGCTGCTAGCGGCCGGGAAATCGACGTTGCGGAAAGACACCCGAAATTACCCTGGCCGCAAGCTGCAAATCCTGATACAAGCGTCACTTGCGCGTCGTGAGACATGCCGCGGCCCCGTTGTTGCCGTTTGGCAACCATGGCGGCTTTCCGAGTGACGGCAGTTCTACTGGAAACGCCGCTGGGGCAGCGGCGGCTAACATCGGTTCCCAAGGTCCTGCTTGCTTCATAAGGAATCTGGTGCGTGATGCGGCTGTGGAGTCCGATTCACCTGCTGATTCTAGGCTGGTGCGCGCTCACGCTGCACGGGTGGACCAGTTCGGCCTTTGGGGCCGACGCGGTGTTTCGCGAGGACTTCGAAGGGATCGAGCCCAGTTGGCAACTCCGTGCCGCCGATGCCCGCTATCGCGTCAACCGGCACGAGCGAGTCCGCGAACCGGTGCATGGAGGCGCGTGGAGCGAGACGCTGGCGCTCTCCGCCGCCGATGGGACATTCATTCACTTCGGTCGCGACATCGGCGCAGCGCGGGTCATCGACGAACTGAATATCTCGCTGCAGGTGCTGTCCGACCGTTCTGGCCTGCAACTGATTTGCCGCGTGGTCCTGCCCCGCACGCGCGACCCACAGACTTCGGGTCCGCGAACGCTGATGGTCTATGGGCCGATGTACGACAAGCCGGGAGAGTGGCAAGCCCTGGTCATCAGTCACCTGCCGCAGCAGTTGGAGCGGCAGGCCCGCATCGTGCAATCGGGGGAAACTGGTTCGCTCGATATTCGCGAAGCGTATGTCGATACCGTGCTGCTGAATGTTTACGGCGGCCGGGGCGAGACGCAGGTGTGGATCGACGATCTGGCGATCGCGGGATTTGTGGGCCGGTCTGCCGTGGTTGCGGGAGAGGGCACCGGCAGCGCTGCCGCATTGGCACGCGGTGCCGCGGATGGCACCCAGCGTAGTTCGGAGATTCAACGCGTTGACCACGAGGAACCAGCATCGCAGCGGGTGATGCCCGAAGTGTCGCTGCGCGGCGGCGCGCTAACGAGCGCCGGGCGGCCGTTGTTTCCCCGGCTGATCGAGTACCGAGGCGAGCCGCTGGCGGCACTGAAAAAACTGGGCTTCAACGGCATCAAGCTCTCGTCGCCTCCGGACGGCCCGCTGTTGGCCGAGGCGACCGACACGCGGATGTGGATCGTCTGTCCGCCGCCGGAACAACGCCCTGGCACGCAGTTCGGCCGGCAATACGATCCGGTGCTGGCGTGGGATGTGGGACGGTCCTTGGGACGCGACCAAATCGCCACCACCGAAGCCACGGTGCGATGGCTGAAGCAGACCGACCGCGAAGTTCGCCGGCCGATCATCTGCGACGCCGCGACCGACCTGCGATCGTACAGCGAGTTGGCGGACATCTTGTTGATGGGTCGCCGCACGTTGGGAACCAGTCTGGAATTGGCGGACAGCGTGATGTGGCATCAGCGCCGCGCGCGGTCGGCTCAGCCCGGCACGCCGGTTTGGTTCGCGATCCCTACGCAGCCCGATGCCGGTTGGCTGAACCAGATTTCAGCCGTCTCGGACGCTCCGGCGCCGGTGGATTTGCGCGGCCGGCAATTGCGGCAATTGGCGTGCGCGGCGATTTGCGGCGGTGCCCGCGGCCTGGTGTTTGAGTCGCGCGAGTCGCTCGACGCCGACGATCCGGCCTCGCGGCGGCGGGCGATGTTGCTCAAGCTGATCAACATCGAGCTGAGTCTGGTGGAGAATTGGGCCGCGGCCGGCAGCTTCGTCATGCCCGCCACCTCCAGCGATCCGGCCATTACGGCCGGCGTGCTGCAGACGGATCGGGCCCGGCTGCTGCTGGCGATGCGGCTGGGGCGCGGCGATCAGTTTGTGATTGATGAAAGCCGCGGCGGCGAGGTGACGTTTGTCGTCCCGGGTGTGCCCGAGTCGAACGACGCGTTTGAATTGACCCCCGCCGGTTTGCGGCCATTGCCGCACCGCCGCGTTACCGGCGGGATGAGCGTCACGATGCGCAATCCGCCGCCGGCGGCGTTCGTGCTGCTCACGCAGGATCCGCTAGTGATCGATAGCTTGTCGCGTCTGGCGACGCAGGAACGCCCTCGCGCGGCGGAGCTGACGCGGCAGCTGGCGGCCGATGAATTGGCCATGGTTGCCGCGGTGGATCGCCAAATGACGGCGCGTTCGCGCACTGTCCCTGAGGCGGGACAATGGCTGGAGCAGGCCCGCGATCGTCTGCGGCAATGCGACGCGGCCCTGCAAACGGGCGACTATCCGCAAGCCCTGGCGTTGGGACGCGAAGCGATGCCGCCGCTGGCTCGGCTGGCCCGAGCTCATTGGCAAAAAACAGTGAAGCCGCTCGGCTCTCCGTTAACCATTCCTGCCGCGACGAGCATTGAAACGCTGCCGCAGTGCGCCGCGCTGGCCGACGCGCTGCGATCGTCGACGATCGGCGAGAATCGCTTGCAGGGTGGCGAGTTGGAAGACCTCGATCAACTCCGCCGCGGCGGCTGGCAGCACTTTCAGATTCCGCAGCGGCGTCTGGCGGTTGACGTGGAATTGTCCACGCAGGCGCCGCACGGCGGTGCCCACTCGTTGCGGCTGAGCAGCAAGCCCAAGGAGGGGACCGAACCGCCGATGCTGGTCGAGGCTCCGCCGTTGTGGGTGACCAGCGCGCCGGTGGCGTTGGAAGCCCGGCAGATGGTGCAAATCCACGGCTGGGTTCGGGTGCCGCGGCCAATTACCGGTAGCGTGGACGGCCTGATGATCGTTGACTCTCTCGGCGGCGAGGCACTGGCCGAACGCATTGGCCAGACGCGCGGCTGGCAGGAGTTTACCCTCTACCGTGCGGCCTCGCAGAGCGGCAACGTGACGGTGACATTTGCCCTCACAGGCATTGGCGAAGCGAGCATCGACGACGTGACGATTCGTCCCGTGACGCTGCCACCGACGTTCTCCACGGCCGTGATCGGCTCGGTCGCGCCGAGGTAATCGCCGCATGCCGCGCCCCAGCCAGAAATTGCGTGACGACGCCCTGGCGATCTGGAAGGCCGGGGTCGACGCGGTTCGACCCGCGCGGCTGGTGCCGCAGGTGTTGAAAGTAGGCGCGGATCGCAATGGCGTCGAAGCGTTATCCATCGGCACGCTGTCGATTCCGCTAAGCGCCATTGGGCGGATTGTCGTCGTCGGCGCTGGCAAGGCGGGTGCCGCGATGGCCGCCGCGGTGGAGCGGGCATTGGGCGAATCGGTCTGCAAGGCGAAACAGCTCTCCGGCTGGGTCAATGTCCCGGCCGATTGCATGCCGGCGGCCGACGATGCCGACACAGTAGGGTACATCCATCTGCATGCCGGACGTCCGGCGGGGATCAATGAGCCGACCGCTGCGGCCATCGCGGGGACCGAACATATTTTGCGATTGGTTGAATCGCTCGCGACGGACGATCTGTGCTTGTGTTTGCTCAGCGGCGGAGGTTCGGCGTTGCTTGCTGCTCCTGTGGCGGAGATCTCGCTGGAAGATAAGATCAAGCTGACGCGATTTCTCTCGGCGGCCGGGGCAAACATTCAGCAGCTCAATACCGTGCGGAAGCAGCTTAGCCGCGTCAAAGGGGGCGGGCTGGCCAGGGCCTGCCGCGCTGGATGGCTGGTGTCGCTGATTATTTCCGATGTAATCGGCGATCCGCTGGACGTGATCGCGTCGGGGCCGACGGTGCCAAATGACACTACGGCCCGGGACGCGCTGGTGATTTTGCAGGAGTTTGGCGCGATCGAGGCGAGCGTGGCGCCGACTGCCGTTACCTACATGGAACGTAAAGTGGCGGCTGTAAGTGCAGTCAGCACGTTTCAACCTATATCTTGTCTGGTTAGCAATCTGCTTATCGGCAACCTGACTCTCGCAGTTGCCGCGGCCGGGCTGGAAGCGGAGCGACGTGGCTACGTCACCAAGACGGAAACAGCCACCTCGCCCGAAGGAGCGGCGGAAAACGTAGGGCTACGTCTGGCCGATTGGGCGATCAACGAGCAAAACGACTCTGAGGCAACGTGCCTGGTCAGCGGCGGCGAGCCTACTGTGGTGCTGGTCGATCCGCAACGCCGCGGCATCGGCGGCCGCAATCAGCAACTGGCGCTAGCGGCTGGTATTCGATTGGCCGATCACGACGCCACCGGCTGTGCCATTTTTTCCGGCGGCACCGACGGCGA
>JAIOQB010000315.1 GCA_021413585.1 Planctomycetia bacterium
ATGTGGTCGATGATCCGCTTGCGGTCTTCGCGCGTTCGCTCGCTTAGCTGCTCGAACGCCTCCGTGGCAGCGGCGACCGCTTCGTTGACGCAGGTGAACACGCCGCGGCGACCGGTGTGACTCGCACTGGCGGCCGGCGCCGTCGTGGGGCGCCCCATCTGGGCCAACACCTCGCGGACGACGTTGCGGATCATGGCTTCAGTTTGTGACATGGCAGTGTTCTTATTGTTGGTCGATATTGGATTGGTACCGTCGTCGGGGACTGTCCCTACTTTTGCGAAGCAAAATTAAAGGGACTGTCCCCCTACTTTATTCTCTCTGCTTCAGTCAATCTTCCCGGTGATACACCCTGTCGTGATCGACGTGCACCGAATCAACGATGCCAATGATCACCGTGTCGATCGGCAGGCTTTTGGTTTCCGGCGTCAGCCGGGCGCTGGAGCCTTGCGTGATCAGCACGAACTCTCCTTCGCCGGCCCCGATTGTGTCGACCGCCACGAACGTGCGGCCGGTGGTCACCAGGCTTTTGCGGTTCTTCTCGTCCAGGCGGTAGGGCTCGACGACCATCAGCTTTTGGCCGATCATCGACTTGACCTTTTGCGTGGAGACAACCGAACCGGTCACTTTGGCTACGAACATCTAAGTGGTCCCTTGCAATAGCTCTTTGGCGTGCCGGGCGACAACGATTTCTTCGTTGGTCGGCACGATCCATACCCGCACGCGGCTGCCCGGTCCGCTGAGGTCCGCCTCTCCGCGGGCCGATTGATTTTTGGTTTCGTCGAGTTCAATGCCCAGCTCCGTCAGACCGGCACAGACGCCGGCCCGCACGCTGGCGCAGTTCTCGCCAATGCCGCCAGTAAACGCGATCACCTCCGCCCCGCCGAGTTCCACCAGCATCCAGCCCAGGTACTGGCGGATGTTCGCGATGAACACATCCAGTGCCAGCTTCGCCCGCTCGTCGCCGGCCGCCGCAGCCGACTCCAGGTCTCGCACGTCGCCGCTGCCGCCACTCAAACCCAGCAAGCCTCCTTCGCTCGCCAGGGTCTTAAGCACCTGATCGAGCGTCTTGCCCGTACGCTCCATCAGCAGCGGCAACGCAAACGGATCGAAATCGCCGACCCGGTTGTTCTGCAGCAAGCCGGTTTGTGGGCTCATCCCCATGCTGGTGGCCACGCTCTGGCCGTCGCGAATCGCGGTAACGCTGCTCGATCCACCCAAGTGGCACGAGATCACTCGCAACGGCGCCGCGGCCCGCCCTTCGCGCTGCCATAGTTCGGCCGTGCGGGTGGCGATAAAGTTGTGGCTGGCACCATGGAATCCCCAGCGGCGGATCTGAAACTCTTCAGTCCACTGCCACGGAACGGCGTAATACCGGTTCCGATCGGGTATCGTCTGGTGAAAACCCGTCTCGAACGCCGCCACCAGCGGAATCTCCGGCAAACGCTCGCGGAGCTGCCGCATGGCTGCGATGTAAGGCGGGTTGTGAGCCGGAGCAACCAGGTTCATTTCCTCCATCGCTAATAGCACGTCGTCGGTGACCTTCTGCACGCCGCTGACCCGGCCCCCGTGGACCGCCTTCAGCCCGATCGCCGCCACTTCGGCGGCGTCGCGGAGGCAGCCATGCTCTGGATCAGTTAGTTGCTCCAGACAGCGCCGCACCGCCTCCGCATGATCGGCCACAGGAACCGTTAGCTCCTGTCGCCGACCATTTACTTCCACAAAGCAAGGACTCTCGGCCGCGCCAATCCGTTCGATGCCGCCGCGCGCTAACTGCCTCTCGTCGGCCATGTCGTACAGCCGATACTTAAAGCTCGTCGAACCGAGATTGGCAACCAGGATCTTCATGATCGAGCCATCCGACGCCGAGCCCGAGAGCACGGCGTAATGATGTTCCTTGCTAACAGTCCTTTATTTCCTTACTTCCGAAACGAACGACTACGAAAACAGCGCCTCGGCCAAACCTTCCGCCGGACGGGGGATGACGTGGCTGGAGACCAGCTCGCCCACCTGGCTGGCCGCGTTCGAGCCCGCTTCGACCGCCGCCCGCACGCTGCCGACGTCGCCGGTGACCACGGTGGTCATGTACGCGCCGCCGATCTGGATTCGCTTGTAGATCCGCACGTTGGCCGCTTTCGCCATCGCATCAGTGGCTTCGATCAGCGGCACGAGGCCGCGGGTTTCAATCAGTCCAATCGCATGTTCCATGGCAGTTGTCCTTGTGAGATAAAGTCAGAATGTTCAGGGGTTGTTGTGTGACGTTGCGATTCAATGTGTCGAGCGAATCGCGTGGACTACTTGCCGGTGCCGGTGAGCTTCTTAGCGGCCGGGCCGAGCGCGATGTACAGGTCTTCGTGCGGACGCGGGATCACCTGCACGCTGACCACTTCACCGATCCGGCCCGCCGCGGCGGCTCCGGCGTCGGTCGCGGCTTTCACGGCGGCGACGTCGCCGGTGACAAAC
>JAIOQB010000316.1 GCA_021413585.1 Planctomycetia bacterium
GGCGGCGCCGGCCCCCGCGCCACACCGACGATCGACGAAGGTCGCGTCTATGCGCTCGGCGCCACCGGACTATTGAACTGCCTCGACGGCCGCACCGGCAAGCAACTCTGGCAGCGCGACGTCCGGACGGAGAACCAGGCCAAGAACCTGGAGTGGGGCTTTAGCGCCTCGCCGTTGATCGTCGGCAATCTGGTGGTGGTCTCGGCGGGCGACAAGGATAATGCGATTCAGAAAAGAACTGCGCCGCACTATACGATCATCGCCTACGACAAACGCACCGGCCAGCCCGTGTGGCGCGGCGGCACCGACAACGCCAGCTACTGCTCTCCTGCCCTGGCGACGATTTGCGGCGTGCGACAGATTGTGATCGCCAACGCCGGCAGCGTCACAGGGCACGATATCACCGACGGCCACGTGCTGTGGGAGTTTCCCTGGCAGCGCGAAATGCCCACGGTGTCACAGGTGGTGCCGCTAGGCAATGATCTGGTGTTCGTGTCGAAAGGCTACAACGCCGGCTGCGGCGTGCGGCAGATCTCGCGCGACGCCGGCGGCAAATGGAGCGCGACGGATGTCTGGTCGAAACCGACGCTGATGCGGACCAAGTTCACGAACATCGTCCTTCGCGACAACTATGCCTACGGACTCAACGACGGCTTTCTGGAATGCATCGACGTGAAGAAGGGCGCCCGGCGCTGGACCACGCGCAATGGTCGCACCGCCGACTACGAACACGGCCAAGTGCTGCTCGTCGGCGACCTGCTACTCGTTCAATCCGAGCAAGGAGACGTCGCCCTGGTCGAAGCGTCGCCCAAGAAGTTTCACGAGGTCACGCGGTTCTCCGCGATCAGCGGTAGAACGTGGAATTACCCGGTGCTGATCGGGCGGTATTTGCTGGTGCGGAACGATCACGAAGCGGCGTGTTTTGAGTTGCCGGCGAAGGAGTAATATAGCCCCGGGCTCCGCCCGGGGGTTGAACCGCCAAACCGCCCACACCGCACCAAAAGTGAGCCGCAGGGCGCTAGCCGCGGGTTCCCAATGCCGACCGCCAACCGGGACCGGTGGCTAGCGCCCAATGGCACTTACTTTGTGGAAAAATCACGTAGTCTCACGAAATGCTAGCTGCAGATTCTTGGGGAATTTGCAGCTAGCAATTTCACATTGGGCTTCATTCAAACGTAAAGTAAGTGCCATTAGGCTAGCGCCATTCCGCTCACACTTGTCGAGCGGTTCACCCCCGGGCAGAGCCCGGGGCTATGTTGAGATCGCGGCATTACGGCTTCTGCTCCAGCAACCAATCCTCCAGGATCACATGCTGAATAATCGGCGCTCGCAGCAGGGCTGAGCGTGACGGCAACAGCGCCGTCAGCCAGCGGCGCCGGGCGATGCCGGAGACGAACCGCAGGCCCAGGCTGCTGGCGGAGCGGCCTTGGAGTTGGGCTTCGATATTGTCGCTCAGCCGCTTGTACGTCGACGGCAGCAGGTTCGGCTCGGGGCCGACGTGGATGACCGTTTCGATGCCGGCTTGCAGCGACTCGTACACGCCGTCCCACACGCGCTGCGGGTGGTCGATCCAGCGGTGGATGATCTCGCGGGCGTTGTATTGGTTGTAGCTCAGCTTGCCGGTGACCAGCGACAGGATCGGCGGCGTCGGGCGTCCCATGCCGCCGGGCAGCGCGTGCATCAGCACCGCCGCCCGATTGGGGATCGCGCGTTGCCACAGAATCGGCGTGTGCAGCGGCGGCCAATGATGTTCGTTGCGGCGGAGGTGAACCTGCTTCGGCAGCCGGGCACGGATGATGTCGCGGAACCGGTCCACTGTATCTCCTTGCCCCAGCACGAGGATCGTGTTCGGCGAGAGATACGTGGAAATGCCGATCGTGCCGCGCTGCTCGCAATTGATCTCGACGCACACCTGGTTCACCGCGTCGAGGTCGAGCGCCGGGCCGAGCGAGAAGACAATGCCCATCGAAACATCGCGCCCCAACTCGGCACAATCGGCGGCCAGGGCGACCGGCAATCGCAGCGCGCTATCGAGGCTGAATAGTCCAGCGCAAATCGCCGCGCCGATCTCGCCGATGCTCAGCCCCATCGCCATCTGGGCATGCTCGAAGCGGACATCAAAAAACTCGCGTAGCAGAGCAATCTGGGCGACCTCCATCCCCAAGGTCAGAGCGATCGCGTCGGCGAAACTATCGAGATCGGTTTCTTCGTGCCGGCGAATCCGCGAGGCCAAATCAATCGTGCGATGCGCTCCTTCCGACGCCACGGCCGACGCTTCGGCCAGCACCTTGGAAACCGTCGCGCCATAAGCCGGGTGCGCCAACAACTCGGCACTTCGCCCCAGGTTGGTGACGTTGTACCCGCGAAAGGCGAACATGGCGGTGGCCAGTCGCGGCTTGAGTTCTAGTGGCATGCGGTGGAGTTCCGGCGGCGGAGATGTTCGACAGAGATATTCGACGGGGCGACGCGAGAGAGAAGTGACGGTGGTTGAGCGTTATAATAGCGAATCGCGGCAACAGGGGGAGCGCCGGTTGAATGCCGCCCGGTGCCCGGATACAACGAAGCGTGAGTTCAAGTAATTCCCGCAATAACAGGCCCGGCGTTTACGCCGGGTTTGCCCTACCACGATTTGAACATGACCGTCGATCATCCTCCCACCCCACCACCCGCCGACATCCCCCGCGACCTCGCCGGCAAAACGGCCGTCGTGACCGGATCCTCGAGCGGCATCGGCCGGGCGATCGTGTTGCGCCTGGCAGCCGCCGGCGCCGATTGCCTCGTGCATGGGCTGCGCCAAAAAGACGCGGCGGCCGACGTCGGCAAGCAAATCACATCCCTCGGCGGGCAAAGCCTCGTCGTGCTGGCCGACTTATCGGACCGGGCCGAGCAGGCGGCGCTCATCGAGCAGGCATTCGCGTGGCGGCCAAAGATCGACATCTGGATCAACAACGCAGGGGCCGACGTTTTGACCGGCCCGGCGGCCGACATGTCGTTCGAGGAAAAGCTCGCCGTGCTGTGGGACGTCGACGTGCTGGCGACGGTGACGATCGCCCGCGCGGTCGGCGCGCGGATGAAGGCGGCCGGCGACGGCGTGATCCTCAACATGGGTTGGGATCAGGCCGAGCAGGGGATGGCGGGCGAAAGCGGCGAGATGTTCGCCGCGATCAAAGGTGCCGTGATGGCGTTCAGCCGCAGCCTGGCCCAAACGCTGGCCCCGGCGGTGCGCGTGAATTGCATCGCCCCCGGCTGGATCCGCACCGCATGGGGAGAGAAGGCATCGGACTATTGGCAAGAACGGGCAGCGGCCGAATCGCTGCTGGGCCGCTGGGGCACGCCGGACGACGTGGCCCGCGTGGCACATTTTTTGGTGTCGCCCGGCGCATCGTTCATGACGGGCCAGACGGTGGCAGTGGATGGCGGCCGGCGAAACGGGGCGGGGGAAACGTCGTGACAGGTCCGGGGCAAAATCCTACAGACAAGACTCCGCCGTCACCACCCGTCGCCGCGCCGATCAAACCGTGGTCGGGCCGCCGGCTGCATTTTGTCACCGGGCGGCTGGCGGAACATTCGCTGCGCGCGATCCTGGCTCGCACCGCGCCGCAGGTGGGCTTTCAATATACGATCGACGTGCTGGGGATCACTGTCGCCGCGCTGATGACGCCCGCCTGGATGGCGGTGCGGATTCGCGTTCCCAAGGAAGCCGACACGGTGATCGTGCCCGGTTATTGCGATGGCGACCTTTCGCCATTGGAAGCAGCCGCCGGTGTGCCGGTGATCCGCGGCCCTCGCGATTTGCGGCGGCTGCCAGACTTTTTCGGCCGCGCGCCGGTCGTCGAAGAATACGGCGCCTACGATATTGAGATTCTCGCTGAGATTAACAACGCTCCGCAGCTAACGCTCGCCCAGATTCTGGCTGAAGCACAGCGACTCAAGGGGGATGGGGCCGATCTGATCGACGTCGGCTGTGATCCGGGTGGCACGTGGGTTGGCGTTGCCGAGGCAGTCGCCGCGCTGCGGGCGGCAGGGCATCGCGTGTCCATCGACAGCTTGAACCCGGCGGAGATCGGTCCGGCAGTAAAGGCCGGTGCGGAGTTGGTTCTCTCCGTCAACCGCTCCAACCGCGATGCCGCGAAAGATTGGGGCTGCCGTGTGGTGGTGATCCCTGACGATCCGGCCACCGGTGCCGGCATGAATGAGACGATCGAATATCTGGCCGCGGCCGGCGTGCCGCTGGTTCTCGATCCGGTGCTGTCGCCGATCGGATTCGGCTTCACCGAAAGCCTGCAGCGTTACATTGACTGCCGCCGCCGCTATCCTGACGCCGAAATGTTGATGGGCATCGGCAATCTGACCGAGCTGACCGACGTCGACTCGGCCGGCGTGAATGTGCTGCTGCTGGGGATCTGCCAGGAACTGGGCATCCGCCAGGTGCTCACCACACAAGTGATCAACTGGGCCCGCACGTCAGTGCG
>JAIOQB010000317.1 GCA_021413585.1 Planctomycetia bacterium
AAAGGCCTGGCGCTGTTTGTCGTACATGTCAAACTCGAAAAAGTAATGCGGCAATTGGCGGTAGTGGATCGAATGTCGGGCGTACATCCATTCGCCGAATAATATGAGATGATCCCGCAACGCCTCCTCCAGCACGGACCGTTTCACGGTGGCCCATTGCTTGAACAGGTCGTACTGCGGATGCATCCCCTCGGTGATCAAATGCCCTCGACACTGGAGGACCATCGCTCCTGCCGACGTGAAGTGGATGCCGACGTTGGTGCCGTCGATCTTCTCTTCGACGATCAACGAGCCGTCGGCGATGAAACGGCGCGATTCGGCCTCGCTGAGGTGCTTGTCGTCCGCGGTTCCCTTGGAGCCGAAGAGGTGAGGAGTCCGTGGGTATTTGATAAAATCTCCGTGCGTACTACCCACTGGAGGCCTCCTTCGCTCCCGCTTTCTCAAACAGGCCCAGTTGCGTGGGCGGGCCGAGGGTTGGGTCTTCCGGTCCGATGGGCAGGAACTTCACGGTATAGCCATGCCGCTCGGCCACTGCGCAGGCCCAGTCTTGGAACTCGGCCCGGGTCCACTCGAAGCGATGGTCGGCGTGGCGGACCGAGCCGGCGGGGAGCGACTCCCACAGGACGTTGTATTCCCGGTTCGGCGTGGTCACTATGACGATCTTCGGCTTCGCGCACTCGAACACCACGCGCTGAAAAGCGGTCAGGCGCGGCGGATCCAAATGCTCGATCACTTCCACGATCGCCGCGGCGTCGAAGCCTTCCAGCCGGCGGTCGCGGTAGGTGAGCGAGCCGTGGATCAGCTTGATTTTGTCTCTTACTGCCGGCGACAAATTGTCCAGCCGCAGGCGCCGGTGCGCAATCTCCAGCGAGCGGACGGAGACGTCCAACCCGGCGATCTCTTCAAACTGGCGATCGGCTAGCAGCTCGCGCAGCAGCTTCCCTTCGCCGCAGCCGAGGTCCAGCACCTTGCGGGCGCCGGATGCGCGGAGCACGGACAGGACGGCGCCGAGCCGTTGCTGGTGCAGAGTGAGTTGTTGCGGGGACTGTTCAAGCTCTGAGGGTGCCTGGGGCAACGCCCCAGTTGCATCGAGGGAAGACTGCTGGGGCGTTGCCCCAGGCACCCCATCGAAGCCTTCCCCGGGTTCACTCTGCGGATCGACCGCATCGGGCTCAACCGCATCCTCCTCGATCAATCGGGCCAATGCGTCGCTGGCCAGCGTCGGCTTCCATTTCAGGTAGCGGCGGACGATCGTGTCGCGTGCGGGATGCCCTGCCAGCCAGCCTTCGCCTTTAGCCAACAGCTTTTCCACTTCGTCTGCGCCGACGAAGTAATGTTTCTGATGATCGAACACCGGGATCAGCACGTAGAGGTGGGCGAGCAGCTCCGACAGCCGCGTGGTCTTCTCGATCGTCACCGAGTAATACGCGCTCTCGCCCCATTCGGGGAACTGCTCGTCCAGCGGATGGCGAACCACGGAGACGGTATAGCCCAGCGGCTCGAACAGCTTGCGCAGAAACTCCTCGCCGCCGCGGACCGGCAGCACGTCGATGCTGGCGACCAGCGGAATTGCCGCCGCCGCCACGTCGGGCCGATCCTTGCAATTTCCCTGCAGGGCCGAGCCGAACACCTGCGCGATCGCCACACTCATGAAGGAAGACGCGACGAACGGCCGGTCGTTGACGTACTGGTCGAGCAGCCCGCCACGAAAGTTCCCCTTGCCGCGCACCAAACCCACCGGATCGACATCCAGCAGCAAGCAGGCCGAGCAGTCCTCTTCCGCCGCGCGCGGATAAAAAACGTGCGCCCGCCCGAAGCTGAGATCGAAGCTCTGGCAGCGGCCGGGATGCTTATGCAGCAAGTAGCCCAGGTCGGTGGCCGGAGCGTGCGTGGTGGAAATGGTGAGAAGCATAGGTGTACCGCTTTTAAACCGCAGGGTGCCTGGGGCTGAACGTAGCGCAGCGAAGTGAAGCCCCAGTGGCATCTCGCGCTTGGTCAACGCTAAAACTTCGGATGGCCCATATCAGCCGCAGGGCGCTAGCCCCCGGTTTGCGTGGTTCGAACCGGGGGCTAGCGCCCTGCGGCTGATCCCAAATCACTCGTCCCTAAAAATACACCTCGCGCAGGGCCCCGTCAAAACCGGCCCGATCGGAGGCAGCATTTCTTGAACCTGCGGCCGCTGCCGCAAGGACAGAGGTCTTCGCGCCCCAGCC
>JAIOQB010000140.1 GCA_021413585.1 Planctomycetia bacterium
CGCGATGCTGATTGTCGGGTATGTCGGCAACTCGATGATGGGTTGGGAGTGGGGAGGGACGCGGCGCGAAGTGATCCCCGCCAGTGCGCGACAATCGCCCGGCGGCTATCGCTCGTTTCATTTCTGGCACAGCGGTTATCAGGGAGGTAAATAAATGGACATCACCCGGATTTGGGCATTTTTTCAAGTAGGCGCAAATAGCCTCACGGGAGGCAAACCGGACGAAATGGATCTCAGCGCCATTTGGCGACCATTTGAGTTGTCGCTGGTGTTCAGCCTGCTGGGGTTGGTGCTGTTCGCCTTCGCCATCTGGATCATCGTCAAGGTCTGCCCGTTTTCCGTGCGCAAAGAGATTGAAGTCGATCAGAACACTTCGCTGGCAATCATTATCGGTTCGATCATTATTGGGATCGCACTGATCGTCTCCGCGGCGATTCACGGATAATCCATGGTTCGCACGCCCGCCTTGTATATCAACGTATTGGTCGTGGCGGTCTGCGGACTGGTCTACGAACTGCTGGCCGGCACGCTGGCCAGCTACGTGCTGGGTGATTCCGTCACGCAGTTTTCGCTCGTTATCGGGCTGTACTTGTCGGCCATGGGCGTGGGGGCGTGGCTCTCGGGCTACATCGACACGCATCCCGCCCGCGCGTTCATCGAGGTCGAGATCGCCGTCGGCCTGCTCGGCGGTCTATCGGCCCCGCTGCTGTTTCTCTCGTTCACCAAGCAGTTCTGGTTTCATCCGATCCTGTACGCCGTGGTGTTTGGCATCGGCGTACTGGTGGGTTTGGAACTGCCGCTATTGATGCGAATCCTGCGCGATCACCTGAACTTCAAGGATCTGGTGTCGCGGGCGTTGGCCATCGACTACATCGGCGCGCTGGTGGCGTCGCTACTATTCCCGCTGCTGCTGGTGCCGCAGCTTGGGCTGATCCGCACGTCGCTGCTGTTTGGCATTCTCAACGCCGGCATCGCGCTGTGGGGAACGTGGGCACTCGAGCCGCTGCTCTCGCGCGGGTTGACGGGCATGCGCGGCCGGGCCGGGTTCGTGATTCTGCTGTTGGTGGTCGGTCTGATCAAGTCCGAATACCTGACCTCGCTGGCGGAGGATGGCCTGTACGCCGATCCGATTGTTTTCGCGGAGTCGAGCCCTTACCAGCGGATCGTGATCACCTCCAGCACCGCCGGGTTTCAATTGTTTCTCAATGGAAACCTGCAATTCAGCTCGGCCGATGAATATCGCTACCACGAGGCGCTGGTCCATCCGGTGCTGTCCGCCGCAGTTGGACCGCGTCGCGTACTCGTGCTTGGCGGGGGCGATGGTCTGGCGCTGCGCGAGATCCTGCGCTACAAGAGCGTCGAGCATGTGACGCTGGTTGACCTCGACCCGGCGATGACCGGCCTGACGAAAAAGTTTCCGCCGCTGGCCAATCTCAACGGCAATTCGTTTAGCGATCCGCGTGTCACCGTGGTCAATCAGGACGCCATGATCTGGCTGGAAGCGTCTGGAGAACCGTTCGACGCCGCCATTGTCGATTTTCCCGACCCCAACAACTATGCCTTGGGGAAGCTGTACACGACACGGCTCTACCGATTGCTGGCCCGGCGGCTGACGCCCAACGCTCCGGTGAGCGTGCAATGCACGTCGCCGCTGTTCGCCCGGCAATCGTATTGGTGCATCATTCGCACGTTGGAGGCGGCCGGGTTTCAGGTCCGTCCGTACCAGATTGCGGTTCCATCGTTCGGCGTGTGGGGATTCGCGCTGGCCAGCCGCCGGCCCGTGGAGTTGCCCTCGGTGCTGCCAGACAACTTGCGATTCCTCGACTCCGCCACGCTAAAGGCGATGTTCGTTTTTTCTGTGGACACAGGGCCGGTGCCGGTCGAGATCAATCGGCTCGACAATCAGTCGCTGGTTCACTACTACGAGTCTGAGTGGAAGCACTGGAACTGACCATGCCCAAAGGTTGGACCCGCCGCGAAATGTTGGGCGTCGTCCTCGGCGCGCCGTTGCTGGCGGGTTGCCAGGGCCAGCCGCCGGCCGCAAAGTGCGAAGGGGAGATTGTCGGTCCCAACTACGTTCTAGGGCATCGAGTACGCGACGGCGCGGCGGTCGTGCCGCCGGCCGATCATTGGCGGCGGGCATCGGTGGTGATTGTCGGCGGTGGCGTCGCGGGCCTCTCCGCAGCGTGGCGGCTTGAGCGTGCTGGATTCCATGACTACGTACTGTTGGAGCTGGAAAAAGCTCCCGGCGGCACGTCGCGCAGCGGTCAGTCTGCCCGCGTGGCTTTTCCCTGGGGAGCCCATTACCTGCCGGCGCCGCTGAAGGAAAACGGCCCACTAATTGAACTGCTCGACGAAATGAACGTGCTCGAAGGGCGCGACGCCGACGGCCAGCCGGTCGTCGCCGAACAGTTCCTCTGCCGTGATCCGCAAGAGCGTATCTTCTATCGCGGCCGGTGGTACGAGGGACTCTATCTGCACGCCGGCGCCTCCGCGGCCGATCTGGCGGAGTTGCAAGCATTCAACGCAGAAATCGCTAAGTGGGTGGCGTGGCGCGACGGCAAAGGGCGCCGAGCGTTTGCCTTGCCAGTGAGCGCCGGCTCGGACGACGTGGAGGTGACTGAACTGGATCAACTGAGCATGGCCCAATGGCTCGATCGCAAAGCGTTTACTTCGCCCCGGCTACGGTGGCTGGTCGACTACGCCTGTCGCGACGACTACGGCCTGCGGGCGGAGCAAACCAGCGCCTGGGCCGGACTGTTCTACTTTGCTTCGCGCGTGGCGAAGCCCGGGGGCGAAGCGCGGCCGCTGATGACGTGGCCCGAGGGGAACGGCCGACTGGTGCGGCATCTATACGAAGCAGTCAAGGATCGCGTGCAGCTTGGCACCGCCGTTGTGGAGTTGATTCCGAGGCGCGAGCAGGATGCCGACCGCGTGGATGTCGTTACCCTTTCGGCCGACGGCGCGGCTTGGGGCTGGCATGCCGAGCAGGTTATTTTCGCCGCGCCGCAGTTCGTTGCCCCGCATGTAATCCGGCCGTTTCGCAGCGAGCGTCCCAAGCATGTGGCGGCCTTCGAGTACGGCTCGTGGCTGGTGGCCAACCTGACGCGCACCAGCGACGTGCCCGACCGTGGCTGCCCTGTTGCCTGGGACAACGTGCTGTACGACAGCCTGGGATTGGGCTACGTCTCGGCAACGTTCCAGCGCGGGTTCGATTATGGCCCAGCCCAGTGGACGTACTTTTTTCCGTTTTGCGATGAGCACCCCAAAGCGGCGCGGCAGAAGCTGCTAACGCTCGATTGGGCCGCGTGCGCGGAACTGGTGCTTGGCGATTTGCAACGGGCCCATCCGGCGATCCGCACCGAGGTGGATCGGCTGGACGTGATGCGCTGGGGGCATGCCATGATTCGTCCTCGGCCAGGATTCATCTGGGGGCCCGAACGGCGAGCGGCACAGCAGCCCTATCGTGGGATTCATTTCGCCAACACAGATCTCAGTGGGATCGCTCTGTTCGAGGAAGCCTTTTACCATGGTCAGCGGGCAGCCGGGGAGGTGCTGGCGGCACAGGGCTGGAAGACTATTCTTACTCCCTCTTCCTTTGCCCCTCACCGTTAGACAGAGGGCCAGGGTGAGGGTGCAGTACGATAAGGTCTAAGTAAACCTCCTGAACCGCATCCTACGGACTCTCGCGTGGCCGCATCCGTCTCCACCACTGCAACCACCTCGCCGCCGCCATCCGCCGCGCCGCTGCCCGGCTATTGGCTCTTCTCCGCGCCGCTCGACCTGGGTGCGTTTCTCGGCAGCGCAATCATTGCCCTGGCGGCGTTGGCCTACGGCGCCTGGGCCGGCTTGCTCACGCGCGATACGCCCGATTGGACTTGGGTATCGGCCGTGCTGCTGATCGACGTGGCTCACGTCTGGTCCACCGCATTTCGCGTTTACTTCGTGCCGAGGGAGTTGTTCCGCCGCCCGTTGCTGTACACGGCAGTGCCAATCATTGGATACGTCCTCGGCGTGGCGATTTACTCCGAAGGGGAGCTGCTCTTCTGGCGCGCATTGGCGTACCTGGCCGTGTTTCATTTCGTGCGGCAGCAGTACGGCTGGGTGATGCTGTACCGAGCCCGCCGCGGCGAAACCGATCGCGTCGGCCGCTGGATCGACTCGATCACGATCTATATGGCAACGATCTATCCGCTGATTTATTGGCACGCCCACCTGCCGCGCGGCTTCTGGTGGTTCATGGAGCAAGATTTCCAGCCGCTGCCCGGCGGATTGGAGCGAATCGCGGAGTCGATTGCGGCGCCGATCTATTGGCTCGCCTTGACCGCGTACGCGCTGAAGTCGCTGTTGGCATGGAAACGAGGAAAACCCAACCCCGGCAAGGACATCGTGGTCGTAACGACAGCGCTCTGCTGGTACCTGGGTATCGTCGCGCTCAATTCGGACTACGCGTTCACCGTGACCAATGTCATCATCCACGGCATTCCGTATCTGGTGTTGGTCTATTGGTACTCGATCTCGCGCAGCCCAACGCAGCCGACGCTCGGCGGCCGGCTGCGGTTTCTCGTTGTGTTTTTGGCCACGATCTGGCTGCTGGCCTATGCGGAGGAACTATTCTGGGATCGGGGCATCTGGCACGAGCGGAGCCGCATCTTCGGCGGCTCGCTCCATTTTGGCCCGGCGCGAACCTGGATCGTCCCGCTGTTGGCGCTGCCGCAATGGACGCACTACGTGCTCGACGGCTTTATCTGGCGGCGCAAATCGAATCCTGACTTTACGTTGATCCCCCGCGCGACGGTTGCCGAACCACCGCGCGCCAGCGAAAAGTGAGGACAATTTCGCTACTGCTTTGTCACGGCATAATGTTGGAATTAGCCGCAGGGCGCTAGCCCCCGGTTCATGTGGCACGAACCGGGGGCTAGCGCCCTGCGGCCGACATGGGCAATCCTTTACTTTTAGCTGTCACAGCGTACTGCTCGCTCGCTTGCGATTTGATCGAACCCTTTGCACAATAAATCCGCCCAGCCGGAATCCACTTTTCAGCAACTCCGAATCTGCGAGTCCCTGCCATGCCTGACTTAAATGATGGAGAAACGGCCGAGATCAATGGTTCGGCCCGACTCCCGTACGTGCTGCGGAACGTCGGCGGCGTTTATTCCTGCTCGTGCCCTGCGTGGCGCAATCAATCGATCGCCATCGGACGCCGCACCTGCAAGCACCTGCGCAAATATCGCGGCGACGCGGCCGAGCAAGAGCGGATCGGTTCGCCGCCGCCGGCCCGCGCCGCCACCGGCAGCGATGCCAATGACGACAGCGAGAAAGCCGCCGGACCGGCCCTGCTGTTGGCGCACACCTGGGAGAACGACGTCGACCTGGCCGGCTGGTGGCTCTCAGAAAAGCTCGACGGCGTGCGCGCCTATTGGGATGGCAAGCAGTTTCTGTCGCGGCAAGGGAACGTGTTCCACGCGCCGGATTGGTTTGTCGAAAAGCTCCCCAAGGAACCGTTAGACGGAGAGCTGTGGCTGGCCCGCAAGTCGTTTCAGCGCACAGTGAGCATCGTCCGCCGGCAGGACAAGAGCGACCATTGGCGCGAGATCCGGTATCTGGTGTTCGACATGCCCGCCCTCGCCACCGGTTTCGAGGAGCGAGTCAAGCAACTGCGCGAATGCCTGACCGATCACGGCTGCGACTTCGCCACGCCGCACGATCAAACCCGCTGCGAAGGGGTCGAACATCTCCAAGCAGAACTGGCCAGGGTCGAAGCGCTCGGCGGTGAAGGGCTAATGCTCCGCCAGCCCGGTTCGCGCTACGAAGCGGGTAGGTCCACGACGCTGTTGAAAGTGAAAACCTTTCACGACGCCGAGGCGCAGGTGCTGGAACACCTGCCGGGGGCCGGCCGCCACAAAGGCCGCCTGGGTGCGCTGGCAGTCGCATTGCCCGACGGCACGCTGTTCTCCGTAGGGACCGGATTCTCGGACGCCCAGCGGGAAAACCCGCCGCCGGTCGGCAGCACGATTACTTTCCGTTACCAGGAGCTGTCGGATCGAGGCGTGCCGCGCTTTCCGTCTTTTGTGCGGCTGCATGCCGACGCGAAACAAGTACCGCCCGCGCCTTCTGTCAAACCCTCCAGCGTTCCAAAACAGAATCGAGAAGCAACAGCAGTCGCCGCAGCAACGCCGGCCAACTTCCGGCGCTTTGAATTGATCGAAGGCAACGCCGCGAAGTTCTGGGAAGTGGTGATCGACGGCAACGACGTGACGGTTCGCTACGGCCGGATCGGCACCGACGGGCAAACGCAAACCAAATTCTTCGCCGACGCAGCCGCCGCGGAGAAGCACGCCGAAAAGCTGATCGCGGAGAAGACGAAGAAAGGGTACGGCGAAACGCCGGCGGAGTGAGACGGCAGCTGCCCATGCTGGACGGCTTCCTCTCTCGAAACGACGTAGTCCATCGCCATGAGTTTTCCCCCCACTCGCGTGACTCAAGTCGCAATATGACGGCTATTACTTCTCATTCGCCCACTTTCGCGCCTGGCGCACTAGATCCGCACGCTGATCTGCCGTCATGGCGGTGTGGATCGACAGTTCTTTGTCGCACAGCGCGGAGATGGCGTTGGCCGCATGCTCGGCAATAGAGAGCGCTTCGGCTTCTTCCCGCGCATTGTCGTCCAACAGGGGAAGCAGCCTGCCGGCAAGGGTACGATTGTTGACATTCGCGATCCGATTCAAACCCTCCACTCGTGCTGCTACAGTCAACGAGCGGTCGCCGGCGGTCTGCAGCAGGAATCTGGCTTGCTGCCGCTGATCGAGCAATTGCTGCAGCGCTCGCACGGCGGCCACGCCATGCGGGCCATGGAGCAACTTCTCCAATCGGACCCGAGCGAGCCTGCGCGTCTCAGCCCCTTCGGCGGTCTTCGGGTCGATGCGTATCGCGAGTTCGCCGATAATTGTCGCCGCGGCGTAGCAGACTCGGTCCCACTCAAAGTGAGTCGAGCCGTCCGTCAAATACGTTTCCTCGTCCAGGAGCGGCAAAAGCGCTCGGGCATGCCCCGGATCGGCGATCTCGCCAAGGAGATCCAAGGCGTGCTTACGAATACTTTTTGGCGCCGTCCTATCAACGGCGATGGCCAGCGCTTCCCGCCCGGCAACATCGCGGTCGATGGCCAACAACGCGTCGAGTACGGCATTTCCTCTCAAACCACGGGTCTGCTTGAGTAGTCGAGTCCGGGCAAGTTCAATTAGCTTCACGCTCGCCGGGTCGTGTCGATCCACGTCCGCCAGAATCTGACCGATTGCGCTCGCCGCATGCCAGCCGACGAAATTGCCCGCCCCCCGCGACTCGCCTTCATCGACCAGCGACAGGAGTGCGGTGATGTAGAGAGGGTTCTGGAGAAGGATGTTTTTGTCCAAGGCCACGATGCCGTCCATTGCCTTGAACAACGCACCGTCGCTCGACTTTCCGGCGGTGACCACATGCAGCAGCAGCCGTTCCCGCTTCTCGGGGTACATGGTCAACAGCGCAGTGAGGGCATCGCCCCCCAAGTCCTCAACGTCCTTGTCCGCAGCAACGGAATGAACGAGTTTCATCAGATCGTCCCTCGCGGCGTGGTACTTCAAGGCCACGAGTCCCTTGATCAATTCTTTGGCAAGTGAATCGAACCTGGTGCTTTCATAAAGCACCTGCACGTCCGGATCGCCGTTGCACCAGGTTAGAGCGGAGACTGCGTTATGGTCAGCGCCTCTAGTTTCGATTGGGTGCCGCCGCGGTGCCTCGCTCGTCAATCGTGCAAGCATCTTGGGGGCCGCCTCCTTGACGTCAAGCTTCACCAGGGCCAAGGTCACTCCGGCGGCGGTGCAGGAATTCTCGTCGTCGATACCCTTGATGAGGCGAGCCACGATCGCGGGACTTTTCATTCCAGATGCCCCCACCGCCGCCGCGGCCTCGCAAAGGATCGCCGGATCTGTGTCGTCGAGGCAAGACAACAGAAACTGCTCGCGTCGTGGGCCCTCGTTTTTCGATCGGCCGGCCAGATAAACGAACAGGCGCCGCGACCGCGGCGGCTGTTTCAAGTAATTGTCCGCCAACCGTGCGACGTCGATTTGCTCCGGGTGCTGGGCCAGGAGATTGGCCGCGCAATCCGCGACATAATCTTGGGGATGGGCCAACATCGTATACAGTTGGTCGCGGTACGGCTGAAAGTTGCGGTCCTTCAGGCAGACCGCGATCTTGGTCGCCCAGTCGGAAGACAGCTTGGGGATCAGTGCGATCAATTGCGGCACGTCCTCGTCGGTCGCCCGCTGCACCAGTCGCCGGCAAAGCCATTTGGAGTCTTTTGATTCTCCCTTCGCCATGGTGTCGATCAAGGCCTGCGTAATCGCGCGGCCCGGCATCAGCGACGCGCCGGGGTAGATCTTGCCGGCGCGAATCACTGCCGCCACTTCCTCTTCGCTCGTCGCACGGCGGAATGAATCGGCCAGTGCTAACGGCGCGGTCGAGGCGCCGGCTTGGACCTCGCTCGTCCAGGCAACGTCATCCAGCGGCTTGGCCAGTGGGCGTCGAAACTCACGATAGCTGAGGACCGCGCCGAGGTGGAGCACCGGCTGTTTGCCGTCAAGGAGAATGACGTAGATCGCCTCCGGCTGGCCGACACCTGCATAAAGCGTTTCCGCCCGATTTCCTTGGGGACTGACGAAAACCGGCGTGACCTGGGGAAAGTCGTCGCGCGGCGTGAGGTACGAGTTGCCCCCATAGAAATGGAATTTCGCGATCTTTACGCCATAGTCTTTAATGAGCCGCACGTCGTCCCCATCCAACGGCTTGGAATCCAGTTCCTTTTGGGCGATGCCGGCGAGACGGTCGCACAGATTCGCAAACTCCGGCAGCAGTTCCGTGGCTTCGCATTCGGGCGGGCCGGCGAACGCCGACATCCGCCGGCGGTCGGTTTCCGTCACGCCCTTGTTTGCCGCGCAGCGCAGGGCCGATTGGTGCAACTCGTCG
Organism: Planctomycetia bacterium; assembly: GCA_021413585.1. Taxonomy (GTDB): domain Bacteria; phylum Planctomycetota; class Planctomycetia; order Pirellulales; family UBA7805; genus JAIOPX01. The sequence goes on from JAIOQB010000140.1 coordinate 8,998, forward strand.
CGCGCTTGGGCCATGTCGCCGAAGGATAGCGAGCACTCCTGCTTGCCGCTTTCCCGGAAAAAGACTTGATAGGCATGGCGTTGCTTATTCAACTGCTCCATGAATTCGTCCGTCCAGTCTTTCGCTCCCGCAATTCGATTCTTGGCTCTCCGATCTTCGAGCTTCAACCACTGCCGACCGACAGCTACGACGTCTACACTCTCGCTGGCGGAACGGCCGAAAATGGCGGCCGCACGCCGCGCGAGGCGCCCTAGGCGGCGATAGAATTCCGGGTAGGGCTCGACATAGCCCGGGGGCTTGTCTTGCAGGCCCATGTAGTCGACGGTCACCTTCGCATGCAACGCCCAGGTGTGCCGCTCTTCAGCCCAGGCGGCCAGCGCAGTCGCGAGTTGCTTGTCGTGCCAGGCTGCGGTGTGGAACAAAGATGGTGCGGATGTTGGCACCGGCTCTTGAAGCAGTGTGAGCAGTTGCATCGCCTCGCCATGCACGCTATCCGGCAGCGGACCGCAATCCGCTTTTTCAATATCAGCCCGGGCGGCGGCGTTGGGAATCGCTCTCTTCAGCGCCCGTCGCCCCGCCGCGCAAGCCAACGGGCCCGCGGCAAACACGTCCAACCCGGATGGAAACTTCCGGCCCGCAACCTCGGGATCAACCGTATTCTGAAACAGCACGGCCGAGGGAGTTCTTCTGGGGCCGAGGACTCGCATCCCCTTGGACTCCCCTGCACGAGCATGTGCCGCGTCGCGCGGCAGCAATTGGTCGTTGATCTGCGGACCAGGAATGCTGCCCGCCTTGCGGCGAAAGCTGGCGAGCAGTTCGGGACTTTTTTCCGGAGCAGGCAGCCCGCCGGAATCGTTCCGAACCAATTGCACGTATTGCTCGACCCCTGGATCATCGGCAAGACCCAGCAGGGCATCGTAAGGGACTGTGAGTTGGCCGTACGTCCGCCGCAGCTCATCGTCAGACTCGATCATCAAAGCCAGGTGCAACGCCCGGATCGTTTCTTCATCCGATTTCAGGCGAAACGCGCAGGTGGCATACCATTGCCGCGCGGCAAAATAGTTTGACGACTGCGGCGTGTCAGCATAGAAGCTCGCCGGGTAAAACTGATCCGGCCTGATTGGCAGATCAAAGAACAGCAGCTTCGACTCATCACTGCCTTTCCCACGGATTGTCGCCAAAACCGCCTCAACGATTTGTTTCTGCTCCGCCGGAAGTTGCTTGACGAAGTCCGGCTCCTGCAACGCTAATCCAACCGCGGCGAATAGCGCCAAGTCGCGAGAGACGCTGTCAGATTGCGGGTGCGACATCGCGACGTGATACAGCCGATTTGAAAATCGCCGCAGCAGAGCCGCCTGGCCGCCCTCCAATTGCCGCACTCCCTCTTCCAACAGCACATGGTACGTGTGCCACGCGCTATCGACGGTAATGAACTTGGGCAACGACGCGTGCGAGTCCAGCGACAGGTACGCCTCGAAGATTTGCCGGAACTGCTGGTCCGTAACGACGAACCCTTGTCGCATTAGCAAATCTCGCGCCTCAGCGGATCCGGTGAAGCCTTCCAGGTGACGCACATTCTTAGCGTCGTACGGTGGCTTCGCCTCTTCAGCCTCCAAGGGACTCGCGCCAGAGGAACCGAAGGTGATCCCAATCATCGCCACAATGAGCACACCGCAGAGACGTGACTTGACCATTCATTTCCCCCGCGGATTCCGCGTCAAGATTACCCCTGCCCGTTTACAGTATCGCGCGCCGCATTCGCAGAAACAATGGACGTTGCCGCCGCGTGCATTCGCCGCACCCGCCGGAAACCCTTGATCAATCCGGACCGCGATCAAGGCATTCATCAACGGCCCGCTCCGCCTGCTGAGTGGCAATGCTTGCGGTCGTTCGAGGGGGTGCCTATGATGCGCTGAATACCAAATGGGGCAGTCGAAGGAACCATTCGGTTCGGCAACACGTCTATTAAGAGGGTCTCGATCACGCCACAGCTAGGGGTGCGCGCCCTTCGCCCGTTTCGCCCGGCCGGTGCTAGATACACACTTGTTACACAATGTCGCCTAATCAATAGCGACGCTCAGTAGATAATGAGACCAATGTACGCTCTCGCTTCCTACAAAAGACTCGAGTCACAAGGTTGCACATCATGACCAACAGACGGTCTGTTCGCCCATCCCCGGCATGTATCTTTCTGATAGCATTAGCCGCCCCTTCTGCACTAACGTTGGTTGCGCTGGCAGCCTGTACTACGTCGGCCCAAGAGCATCCGCCGGCGGCGAAGGCGCCCGCGCCGCCGCTGCGCGAGCAGACTATCTATGTCCCGTACGAGAAGCTTCGCGAGGTGTTTGAAAAACCGGGGCGTGGGGTGTTTCTCTCCTACGAGGAGTTCCAGCAGTTGTGGGACGCCGCCCGCGCCGCTCGGCAACCCGCAGCCGACCTCAAGGCCCCGACGGCGGTGGTGATCACCGACTCCGAAAGCGAGGCCACCGTCGAGAAGGACATCGTGCGCGTCAAGACGCAACTCAAGATCGATCTGCTCCGCGAGGGTTGGCACGAAGTGCCGCTGCGACTGAATGGGGCCGCCATTCTGTCCGCCACCGTCAACGGTCAACCGGCACCGATCACCGTCAACGCGCAAGGGGAGCATCAATTGCTGGTGCAAAGCGATTCCAAGCGGCCCGTTGAAATTCGTGCCGAGATTGAATACGCCCGCGCGTATACGAAGGCCGAGGGGCGCAATCGCGTGGCGTTCGCCTCGCCACAGGCCGCGGTCAACCGCTGGAAGATTCGCATCCCGCAGCCGGGGGTCGAGGTCGAGGTGCGTCCGCTGGTGGCAGCCACGGTCGAAGAGCCCGCGGCCGGCGCCGCGGCGCGCGAAACGCGGCTGCTGGCGTTCGTGGGCGCGGCCCCGCAGGTCGAAATCCAATGGACCCCCAAGGCGGAAGGAGCCAGCGGGCTATCCGCCATGGTAACCACGCAGGCGGAGCAGGAAGTGCAATTGGAAACCGGCGTGACGCGAACGCAGGTGCGACTGAATCTGAGCATTTCGCGCTCCGAGGTCGCCAAGCTCTCGCTGCTGGTATCGTCCGGCCAGAAGGTGGTCAATGTTTTCGACGCCAATGTGCGCAAATGGTCGGTCGCCTCCGCCGACGGCGGTCATCAGCGAGTCAACGTCGAGCTGTTCGAGGCCCGCCGCGGCACGCAGTCTCTGGTGATCGACCTGGAGCGGTTTGGCGAGCAGCAGGCCGGGGAAGTCATCATCCCCGTGGTCCAAGTGGTCGACGCGCCGCGGCAGCAAGGGACCGTGGTGGTGCGCGTCGCAGCAGGACTGCGAGCCGAGCCGGCGCGGTACACCGGCCTTAGCCAGATCGACGCCGCCGAGTTGCCAGCCGCCATGGCCCGACAAAAGTGGGATTTTTCCTACCGCTATGCCGCGCTGCCGTTCGAGCTGGCGTTTCGCGTGGAGAAGGTGCAACCGAAGCTGCTCGTTGACGAACTGGTCGAAGTGTTCGTCGATCATGAGAAACTCTCGCTGCTGCACACGGCGGTGATCGACGTGCAGCAAGCGGGTGTGTTTCAATTGCAAACCGACGTGCCGGCCGGGTTCGACGTGCGGCAGGTGCGTGGCGTCGCTATGGCCGGTGCCACCGCCGCCATCGTGGACTCGCACCATGTTGGGGGCGAGAACAACAGACATCTGACAATCAATCTCTCCAGCCGCGCCGAGGGGCGCGTGGGCATTCAAGTCGAGTTGGTGCGCCGGCTGGACGACCCGAACCTGGCTGGCCCCACCGGCAAGCAATCGACAATGCCGCTGGCCATTCCCCGCGTCACGCCCGCTTCGGCAGAGCAGGTACGCGGCTGGATTCTCGTCTATGCGCCGGAAAGCCTGCAAGTGAATCTGGCCAACGTCAACGGCGCGACGCGCGCCACGGCAACCGACGCCAGCTCCGTAGTCGCCGCGCCGGGCAACGACGGCTTCGGACGCGGCGGCTCGCCGCTGGCGCTGGCGTACTTCAAGCAGCCGGTTTCGCTGTCGCTGGTCGCGGAGCGAAAACGGCCGCACGTCGAGATCGCCCAACTGCTGGTCGTCCGCGCCAAGCCGGGCGTGGTGGCCTACGAAGCGACGCTCAACTACGACGTCAAATACAGCGGCGTGAAGAGTCTTCGCGTCGACGTGCCCGCTGCCCTCAGCGGCCAGATCCGCAACGAGACGCGCGACGTCCGCGAGCAAAAGCTCGACCCGCAGCCCAAAGATGTCGCCGAGAAATACGTCGCCTGGTCGCTGACCGGGCCGACGGAGTTTCTGGGCAAGGGAGCGATCAAGCTGGTGTGGGAGCAAAAGCTCGATAACCTTCAGATCGGCAAGAGCGTGCCGTTGGACGTTCCCCGGCTGGTGCCGCGGCAGGTGGATCTGGCCATGGGGCAGATTGTGCTGGTCAAGGAGGAATCGCTCGACGTCACTCCCACCGGCAAGCCAACGGGTCTCGAGCCGATCGACCCGCAACAGCAGTTGATGCCGGGCGCGAGCGTGCCCGACGCGGCCAGCGCCTATCAGTTCCAGGACGAATGGAGCCTGTCAATCGCGGCGACTCGTTACCAGCCAGAGGAGTTGAAGCAAACCAGCGTCGAGGAGGGAGTCGTTCGCATGGTCTGCACGCGCAGCGGCTCGACCAGCGTGCAGGCGTTGTACCGCATGCGCAGCTCGAAGCAGCGGTTGAAAATCCAGCTTCCCGACAAGGCGACGTTTGACACCGAGCCGGTGCGGATTAATGGCCGCAGCGCGGCGATGGAGCGGGGGAGCGCCAGCGAGCATTTTGTCCCCCTCTCGGGCCAGACACCCGACAAGCCGTTCCTGCTGGAATTGCGCTATGTGGTGGCGGGCACGCCGCGGCAGTTGGACTTGCCCGCTTTTCCCGACGAGCCGGCCGTGCAGCGCGTGGCGCTATGCGTCTATTTGCCGAAGGAACAATCGCTGCTCGGCAGCCAGGGACCATGGACGCCTGCCGCAGGAGAGTTGTTCGCGGCCAATTTGCCCAACCTCGATCAGCAATGGATCAGAAAGTTAAAAGCGGGCGTGAATGTGCCGGATAGCGTAGGGGGCGATTTCCCCACGGATGGCCAGCTCTACGTTTATTCCGCGCTGGGGCCCGAGGCGCCTCCCAGCGGTTCGCTTCATTTGATGACGATGGACCGGCGCTGGCTCAACGGCTGGGTGTGCGGCCTCGTATTGCTCGGGGGCGTGCTGCTGCTCCGCCGTCCGCTGGTGCAGAAGGTGTATGCCTTGGCCGGCGTGGCGGTCGTGCTGTTGCTCGCCGGTCTGTTCCTGCCAGTTTTCACCACGGAGTTGTTCCGCGGCTATCTCGACGCGGCGTTGATCCTGGTGCTGGTCATCTGGGGAGCATGGCAAATTGGCCGCTGGCTACCGCAGTCGTTGAAGACAGTCACGGCAACGGGAACTCCGGCCAGTGTATCACCAGCAGCGGCACCGCCCGTGTTGACGGCGGCGCCGCCACCGGTAACGCCGCCTCCTACGCCGCCAACGGCTGACGCGGGACAGGAGGGCCGTGGAGATGTATAGCAGCCGATCCCAAGACCGCATCGAGAAACAAGCCTGGGGCGTTGCCCCAGCCACCCGGGGGCTCTTCTTGATTTCGGCAATACTGTTCGGCGCCGCGTCATCAGTATTCGCCGGAGAATCCGAAGTCCCGACCCGACCGGTGCGCGAAGTCTTCGTCCCGTACGCCGATCTCGAGCCGCTGCTGCGCAATCAGCCGCGGCGGATGATGCTCTCGCGTAAGGAATACGACGACCTGTTGGCCAAAGCTCACGAATCGCCCGCTGCTGGACCGGCAGCCAAAGTCGTGCTTTCGTCGGCCGATTATTCCGGCAATGTCGAAGCAGGGCAGGCTCGGTTTCTCGCCACGATGACGGTCACCGTGCTGGACGATGATCTACTGGCGGTCGCATTGCCGTTTTCGGGCGTCGGCATCCTCCGAGCCGATCTCGACGGCAGTCCCGCACCGCTAGGGCAGGGGCCTGACGGCAAGCTGCGGCTGTTCGTGCAAGGACGGGGCGTCCGCAAGCTCACCGCCGAGCTGATGGTTCCGCTAAGCACCACCGCAGCCCGCCAGTCGCTGTCGTTTCAATTGCCGATGCCGCCCGGTACCCGCTTGCGGTTAAGCGTGCCCGGCGACGTAGAACTGAAATCCGGGGCCGCCATCGCCTCGCGTGAATTCGACGAGAAGGCCGGCGTGACACGATTTGAATTGCTCCCGCAGCCGGGACCCGTCGAACTGCAAATGTCGCTCAACAGCCGGCTGCTGAAGCGCGATCGGGTAGTCGCCGCTCACGGCGTCGTGTTCGACGAAGTGACCGGGGCTTACGAACGCCTGCACGCCACGTTCTCCTTCGACGTGCTGCACGGCTCGGCCATCAGCTACCGCTTTCAATTGCCCGAGGGTTTTGAGGTGACCACCGTGCTGGGGCGCGACGTGGCGTCGTGGGGCGTGGTCAAGGAAGGTGGCAAGGAGGGCGACAAAGCTGCCGGCAAGTCGATTCTCGAAGTCCACTTACGAGACGCCACCACAGAGAGCGTGGCGCTGAACATCGGCGCCGAGCGCACCGTCAAAGCGCCTGAGCAATGGACCATGCCCCGCATCGAGCCGCTGGACGTCGTGCGCCGCGACCTCGTGGCCGGCGTGCTCCTGGAAGACCGCTTTGAAATGGAGCGCATGGAAGCGCAAGGACTGATCGCGCTCGACACGCAAAGCCTGGCGGGTGGCTTGGCCGCGAGCGTGCTGCAAGCGGTGCCCGGCGCGCCGCGCGTGCGGGCAGTCGCCGCCTGGTACGCTCCGCTGGCCGACTACCAACTCACCGCCCGCTTCCGCCGTCCGGCGGCGGAAGTCAGCGTGGTGACCAGCCAGTTGCTGACGTTTTCCGATCGCGGTGAAGACGCGCGCGGCGAGTTCGCCCTGCAGCCGGCGGTCGAGAAGCTGTTCGCGCTGGACTTCAAGGCCCCGGCCGGGTGGACCGTCGATACCGTCTCCGCGGCCAGCGGTGCCCGTCTGAAGTTCGACGTGCTCGCCGAGGCGCAGGGCGCGCAGCGGATTCACGTCAAGCTGCCGCGCGGCGTCGCGCCGGGCGAAATATTTAAAGTGCAGTTCCACGCCACGATGGTCCCCGCCGGCTGGCTCGATCCGTGGCAGAAGCGCGACGCGGAGTGCCCTGTGTTTGCCGTGGTCGGCGCCAAGAACGACCGGGGCATTCTGGCGGTGAAGGCAGATGATGACATCATCGTCGATCCCGGCAAGACGGAGGGACTCAGCCCGCTCTATGGCGACGACAAGACTCGCTTCGGCCTGGAGAAGCTCGATGCCCAGGTGGCTCTGTCGTATCGGCAGCAACCGTACTCGGCGGCCGTGAGCCTGCGGCGGCCGAAATCGTGGGTCACCGCCCGCACGTATCAGTTCTTCAAGGTGCAGCCCGAGGCGATCCATGCGCACTACGAATTGCAGTACTTCATCGCCGAAGCCCGCACGTCAACTCTGGCGTTCACGCTACCCGAGTCGACCCCCGTGGCAATCAGCATCGAAGGGCTCGACGGCGTGAAGTACAAGGAATACCGGTCCGAAGTGAAAAACGGCCTGCGGCACTGGACGGTCGAGCTGGCCGAGCGGCGGCTGGGGCGCGTCCGGCTGAAGGTGACGCTGGCCCAGAAGCTCGACGATAAGAAATCGATCGCGCTCAAGCTCCCGTTGGCCGAAGCGCAGGGTGTCGCTTACCAGTCGGGGCTGGTGGCGGTGGAAGGGACGCCCGAGTTGGATGTGAGCGTCGCGGCAGGGCATCCGCGCGAAGTGGACGTCGGCGAACTCTCGGCCGCCGAGTACACGCCGGGCAAGCAGTTGTTGGGTGCGTACGCCTTCGTGGGCAATCCGCCGGCAGTGGGGCTGAGCATCACGCGCATCCAGGACTATGCCATCCCCACGTCGCTGGTGCAGAAGGCGTCATTGATCACTGCGATCAGCGCCGGCGGCGTCAGCCAGACATCGGCCCAATTTGAACTCAAGACCAAAGACAATTATTTGCACATCGTGCTGCCCGACGACTCCACGCTGTGGTCCGTGATGATCGATGGACAACCAGGACGCCCGCAGAAGGACGCCGACGGCGTGCTGGTGGTGCTCCCCCCCGGCAAAGCGAATGAAATTCGCCAATTGCGAATCGCGTATCAGACGCGGGTCAGCCCGCTGGCCCTCTCGGGCCGCTTGCAACTGGGCGCGCCGCAGCTTCGCATTCGGCGCAGCGAGGACGGCGCCGGACTTGAAGTCCCCATGGCCGATGTCGACTGGCAATTGCGCCTTCCTGACGGTTACATTCTGGTCGACTCCAACGGGACGGTGCATACGACGCAACTGACGCAGGATCAGCCGCTCAAGCTGCTCGGCGCGGCGCTCTACACAGCGGGCGGAGGGTTGTTCGAGAACGGCCTCATATCGTCGGCCGTTCAGTGGCGCCGCAGCGCGACTAACTATGCCCCGACGGCTGTTCCTATGGCGGAACCCAGAACAGGGTATGAGTCACAGTCGAGTGACGGCGACGATGTCATTTCGTTTACGAAGCAGCGAGACCAGCTTCCAGCCACCGAAGCACCTGCGGCGGCTCCAATCGATTTGGGAATCGACTTCCGCGCAGGAACAAAACCAGCGGCACCCACTCCTCCACCGGCTGTCCCGGAGCCTGCCAAGCCGCAAGATCGCGAGAAACTGTTTCGCGCAAGCACTCCGTCGACCACTACCGGCGGGGACTTGCCCGCTTACAGCTTACTTCCAAGTCGATCGACAAAGAATAAATCAAAAGGCGAAAGTGGCTGGGAAAGCTTCTCCAGCCTCGACATCAGCCTCAACGTCGACGTCGACAAATCCCGCGGCGAGCAAGCCGAAGTCGCCAGCTTTCACAGCCTGGGCGAAGGCGTGACCAGCCTCGACATCCAAGTGGTCGATTCTCGGCGCATCGGGTTTGCCGCCTGGGGAATCGGCCTGTTGGTGGGGCTCGTCGGTGTGGCGCTGACACGGCGCCCCGCGCGGACCAAGCTCTACTATGTGCTGAGCGTCATTCTGCTGAGCATCCTGCTGCCGCTCGTGGTGTCGCCGACGCTCATTCTATCCAAGGCGTTTGAGGCGGCGTTCGTCGCCGCCGGATTGCTCGCGTTCTATTATCTGGGTGTCGGCCTCGTGCGATCGCTGCTGCGGTTGGCGGTACCGACGTCTGCCGCCTCCCAAGGAGCAGTGAAGGCGGTCGGAGTGGCCGCGGTGTTATTGGCTTGCTGCCTGAGTCATGTTGCTACCACCCACGCGGCCGATCCATCGTTGCCTCGGGCTAATCCGATCACGCCACCACCGTCGGATCGTTCTCCGCTGCGGCTGCCGGACGATGCAATTCTGATTCCCTACGATCCGAATCAAATCGGCGGCATCGAAGCGGCCACGAGCCGAGCCGACCGTTTGCTGGTGCCGCTGGATCGATACATCGAGCTGTGGAATCAGGTCCATCCGAACGAAAAGCTGCAGGTTAACAACAAGCCGGCGGAATACGCTCTTTCCGGCGGAGTGTTCACCGCCACGCTGTCCGACGGCGACACGCTCACGCTCACCGGCCATATCGACGTCGATCTGTTCGTCGATCGAGCGGTGGAGATTCCACTGGGCCTGTCGGAAGTGGTGCTGTCGCGGGCGGAAGTCGAAGGAAAACCGGCTCGGCTGCGGATTGCCACGCCCGCTTCGCCAGCGGCCGCAATTCCCGCGGGCAGCGGCGCCGTGCTGCACCTCGAAGGGCAGGGGCGCAAGCGGCTGATGCTGGAGTTACAACTGCCGATCAGCAAAAGCGGCGGCTGGCGCAGCGTGCGCGGCAAGATCCCCGCCGCACCGGCCACCGTCCTGACGCTCAACGTCCCGAAGCGCGGCACCGAAGTCTGCACGTCGTGCGGGCCAATCGTCGCCCAGCGCGAAACCAGCCGTGACAACGAACTCCGCGATGTCCCGCTGGCCGCCGACGGCATGGTCGATCTCCGCTGGCGAGGGCATGTCGACGACGCGGCCGCCGATCCCACGCTCACCGTCGAGTCCGACGTGCTGGCCGATCTGCGCGAAGACGCCTGGCGGATCACCTGGCGGGCCAACCTCCGCTTCGCCCGGCAACAGCGCGAGTCGTTCCAGCTTTCCGTGCCCGGCGATTATCTCGTGGAGCGCGTGCTGGGCTCCAACGTGCGCGGGTGGGAGGTCGCCAGGATCGACGGCCGGCAGCGGATCGACGTCGGTTTGCTCGCGCCGGTCACAGGCCAGGAATCGCTGACGATCATCATGGCGCGCACGCCAGCGACGGCCAAGGCGCCGCTGCCAAGAGCTCCTGCCGGCAAGCCCGCCACCGCGTTGTTTGAAATGCCCAAGGTCGAGATCAGCGGCGCCAACCTGTACCGCGGCACGCTGACGATCCGCCGCAGTGTGCGGCTGGACGTGCAGGTCGCCGCGCTGGTCGGACTGCAACAAGTAGGTCTGCCGGCCGATCTGGGGCAGCTCACCGCCGGACTGCCCGATAGCACGTTGGAGTTAAAATCGCTGGCCGCCTACCGGTTTGGAGACGCCTCCTTCAGCGCCCAGCTTGACGTGCGGCCTGTGGCCGATGATCTCTCCTGCGCGGCACAGACCCTGGTGCGCATCGAATCGCCCGACGTCGAGTTGGCCAGCCGGCTGATATTCACTTCGCCCGAGCGGCCGGTGTACCAGATTCGCGTGGCGCTGCCGAAGGGCCTGGCGCTGTCGCAGGCCACTTCCGCCGCCGACATGCTTTACAGCGTCGCCACGATCGACGGCCGCGAAGTCCTCTCGGTCAATTTCTCCACCGGTCAAGTCGGCACGTTTTCCATCAACGTGGCGGGGCGCATGAAAGACTTGGTGGCCGAGGGCCGCACGCCGTTGCCCCAGTTGCAACCGCTCGACGTCCGCCAGCAGCAGGGAGAGATCGTCGTGCAGCCCCCCGCCGGATTCGACGTACGCGCTCAAGACCTGGCGGGTTGCAGCCAGTTGTTGCTTAGCGAAGTCAGTTCCTGGGTCGATCCGGCGCAGCAGGCTTTGGCGGGGCTCGCGCTGCGCTATCGTTCGGCCGAGTACGGCGGGCAACTGGTACTCTCGGCGCGGTCGCCTCATATTCAGGCCGTCACGGTCACCAATGTCCGCTACACGCCCAGCACGATCGAGCAGACCGTTCACTTGCAGTTCGATATTAAGGACGCCGGTATCCGGCAATTGTCGTTCCTGCTGCCCGAGGCGTTGCGGCAGGCGCGGCTCGCTTCCAATCGGGCCCTGCGCCAGAAGTCAATCGAAGTCGCGGCCGATCATCCGGGCTGGGTGCGCGTCCGGCTGGAGTTTCAGGAACTGCAGATGGGCGTGGTGAACGTCGAGGCCACGCACGATCAATTGCTCACCCAGGCGGCCCTGCCGGCGCCGATTCCCGTTGTGGAAACGGGCAAGACCAACTACCGCTACGTGGCGATGGAGAACAGCAGCCGCGACGAGGTCGTGGTTGCGCAGCAGAAGAACGTGGAACCCCTGTCGCGCCGGCAAAGCGCCAAGCAGACGCTGGACAATATCTTGGGCGCCAGCTCCGGCGAAGCGTTCGTCGTGCAGGAGGGTGCAGGCGAACCGCTGCTGGAACTCAAGACCACGCCCCGTGTGGCCGAGCAAACCGCCCGCGCCCGCATCCGGCTGGCGGAAACGGTGATGACCGTCGACGCCAACGGCGCCTATCGGGCGGAGCAGGTGTTCTTCGTCGACAACCAGACCGAGCAGGTGTTGTCGATCGAATTGCCCGCCGGGGCGCGGCTGTGGACGGTGCGCGTCGCCGGACAGTTGGTCAAACCAGTTCGCGACACGACGGCCGGCGGCTCGCAGGTGCGCATTCCGCTGGTGCGAACGCTGGAAGGGGATCGCGACTACCAGGTCGAGATCAAGTACGGCGGGCAGTTGCCATCGTTTGCGCCGGGACGCACGGTCAGCTTTCCGGTTGCGAAGACGGTGAACATTCCTGTAGAGCAGTCGCACGTGCAATTGCGGTTGCCGGAAACGCACGACTGGTTCGACTTCGGCGGCACCGCGACCAAAGTGGAGAACAGCGCGGCGCTCGACGTGGGCCGGCAGACTTATCGCCAGGACGAACTGCGGCGCGTGATCGCGGCCAACCAGCAGGACGATCTGTTCGCCCAGACGCGCGGCCGCGAATCGCTCAAGTCGATCGAGGCGGATATTCAGCAGCAAATCAGCGGTGCCGACAAGTACAGCGGCGCGAATGCGTATATCGGCCGCGCCACCACCTCCGCCGGCGAGTTGCAGCAGCAGGCGGCCCAGATCAACAAGGAGCTTCAAACGCTGAACCTGCGGCAACAGGACAAAGATCGCAGCGCCATTTTCCGCGATAACCGGCGGGCGCTCACCACCAATCTCAACAATTCAACCGTCAACCCAGCGGCCGCCGATCTGCCGACGCTCGCCGGAAACTGGAAATCGGCTTCGCCCAGCGGGACGCTCACATTCGGAAACGACAGCGGAATTGGCGGTGAAACTGGAATTGCCAACGGAACTGGCAATGGCAGCGGCAACGGGTTCAATGGCGCCTGGTACGATCGCAATGGCCTGAAGCGCGAGGAGAAGGAACGGGCCGGAAAGGACGGAGACAAGCTGCAGGACCTGACGGAAGCCCAGGCTCCGGGCGGCGAAACGAATGAGCCGCGCATCTCGTTGAACAATCGCCAAGGTCAATTTGAGGGCAAGCCGCAGGCGTCGCAGCCGGGTATGGGAACGCAGGGCGGAATGGGAATGGGGATGGGAATGGGACAAGGCCCACCCCTGGCGGGACAACCGGCCCCGGCAACGACTCAACCGGCGCCTCCGCAGCAGCCCCAAGCCATTGCTGATGGCTACTTCCAGAGTCAGCTCTCTCAGTCGCCTGCCGCCAAAAACGCAGGCCAAGATCCGGCAATTCAAAATCCCGCACCCCAGGAAGAATCAAAGCAACTCGCCCAGGAATATGGCAAGCGTCTGAAAGAACAAAACAAACAAGAGGGAGAGCGAGGGCCCGACGACAAGTCCAAGGCGGATCACAAGCCCACCGAAGGAAGCGGCAAGCTCCCGCTGGCCGCCGGCTATAATCGCCAAACCGTCACCAAGCAGTCCGAGACCGACAAAGGAACCTACAGCCTGGATGTCGCGCTCCCCGAGCGGGGCCGCGTCTTTTATTTCACCGCGGTCCGCGGCGAGCCGGAGATCACTGCCCGCGCCGTGCCCAACTGGCTGGTGCAGCGTCTCGTCGCGCTGCTGTGGATTGCCGGCGCCCTGGCGATCGGGTTGGTTGCCTACCGCGGCTTCCGTCGGGCGGCCCTCGGCGGCGCGTCGCTGGGGACGATGGCCACGCTGCTAATCATCGTGGGCATTCTGAGCATCTTCCTCGGCATCCTGCCGGTCTACGGGCTGGTGGCGCTTGTCGTAGGGATCGTCGCCGCGATTCGCAGCCGGCGACGACGCGCGATCGCAGCAACGTGATGCCGGCTGGGGCTGCCGCGATCGTGCGATTCATTTCGCGTGCTTCATTTCGCCGCAGCGCGACTGTGTCACTTCGCCGCGGAGCGTCGCCGCCGGCCGCTGAGCAGATAGATATCCGCCCGCACCTCGGTGAGCGGATCGTCCGCCGAGTCGATCCCGTCCACGCGCGGCAACGGGTCGAAGATGATCTTGCGGCGCTCCGGCGCCAATTCGTCCACGCGCTCGCGGAGCGTCAAGGTGCCGAACTCCAACTCACGCCGTGTTTCTGGCCATAGAGCGGTCGAATCAGCGACGTTGTCCCCCGCCTCGGCCAACTGCACCAGCACCCTGAATCCGATTGGCCCCGCGGCCAGGCGCTCGGACAATTCGGCAGCGAGAAAGTCCGTGGTCTTCTGCGCTGCTTGCTCGGGCGTCAGAAATTCGCTCTCCGCGTCAGGGCGAATGCGGAATCGGCCAAACTGTGCCTTGCCGTCGCTGTTCGTGAACTTAAACGCCGTCACCGCGAAATACGGCTGCCGTGCATAACTGCTGGGGATCGGTCGCGGCGCCTCGACAAACGCCTGCGCCGCAGGATGGGTCGCCAGGAATGCCGCGATGGGGGGTGGGCTCGCTGCGCCGGGGCCGCTCGCCGCGGCCGCCCGCAGGAACTCCAAAAATTCCTCTCCGGTCCGCACAGGGAATCGGTTCAACGACTGCGCGATAATGTCCGTATGCACATGGTCGTCGAGGTGGAACCGAATTGCCATCCCCTGAGGGCTGGCCCCCCGCAGGTCGTTGTCCGCGACAGTCGGAATCCCCGCCGCCAACGAGAATCGCACCGTGACGGGCGTCGACGCGCTGACGGCATGGGGCGCACGCGTCAGTTGGGCCGCGGCGGACGAAGGTGTAAACCCGCCGGAAACCATTTGTCCCCTGGCGTGAACGGGCCGAAAACCGGGATGTCCTCCTCCCGACAGTGTTTCCAAAGCGGCAAGCAATTCTTCGATAAGCGGCGACGGCATGTCATAAGTCTCCGCATCAATGGGGACCAATGTCGAACTGGGACAGTAACTTTGCTTCGGTGTCCGCCTTCTCGACGCCTGATCCTGGCACGTTCGTTCAAGACGATGCATCCAGCCAGATCAAGTGCCGCACGCCTGGGTTCAATTATTCCCTAATGGGCCGGCTTTGCAACAGGCAACGGATAAAGTATCGAACGCTTATCCGTGGTGTGCCGATCGCCCACTTTTCCATGTCCGAAAACGGCCAGCCATTCTCTCGTGTCACCGCTAGAATACGAGCATGACCATCGACGACGACATTTGCTATCGAGCCCTGATCGCACGCGACGCCCGTTTCGACGGCCTGTTTTTCGTGGGCGTGAAGTCCACCGGCATTTATTGCCGTCCTGTCTGCACGGCGAAGACACCCGGCCGCGCTCGCTGCAAATTCTTTGCCAGCGCCGCACTGGCCGAACAGGCCGGCTTTCGCCCTTGCTTGCGCTGCCGGCCCGAACTGGCGCCGGGGCACGCGCCGGTAGACAGCACCCGCACCATCGCCAGAGCGGCGGCGGCGAGAATCGATGCTGGCGCGCTCGGCGGCGGCAGCCTGGAAGGGCTGGCCGCCGACTTGGGGCTCAGCTCGCGTCAACTACGCCGCGCGGTGCGCAAGGAACTTGGCGTGTCGCCCGTCGAGTTGGCGCAAACAAGTCGCCTGCTGCTGGCCAAACGGTTGATCGCCGAAACGCAGCTGCCGATGGTGCAGGTGGCGTTCGCCGCCGGGTTTGAAAGCGTGCGGCGGTTCAACTCGCTGTTTCGCAGCCATTATCGACTCACCCCCAGCACGCTGCGACGTTCATCGTCGCACGCCGCGTCGGCCGATTGCGTGCGGCTGATGCTCGCCTATCGTCCGCCGCTGGATTGGACGGCTCTGCTGCGGTTCCTGGCGGCGCGAGCAATTCCTGGCGTCGAATGCGTGACCGGCGACGCATACCACCGCACCGTCGGCATCGGCGAATATCGGGGCTGGCTGAGCGTCTCGCCCGTCGCCAATCGCAACCTGCTGGGCGTCGATCTGGCCACCGTGCTGACGCCGGCGTTGCCATCGATTCTTGTCCGGCTGCGGAATCTGTTCGATCTGGACGCTCGGCCCGATGTCATCGCCGGGCATCTGGCACTCGATCCGCTGCTGGCACGCTCCGTCAAACTCCGGCCGGGCCTGCGCGTCCCAGGGGCGTTCGACACATTTGAGTTGGCCATGCGGGCAATCCTGGGACAGCAGGTTTCCGTACGTGGGGCGTCGACGCTCGCCGGCCGGTTTGCCCTGCGGTTTGGCGAACCGATTGAAACGCCGCTGGCCTGCTTGAACCGACTTGCGCCGACGGCCGACACCCTGGCCGCGGCCCGCAGCTCCACGCTCGCCGGCCTCGGCCTGCCCGGCGCTCGCGCCAAGACGCTGCGCAACTTGGCGCGCACGATCGCGCTGCGCGAGATCGACCTCGAACCGGGCATCGACCCGACCGCCGTCATCGACCGGCTCGTCGAACTCCCCGGCATCGGCCCGTGG
>JAIOQB010000321.1 GCA_021413585.1 Planctomycetia bacterium
CGTGGCGCGCGCGATTGGGGGATGGGTCAGTGCGCACGCTCGCGCGGCAGCAGGTCGCTGCGGCGGCCGAAGGGACAGAGTGCTCGGATGCAAACGAATAAAAAATTGCCCGCGATCGCCTTTCTGCATTGCATTCAGTCGTCGTGCGCACCGAGCAACGCCAATCAGCGAAACGAGTTACATCGCAGAGCCGGCAGACGCAGCACTCGTCGTTGATGCAAAAGCACGCAAAGAATGCAAAAAAACGCAAAGAATCGCCATGGAAACGCAAAACAATGCGATGAAAAGGCCAAGGATTTGCAACCATTCGCAAAGGTGCAAATGGCCCGGCGTACCGTTGATTTAATTAGTAGCGTGGGTGCTTGCACCCACGAAAATCAGAGGCTCGCGGGTGCAAGCACTCACGCTACGGCACTAGCACATGCTAAATGTTGTTGCGCTTCGGGCTAGTGGGTTGTGGCTGGTTGGTGCTGCAACCCCCGGGCGGAGTTCGGGGCTATGGGCACGCTTCCGGGAGTATTCATGCCAGGGCGCGTTCTCTAAACTTGGGACATGAAGCACGTTTTGTCGCTTGAGTGCCGTCCGAGTTTTCGACGCTGGGTGTGGCTCGCCTCGCCGCTGTTGTTGATCGCCGTCGAGGTGGGGCTGCTCACGCCGGCGGTCGAGTATGTCCGTGGTCCAATGCGCAAGCTGGCCGCGCCGGGGGTGGCCGACACTGCGCTCGTGGCCGGGTTGTTGATGCTGCTGGTGTGCGGCGGAGAGTTGGCCACCACGGGGCGGCTTGGTGCGATTTGGGCGCGAGTGGTCTTCTTAATTCTCAACGTGGCAAGCTTTGCGCTGCTGTTCTTTCTGAGCTTGGCGCTGGTCAAGCCGGGTTGGTCCGAGGGGGTCGAATGGAGCTTGGCCGCCGCGTGGGCCGCACTGGCGGGGGTCGTGGGAATCACGGCCGTGCTGGCGTGCTTTTCCGTCGGCACGCTGGTCGATTGGACGCACGGCCAATGGCATCGGGCCATCGGGTTTCTCATCATCGGCGCCTCGCTGGCGTTATTCACACCCGACATCCAGCGATTGTGGCACACAATCGATCGCCCTGCCGTGAAGGTGGCGTATGAAGCATTGAACACGCTCCATGGCGGGCGGGGAGTTACGTATCGCACCGACACGACGGATAACCCGGTGCTGGGAGTGCAGGGGAGGATCCCGATCGAAGTGACGCAGGCCTGCGCGGAGGTGGAGTCGCTGGCGGCCCTGTTGGTGCTGGCGGTCACGCTGCTGCTGGCCGACCGCCGCGGGGTGCGGCCGTTACGGTGGCTGGTGGTGGCGGCAGCGGGGCTGGTGTTGCTGTACGCGCTCAACGCAGTGCGGCTGTTTTTGCTGGTCGAGATCAGCATCCGAACGGGCCGCCCTGGCAACGCGGTGTTGCTGGCCCATTCACGGCTGAGCGGGATGCTGTTTCTAGCGGTCAGCGCGGGGCTGCTGATGGCGACGCGGCCGTGGTGGAGACCCCGACTAACGTCAAAGCACGAATGACGAAAGGACGAGCTGCGCACGCATTTTGGTTGTTCGTGCTTTGAAATTCGCCGTTCGCTTGCTATTTGGTGCCAGATGGCTTCTTTGTCTCGACCGGTTTAGCGGAATCCTTCGGCGCTTCTTTCTTCGGTGGCGCCGCTTTGTCCGGAGTGGCCTTCTCGCTGGAATCCTTTTTTGGTTCCGTTGGGGACGGCCTTTCCGTGTCCTTCTTTTCTGCGTCTTTCTTTTCGACGTCGTTCTTCTCTGGCGCCACTTTGTCCGTCATCGACTTGGGGGACTTATCGCCAGGCGGCGTCTTCTCGGGTGCAGCATCTTTGCCCGACGCAGGGGCGGCATCGCTGCCGGGCGTTTTGCTGGGGGCCGACGGCGCGGGGAAGCGATTCAGCAGATCTTCATCGGGATTGCCAAACTGCTCGCCGGGGCGCGGCGCTTCTTTGGGCGGCGGCAGGCTCTCCGCCTGCTGCAACTGCTCGTAAAACTTCGCCCCGCCCACGCTATCCAGCGCCGCCAGCGCCTGCTGGGCATCTGGCTTGTACACGCTGCCGATCGCGTCGTACGTCTTGCGGGCGTCGTCAAGTTGAGCAATCCATTCGTAGGCACTCGCCTTGTTCAGTAGCACGCGGTTCTTGACCAGTGGATCGGTAGCGCTACTGGCGGCTTCCGAATAATGGTTGATCGCCTTCTTGAAGCTCTCGATTGCCGCCGCTCGGTTCGTCCGGACCAGCATTTGACCGCGCTGCAAGAAGACATCCCCCATCCACGCCTCGCCGAACGTGGCCACCGGCGTATCGGGGAAATCCTTCACTCGTTTCGAGATCTTGGCGATGGCGTCCTGAAACCCTGTGTCGTCCCCACGGCCCGACGCGCCGAAAGCCGAGTTGACCTCAGTCCGCAGCTCGTTCCAGTTGGTGGCCATCTCCTCTTCCGAATGATTCCCCCACCACGCGACCACCACCGTCGCCAGCAAGGCGCCGACGATCCCCACGGCGACCCAGCCCAGGTAAGGCTTCACCTTCGCGCCATGCTTGCCGATCCAATCGGCCAGAAAATTGGTGTGCAGTTCGTGGCGCCGTTTGGTCTTCATGATCGATTTAGCCGGTGTGATATTCAGGTTGGCAAGAAACGCGAGACGGGCCGTGGGAGGGGATTGATCGGAACCAATCGCGTGCTTCGGCCCTCAATACACGAGCGCGCAAAGTATAAGGACGATGGGCATTAGCGACAAGACCGCTGTGCCTGAGGCGCCGCTCACACGCAAAACTCGCCGGTATTTCCACACCCTTTACGATTTGCTACCGCAGCGATTAGGATCGAACCCAGATTGATTCTGACTGCGGGCCCGCCCCTGCGGCTGTCCGCGGCCCTGCCTCTCGCAGGGCTTTGTCCTTTTTGCACGGAAGCACGTTTGATGGCTGGCGATTTGAACCCCGGGCAACATGAAGCGGTCCGGACCCTCTCAGGACCGATGCTGGTGCTGGCCGGCGCCGGCACCGGCAAAACCCGCGTGGTGACGTTTCGCATTGCCGAATTGATCCGCCGCCGCATCCGCCCGGCGCGGATTCTGGCGGTCACGTTCACCAATAAGGCGGCGGCCGAGATGCGCGAGCGGAGCGCCGCGTTGCTGGGCAAGAAGCTGCGCGAGTCGCCGGAGATCTCCACGTTCCATTCGCTCTGCGTCCGGGTGTTGCGGCGCCATATCGCGCGGCTGGGCTATCCCGAAAAGTTCTCGATCTACGATTCAACCGACCAGGAGGGCGTGGCCCGGCAATCGCTGCGCGAGATCAACGTGCCGGGCGAAACGCTCCGCCCGGGCGACTTGCTGTATTTGATCGGCCAGTGGAAATCAAAGGCCGTGCGGGCCGACGACGCCGAGAGCGTGGCCACCACCGACCGCGAGCATCTCGCGGCCGCCGCTTATCGGCGCTATCAGGCGACGCTCCGGGCCGCCGGGGCAGTCGACTTCGACGATCTCTTGTTGCTGACCGAAGACCTGTTCAGCCGGTTCGACGACGTCCGCAAAGCGGAGGCGGGGCGTTTTGATCACCTGCTGATTGACGAGTATCAGGACACCAACGCCAGCCAATATCGGATCGTCAAGGCGCTGGCCGCGCCTCACCGCAACCTGTGCGTTGTCGGCGACGACGATCAATCGATCTATGGGTTTCGCGGCGCGGAGGTGGCCCACATCCTGCGGTTCACGCAGGACTGGCCCGACGCCAAGCTGGTACGACTTGAAGAGAACTATCGCTCCCGGCCCGAAATCCTCCATCTGGCCAACACGCTGATCGTGTGCAACAAGCACCGGCACGAAAAGGTGCTGCGAGCGTCGCGATCCTCGGGTGAGCGCCCCCGCATCCTGCAGTTCCAGGACGAAACAGACGAAGCACACGAAGTGGTGGCCGACATCAAGAAATCGCTGGTCGAGTGGAACATCAAGCCGCGCGACGTGGCGATCTTGTTTCGCACCAACGAGCAACCTCGGGCGTTCGAGACTGAACTGCGGCAGGCCAACGTGCCGTACGTGCTGGTGGGCGGCATGTCGTTCTTCGATCGCAAGGAAGTCCGCGACGTGTTGGCGTACTTCAAGTTGATCGCCCAGCCTAACGACGAAGTGGCCCTGCTGCGGATCATTAACACCCCACCGCGCGGCATCAGCCAGCCGACGGTCAATGCGCTGATGGCCGAAGCCACCAAGCGGGGCTGCCCACTGACCGAAGTGCTGGCCGATCCCGCCGGCGCTGCAGGCGTCAACGCCGCGGCGGTGGAGGCGATTGGCCTGTTTCAGCGATTCGTCGATGATTTCCGGGAGCGGCTGAAGATCGAAGAGGCGGCGAAGCGGAATAAGAAAGCACAGGTTGAACCAGCCATAGTCGACGAAGCGCCGGCCGCCGACGCGGCGACTGAGGAATCTGCAGCATCACTTACGTCCGACGTCCCGCAAGGCGTGCCCGCATCGCTTCACCCCGTCGGCCTCGTGGCGTGGGTACACGATCTGCTCCGCACCATCAACTATCGCAGCGAAATCATGCGGGCATACAAAGAGCCGCGCGACCAGGAAACCCGTTGGCAGAGCATCGAAGAGGTGGTTAACTCGATTGGTAACTATGCCCGCCGTGCGAAGCGGCCTACGCTGTCAGGCTTTCTGGAAGAAGTAGCTATGAACACCCGCGAGCAGGAGTCGGACAAGGAGGGGCAGCTCGAACGGAATGCGGTCGCCCTGATGACGCTGCACAGCGCCAAGGGGCTGGAGTTTCCGCATGTGTATCTCGTCGGCCTGGAAGAAGGGCTGCTGCCGCACCGCCGGGCCATTGAAGAGCAGGGAGACGCGATCGACGAAGAACGGCGGCTGTGCTACGTCGGCCTGACGCGAGCCCGCGAGCGGTTGACGCTCACCATGGCCCTGTCGCGAATGAAGTGGGGCAAAGCCCGCGAATCGGTCCCCAGCCGGTTCCTGTACGAACTCACCGGGCAAGCGAACCATCCGAACGCCGAGGCGGCGCGGGAGGGATTGTCGCCTTCTCAGCGAAAGGCGCTGAACAAGAAAAAGAAGCCGAGCGGGGCGAAGAAGAAGGCGAGTCCGAAGGTTGGCGAGAAGAAGCGAGCCGTCGCCCCAGTGGGAGCGGAGCAGAGGGTATCGACGCCACCTTGAACCGCCGTAAGCGCCGGTTCAACTCGCCGCCAGCGCCGCGAGCATCAGCGCCGCAGTCTCGACGCGCAAGATCCTCGGCCCGAGTTCAACCGCCTGCCACCCGGCTGAGAGCGCGGCGGCTACTTCTTCGTCGGTAAATCCACCCTCGGGTCCGACGGCGATGACGCACGGCGTCTGATCGCCGGTTCGTCGCCGCAGCACGTTGGCAGCCGGCGGAGCGCCTGTGGCGGGCTGGGCGAGCACTCGAACGGCATCGGCCAATGTCGCCCCGCCGAGCGTGACCAGATCGACCGGATCGTCAACCGCCATCAGCCGGTTGCGGCAGCACTGCTTGCTGGCTTCGATCACCGCCCGTCGCAGCCTCTCGAGCGCCCCGGCGTCGGGTTGGGCAACTCCGCGCCGCGTTCGCAGCGGCACCAGTCGGGTCACCCCCAGTTCGACCGCCTTCTCCACCAGCCACTTCTGCCGATCCCCCTTGGGGAGCGCGGTGGCCAGGATTAGCGTGAACGGCAGTTCCCGGTCGGTGTCGTTTTTATGCAGAATGTCCAGGTCGACTCGGGCTTTGCTAATGTGCCGCACGCGGGCGGCAAACTCGCTCCCCTGGCCGTCGAACAGGACCACCTCTTCACCCACGTCCAACCGCAGCACGCGGCTGAGATGATGGGCTTCCGAGCCCTCCAGCAGGGCTGACGCCCCTTGGAGAGGCTGATCGCAGTAGAAGCGGTAGGACATGGGGGCACGGCTGGAACGACTCTGTGTGATCGGGAACAACCGTCTGCCGCCGCCGCTGTCGTCGCTGGCACGGTCAAGTCCGGTGGCCGATTGTACCGATTAGGAAAGAAGTCCGATATTGGCAGACAGTGATTGCAGGCAAGGAGGCCGATTGTGTTCTACACACGACATTGGGGACTTTCGCGGGCACCTTTCGCCTCCGACGCCGACCCGGCCCAGTTCCACGCCAACCCGATGCACGACGAAGCCCTGGCTCGGCTGCAGTTCCTCGTCGACGGCCGCCGGCGGCTGGGATTGCTGGCGGGGGAGCCGGGGACCGGCAAGTCGCTGCTGCTGGCGGTTCTGGCGGCCAAGCTGGCGGCTGCGGGCAAGCCGGTGGTGCGAGTGAATCTGACAGCAGTCGAGCCGGCCGAATTTCCCGGGCTGATCGCAGCCGGGTTGCGGCTTAATCCGCGCGACAACGAAACGCCGGCCAAAGTGTGGCGGATGATCGCCGACAGGATCACCGAACACCGTTACCAGCAAGTCGGCACCGTGATCCTGATCGATGACGTGGACCAGGCACCTCCTGAAGTGCAGAGTATGATTCTTCGGCTGGCCCAGATTGACGCCGGGGCCGGGGCGTGGCTGACGGTGATCGTGGCGACCCATCCGCGCGAAGTGAGCCGGATGAACCCTCAACTGCTGGACCTGGTGGAACTGAGCGTCGGACTGGAGCCGTGGGATCCCTCCACGGCGGCGGAGTTTCTAGCCACAGCGCTGAAGAAGGCCGGCAGCCCCAGCAAGTGCTTTGACGCGCTGGCCACGGAGCGGCTGCACCAACTCTCGGGCGGCATACCGCGCCGCGTGAGCCAGTTGGCCGACCTGGCGCTGCTTGCAGCCGCCGGCGACGACCGGCCTTTGGTGGACGCCGCTACGGTCGAAGCAGTGTTTAGCGAGTTGTCGGTCAATGGCTTTGCGTCGATCACGACGTAAGTCGTGCAGCGCATTCTCGCTCGGTGCCATGGGCAGCTTGCTGCCCTTGCGCACTGCCAAAATGCTCTAGCGCGCCTCCACGTGCGTTCGTGCCTTCTACTCAAGGGCAGGCAAGCTGCCCATAGCACCCGCGTCAGCATCGCTGGCACTGCGCGCTCCCGATGGGCCTATTTTCAGGTCCAACACTCATCAATATTCGCAGGGGTCATTACTCCTGCTTATGCCAGCCTTCTGCCATGCGCTGCAAAGTGCCCATATCAACACTAGTTCGCGATTCTATCGATCAGCATTCGCAATTGCGTTAACGAAAACGGTCGGTGGGTAATTGACCCAGCTTCCACGACCGTTAGACTCATCCTACTACCGGAGACGGGAGCCGTCGGGTGACGGTTATGAAATGCCCGCCAGAGTCTCCATCAAAACCCACCTTAGTCGGAGAGTAGAAACTATGATGAAGCGAGCACTAATCGCCCTGGCCGCGATCGCGATGATCTCGGTGGCTGGCATGGCCGAAGCCCGTTGCTGCAAGCGCTGCAAGAAGTGCGATTCCTGCGCAACTTGCGCTACCTGCCCCGCCGCCGGCTGCACGGCCCCGAAGGCTGACGCCCCGAAGGACGCCCCCAAGGCCGACGCGAAGTCCACCAAGACCGAAGCCCCGAAGGCTGACGTCGCCAAGACGGACGCTGCGAAGGACACGAAGACCGCCGTCGCGAGCACCTCGACCGGCAAGAGCCGTCATCGCCTGTTCAGCCGTCGCAGCTAAGCTGGACCAACGGTGAGCCGGCTGAAGGATAGCTGGCGAAGCTGTTGTCCTGAACGCTAAGATTTTCGCGGACCGAGTGGGAGGAACCTGCTCGGTCCTTTTTTTGCGCAGTTGTCGGTTTAACTAACAGCAGCCAAGTTCTAGAAACCTCGGAAAAACCAGGGGCGGACGCACAGACCATCGATCCGCTCGGCCCCCGCCACGTTGACGGGCCCCCCTCGGGCGTGATAAAAAGCTTCTTGCGCTTGGCCGACCGGCGGCCTGCCATGTTTACCGCTGAACTGTTTTGAGCCAACCGCTTCGAGGAGCTTGCCCTGTGGGATGTAGTGAGCGTCAGAAGGAAATCGGCCGTCGCCGGCACCGTCGGATCAAGATCGCCAAGTTGGCCGCCAAAGTGAAGAAGGCCACCGTCTCGGAAAAGGGCATGATGGCCCAGAAGCTCCGCCGCCTCACGCCCGGGGCCGAGGTGATCATCGCGGCTTGGAAGCTTGAAGAACGCTAAGCGAAATCATAGTACCCATCACGCTGAAGCGTGATGCAGTTCACAGGCCGCGTGGTGCGAATCCTCACGCGGAGCGTGAGGGGTACTATGCCGCCAGTTGGCGACCTCTAACCGGACCCGCGGCTAGCGCCTGCTGGCTCACACGCTTGATCGCCGCCTCGGCGTTTTGCCCGTCTCGCCGTTGCCTGTTGCCGCTGCTTCAGCCACTGGCTCGATCCCCTGCTCGAACCGGAACTCGTCGCCGTCGAAGTCCAGCCGGGCGGTGGTGCCGGGTGCGAACTCTCCCTTGAGAATCTCAGTGGCCAGCGGGTTTTGCACCTCTTGCTGAATCAATCGCTTCAACGGCCGGGCGCCGTAGATCGGGTCGTAACCGCGGCGGGCCAGTTCATTGAGCGCCGCGTCGGTGACTTCCAGGTTCATGCCCATCTGCTCAAGCTGCCGCCGGACGTGATCGATCTGCAGGCTGACGATCTTCCGCAGCTCGTCCTGTTTCAGTGGATGGAACAGAATCGTCTCGTCGATCCGGTTGAGAAACTCGGGCAGGAAATGCGCGCGAAGCTGCTCGGTCACCGCCTCGCGGATTTCTTCTTCGCTGCCGCCGGCCTGCGTAATTTCTTGAATCGCCTGGCTGCCGATGTTCGAGGTCATCACCACCAGCGTGTTCGTGAAATTCACGGTGCGGCCGTGGTTATCCGTCAACCGGCCGTCGTCGAGGACTTGCAAGAGGACGTTGAACACGTCGCGATGGGCTTTTTCGATTTCATCCAGCAGCACCACGGAGTACGGACGCCGGTGAACTGCCTCCGTAAGCTTTCCCCCTTCGTCGAAGCCGACGTATCCCGGCGGGGCGCCGATCAGACGGCTCACGGAATGCTTTTCCATGAACTCGCTCATGTCGAGGCGGACCATCGCTGACTCGTCGTCGAACAACACCTCGGCCAGAGCCTTGCACAGTTCGGTCTTTCCCACGCCCGTGGGGCCGAGGAACAAGAACGAGCCCATCGGCCGGTTGGGGTCTTGCAATCCGCTGCGGCTGCGGCGCACAGCGTTGCACACGGCCACGACTGCTTCGTCCTGGCCGACCAGCCGCTGATGGATCCGCACTTCCATCACCAAGAGCTTCGCCCGCTCCGACTCGACCATGCGGCTGACCGGAATGCCGGTCCAGGCGCTCACCACGTCGGCGATTTCATCTTCGGTCACTTCCCGCCGGAGCAGACGCCGCCCAGCGTGCGCGGCATCGGCGCCGCCATCCTTCTCGGGCAATTTCTCGGCTGCCTTCTCGGCCGTTTCCGAATCGAGCTGCGCGGTAAGTTGCTTGCGGCGGACGTCAGCTTCGTACAGCCGCTGATAATCCTCCTCCGGCACAGGCAGACCTGAGGCCAACTTCTCTTTGATGTCGGCGTCGATCTGGTCGAATTGCCGCTCCACGCCGGCCAGTTCCTGCCGCAGTTTCTGCACATCACCTAGCCCCGACTTCTCGCGCTCCCACTGCTCGCGCAGCTTGGCCAGCTTCTTCTTGAGCGAGGCCATTTCGTCGTTGATTTCGGCCAGACGCTCGACGGTGTGTTCTTCCGTTTCGTCGGCCAATTGCCGCGCGGCCAGCTCAAGCTGCGTCAGCCGCCGCTGCACTTCGTCAATCTCCGCCGGGACGCTTTCCAACTCCATCGCCAGCTTGCTGGCCGCTTCGTCCACCAGATCGATCGCCTTGTCCGGCAGGAAACGGTCCGTGATATAGCGATTGGAAAGCCGGGCCGCCGCCACCAGGGCCGAGTCCTTGATCTTGACCCCTTTGTGATGGGCCTCGTAGCGTGGCTTGAGCCCGCGCAGGATGGCGATCGTGTCTTCGACGGACGGCTCGCCCACGTAAATCGGCTGAAACCGCCGCTCCAAGGCGGCGTCCTTCTCGATGTATTTGCGATATTCGTCCAGCGTGGTCGCCCCGATGCATCGCAACTCGCCACGGGCCAGAGCCGGTTTGAGCAAGTTCGCGGCGTCGTTGCCCCCTTCAGCAGCCCCGGCGCCGATCACCGTGTGCAATTCGTCGACAAACAGAATCACCGCGCCGGCCGAGTCCTGCACTTCGCGCAGCACCGCCTTGAGGCGTTCCTCAAACTCGCCGCGAAATTTGGCCCCGGCAATCAAAGCGCCCATGTCGAGCGCCACGACTCTTTTGTTCTTCAAGCTCTGCGGCACGTCTCCCTGCACGATGCGCAGGGCGAGCCCCTCGGCGATGGCCGTCTTGCCGACCCCCGGCTCGCCGATCAGCACCGGGTTGTTCTTCGTGCGACGCGACAATACCTGGATCACGCGGCGGATTTCCTGATCGCGGCCGATCACCGGGTCGAGCTTCCCCTGGCTGGCCCGCTGGACCAGGTCGATGCCGTATCGCTCCAGGGCCTGGAACTTTTCCTCAGGGTTCTGATCCGTCACTCGCGTGCTGCCGCGCACCGTGCGCATGGCCTTGAGAATGTCGGGCTCGGAGATCGCGCACAGCTTCAGCAGCGATTGGGCCTTCGACTCTACTCGCGATAGGGCCAGCAGCAGATGCTCGATCGAGATGAAGTCATCCTTCATCGTGTCGGCTTGCTTGCGGGCGTCTTCCAGCACATCTTGCAGCTTCTTGTCGACGCGCGGCTCGCTGCCGCCGGAGACCTTAGGCAAGTGCCCCAGTTCGCTCTGGACCATCTGCACCAGTTGATCTCGATTGGCGCCGATCCGCCCCAGAATGGCGCCAATCACCCCGCCGGCGTCTTCGAGTAGCGCAGCGAGCAGATGCAGCGGCCCCACCTCCGCGTTGCCGCGGTCGGCGGCCAGCCCTTGCGCCCGCTGCAAGGCTTCCTGCGATTTGATAGTTAGCTTATCGAAGCGAAATGACATGGGATGAGTTCCTTACATGCGCAGCGGCGAGTGCCGCGGCGATCCTTATGGCATTTTAAAGCCCTCTATATGCCACAGCCCAGGGACCTGCGTCCCTGGGCATGCGGCACCGTCTCGAAATGTACGCCCCGCGAGGGGGCGTCGATCACTTGACTTCAAACTCCGCGTCGATCGCCTCGTCGTCGCCGGCCGGTTTGCTGCCCGACTCCGGCGCACCACCCGCGGCGCCCCCTTGCGGGACAGCGCCAGCCGCCGGGCCGCTCGTTTGGTAGAGCGTTTTGCTCAACGCGTGCGTGGCGGTTTCCAGGTCGCTGGTGGCCGACTTGATGGCCGCCACGTCGTCTCCGGCCGCCGCTTCGCGGGTGCGCTTGATCGAGGCTTCCAGCGGAGCCTTGTCGGCGCCGCTGAGCTTCTCGGCGTGCTCCTTCATCAGCTTTTCCACTTCGAAGCACAACGTTTCCGCCTTGTTGCGGCTTTCGGCCAGGTCGCGTTTGCGCTTGTCCTCTTCCGCGTGGGCGTCGGCGTCCTTGCGCATCTCCTCGATCTTCGACTCGCTCAGGCCGCTCGACTGCTCGATCTTGACGGTCTGCTCCTTGCCACTGGCCAGGTCCTTGGCCGACACGTTGAGAATGCCGTTGGCATCGATGTCGAATTTGACTTCGATCTGCGGCACGCCCCGCGGTGCAGGTGGAATCCCGTCCAAGTTGAACTGCCCCAGCAGCCGGTTGTCGGCCGCCATGGCCCGCTCCCCTTGGAACACCCGCACAGTGACCGCCGTTTGACTATCTTCCGCCGTGCTGAAGACGTTCTTCCGCTCGGTGGGGATTGTCGTGTTGCGCTCGACCAGCTTGGTGAACACGCCGCCGAGGGTTTCAATGCCCAAGGAGAGCGGCGTGACGTCCAACAACACCACGTCGTGTACTTCGCCGGAGAGGACGCCCCCTTGAATCGCGGCCCCGACGGCCACGACTTCGTCGGGATTGACCCCCTTATGCGGCTCTTTGTCAAAGAACTTGCGGACCAGTTCCTGCACCTTGGGGATGCGCGTCGAACCGCCGACCAGCACGACCTCGTCGATCTGCTTGGGCTCGATCTTGGCGTCCTTCAAGGCTCGTTCCAGCGGCCCACGGGTCCGCTCGATCAGCGGATCGACCAGCTTCTCGAACTGGCTGCGGGTGATATTCATCTGCAAGTGCTTGGGCCCGCTGGCATCGGCCGTGATAAACGGCAAGTTGATGTCGGTCGATTGGGCCGAGCTGAGTTCTTTCTTGGCCTTCTCGCACGCCTCTTGGAGCCGCTGCAACGCCATGGCGTCTTTACGGAGGTCGATCCCCTGCTCTTTCTTAAAATTGTCCGCGACGTAGTTGATCAGCACCTGGTCAAAATCGTCGCCGCCGAGGTGCGTATCGCCGTTGGTGCTGATGACGCGGAACACGCCGTCGGCGCATTCCAGCACGGAGACGTCAAAGGTGCCGCCGCCGAGGTCGAACACGACGATCTTCTCTTCGCCTTTGCGGTCCAGGCCGTAGGCCAGGGCCGCGGCGGTCGGCTCGTTGATGATCCGCTCGACTTCCAGGCCGGCGATCTGGCCGGCGTCCTTGGTCGCCTGACGCTGGGCGTCGTTGAAGTAGGCCGGCACGGTGATGACGGCCTTGTTCACCTTATGCCCGAGATACGCTTCCGCCGATTCCTTGAGCTTGCGCAGAATCTTGGCGGAAATCTCGGGCGGGGTAAATTCATTCTTTTCAATTTTTACCTTCACGTAGTCGTTCGCTCCGCCAACGACCGTGTAGGGGACCATCTTCTCTTCCCCTTCCACTTCGCCGTGACGACGACCCATGAAGCGCTTGATCGAGTAGATCGTCCGGGTGGGGTTGGTGACCGCCTGACGACGGGCCGGCTCGCCGACGAGCGTTTCGCCCTTGTCGTTAAACGCCACCACGCTGGGGGTGAGCCGGTTGCCTTCCGGATTCGGAATGACCTTGGCCTCTTTCCCTTCCATCACTGCCACCACCGAATTGGTTGTGCCCAAGTCGATGCCGATAATCTTTTCGCCGCGAGCCATAGTTAGCTCCTTTCTGATTTGTTATTCGCACGGCCAGGGCCATGCGCTGTTGATCGTTTGATTTGAGTTGTTGTGAAGTTTGCTGGAGGCCAATCATCGTAGCCAATGTCCTCAGGCAACGCCCGCCGACGCCGCTGGCCGATAAATTTGTCCTGGCATCGATTTAGCAAAGCTCGTGCCGACAATTGTGCCACATGGACGGGCCATCGCAACTGAGTGCCATCTAATGAGTTACAATGATATGGGTTGAGCCGGGCCGTTTATGCCGCGTTTGACGCCCTGGAATTCCTGCCAATTTGACACGGCGGCGAATGGCCCAACTTGCGGCCTGCCAATGTGGCAGTTTCTTGACGCTAAGTCTCGGCGGAAGTAGAAGATATGATTCGCTTTTCGTCGTGGCTTGGCAATCGCTCGGCCGTGCTGCTCAACGTACATTTCCCGGGGTCGGTTCTCGCTTCTACCTATTCTTCATCCGCTAAATTTCTCATGGCCAAACGCAAGAAGTCCACTAAACCAGCGACCCCGCCAGCCGACGCCGCCGCGGACGAAGGAAGCGGCCCCACGCTCGCCGGCCTGCGCCGTCAGATCGACGGGCTCGACCGCGAGATCCTCCAGCGGATCAATCAACGGGCGAAGTTCGCCCTGAAGATCGGCGAGCTGAAAAACGGCACCGGCCAGACGATCTACGCCCCCGACCGCGAAGAGCAGGTGCTGGGGCGTGTCGCCGAACTCAACGAAGGCCCGCTCTCCGAGCGGTGCATCCGGGCCGTCTTCCGCGAAGTGATCAGCGGTTCGCGGGCGGTCGAAAAGATCCTCCGCGTGGCATTCCTGGGGCCGGCTTACAGCTACAGCCATCTGGCGGCCATTCATCGTTTTGGCCAAAGCGTGGAGTTTCTGCCGGTCGGTACGATCGGCTCGGTGTTCGAGGAAGTCAGCGAAGGTCAGGCGGACTACGGACTGGTGCCGATCGAGAATTCCACCGACGGTCGGATCGCCGACACGCTCGACAATTTCACCCGATACAAAGTCCGCATCTGCGCAGAAGTGCAGCTCCGCATTCACCACAATCTGCTGGCCCGCTGTCGCCGCAGCGAGGTGAAGGAGATTTACAGCAAGCCGCAGGCCCTGTCGCAGTGCCGCAAGTGGCTTTCAACGCATCTGCCAATGGCCCGCACGGTGGAAGTGACCAGCACCTCCACCGCCGCCCAACTGGCGAATGAGAAACCCGGGGCCGCGGCCATCGCCAGCGCCGAAGCGGGCATCCAATATGGCCTGGACGTCCTGGCGGCCGACATCGAAGACAATCCTGATAACATCACCCGCTTTGCGGTAATCAGTCACCAGACCAGCAACCGCAGCGGCACGGACAGCACGCTACTCATGCTGCAAATTGCCGATCAACCCGGCAGCCTGGTGAGCACGCTGGCGATCTTCAAGAAGCTCAACCTCAGCCGCATCGAGTCGTTCCCGATCGCGGGCAGCCAGGGGAGCTATTGGTTCTTCATCGAACTCGTCGGCCACCAGCAAGACCCCCGCGTCCGCCGGGCGATCGAACGGCTGAAGAAGAAGGCGCTGCGGATCGACGTGCTGGGGTCGTATGCGCGCAGCGCGCCAGTCGGCTGAGTCGCTGGCCGCCGCGTAGCTGCCGGCGGAAGCCGGCAGTATGAAGCGACTACGTGATGGATTGATTACGTGCGCCGTTGGTTTGTGGACACCGACCATCAGATATCGTCACAGCCTCGCAATCTTTGGAGGACGCGCTATGAAGATTCTAAGTTTCACGACGATTGTGTTCGTCATGATGATGTACTGCCAGGCACGGGCAGATAACCCGACAAACACGGTGGAGGTCCACGCCGCCGGGGTAGTTACCGTGCCTTCGGACACCATCGTGCTGCCGCTTTCAATTTCAACAAGCCACAACGATGTTCAAGAGGCAAAGAAACGGAACGATCAAATCGCCGAACATATCTTCCGGCTCGCAGATGCTCAACACGTTAACCGCCCGGCGCTGTTGAAAACGGGGTTGAGCTTTGATTTCGGCGCGGACCAGGATGAAGACGGAAAGGCCCAATATAACCAAAAGGTTAAGGGAGGCAAAAAGGGCGTCCACGACGCGCTGCCCGGATCAAAGGAACCGCCCATTCACATGACTCGCGACATTGAGGTGAAGTTTCACAACCTCAATCAGGCGATCGGGCTCTTGGCCGAGATGACCAAATGGGATTCGGTTCGCACAACATTTGAGTTGAGGCTAGGCGAATTGACCTTCGACGTTGCCGATCGGGAGAAGCATCTGATGAAGGCGCGACGGCTCGCCGTCGCGTCCGCCCGAGAGAAGGCACAGCTTCTTGCCGATCAGAACGGGCTGAAGTTGGGACGAGCAACTCTAATTTACGATGATTCGCCTAGTTCGACGGTCCACGGCCTCATTGATCCATTCGGCGCAGCACTGTCCCCGGAACCCCAAGGAAATGCGCCAGCAATACGACTGGTGGCAATGCAACAGGCACCTCCAGCGAAACTGGACATGGATCAGATTCCTCCCGCTCAAGTCGCCATTACCGCGTCGGTGAGGATCGTGTTCGAGGTCACCAAACATTGAAGCACGGCCTCCAGACCGGCGGCCCATTTTCATCCCGCATCACGATCATCAGCACCACGGCTGCAATCAGCCCCGCGATCCCGCCAAAGAGTCCGCCGACGTTGAGAGCGATGTCGTGCATGGTGGCCCCTCGTACACAATGACGTCGTGAAAAGTTGCCCCGCGTGGTGTCAGCATAACAAAATTATCCGAGCAGCCCACATTCGGCGGGGCTTTACGCGCCCCTCTTCGCGTCGCGGCTAAATCTTCATTCCGCAATCCAAAATCCGCAATCCGCAATCGCAAATCACGACGGCCCCCCGCCCCTGCCCTAACGCCCTGCCCCTGTTATACTTCCGGTTTGTCGCCGGCCGGATCGGCGAAACCAACCGATGTTTCAGGCAAGCAACTCCATGTTGATCATTCTTAAATCGGACGTCACCGAGCAGCAGATCGAGCACCTCATTGACCGCGTCGAGTCGCTGGGGCTGAAGGCCCATCTCAGCCGCGGAACCTTCCGAACGGTCGTGGGCATCATCGGGGACGAGTCCAAATTGGCCTCGACGCCGTTGGAAGCTGTTCCCGGCGTGTCGAAGGTGATCCCGGTCCTGCCGCCGTTCAAGCTGGCCAGCCTGGAAGCTCATCCGCAGCCCAGCGTGATTGACGTCGCCGGCGTGAAGATCGGCGGTGGGCAGTTGGCGATGATCGCCGGCCCCTGCGCGGTGGAAAGCTGGGAGCGAATGGACGCCATCGGCGCGGCGGTGCGCGAGGCGGGGGCCAACATCCTCCGCGGCGGCGCGTTCAAGCCCCGCACCAGCCCGTACGCGTTTCAGGGCCTCGAAGAAGAAGGGCTCAAAATCCTGCGGGCCGCCGGCGACAAGCACGGCATGCCGGTCGTCACCGAGGTGATGGACCCGCGCCGCGTCGATCTGGTCGAGCAATATACCGACATGTTCCAGATCGGCGCCCGCAACATGCAGAACTTCGTGCTGCTCACCGCCGTGGGGCAAACCCGCAAGCCGGTGCTGCTGAAGCGGGGCATGAGCGCCACAGTCAAAGATTTGCTGATGAGCGCCGAATACGTGTTAGCCCAGGGGAATCCCCAGGTGGTGCTATGCGAACGGGGCGTCAAAAGCTTTGACCCGGACACGCGAAACCTGTTCGACGTGGCGGCGGTGCCGATGACGAAGCAATTGTCGCATTTGCCGATCATTGTCGACCCCAGCCATGCCACCGGACGGCCCGACCTGATCCCCGCCTGTGCGATGGCAGGGCTGGCGGCTGGTGCGGACGGCGTCCATATCGAAGTGCATGATTGCCCGGAGAAGGCCTTGTCCGACGGCTCGCAGGCGCTGTTGCCATCGCAATATGCCGAACTGGCCGAGCAACTGCGGGGATTGGCCAAGCTGTTGGGCAAGGAAATATCTCAACCTGTCGGAGTTCCAGCATGAGACGACCGTTGATCGTAGGCAACTGGAAGATGAACAGCGACAAAGCGGGCGCCGCGGCGCTGGCTTCGGCCATTGCTAAGGGTTTTGCCACCGCCGGCAGGGCCGACGCGGCCGTTTGCCCGCCGTTTGTCTATTTGCCGCTGGTCGCCGACGCCATCGCCGGTTCGGCGATTGCCCTGGGGGCCCAGAACATGTGCGCCGAGCCGAGCGGCGCGTTCACGGGCGAAGTCAGCGGGCCAATGCTCGTTGACCTGGGCTGCCGCTACGTGATCCTGGGGCACAGCGAGCGGCGGCAGTTGTTCGGAGAGTCCGACGCCGTGGTCAACCGCAAGCTGATCGCGGCCCTCAAGACTTCGCTCACGCCGATCGTCTGTGTTGGCGAGTTGCTGGCCCAGCGAGAGGCGAACCAGACCACCGACGTGATTCAAAGCCAGATTGCCGGCTCGCTGGCCGGCCTGACGGCGGACGAGGTGCGGCGGATTGTGGTGGCTTACGAGCCGGTTTGGGCCATTGGCACGGGCAAAGTGGCCACCCCGGAGCAGGCGGAGGCGGTGCATCTCGACCTTCGCAGAATGCTGGCCACCCGCTACAATGACCAGCTTGCCGCGGAGACCCGGCTGCTTTACGGCGGCAGCGTCAAGGCGGACAATGCCCGCTCGCTGCTGGCCTGCCCGAATGTGGACGGGGCGCTGGTCGGCGGAGCGTGCCTCAAGGCGGAAGAGTTCCTGGCGATCATCGCCGCGGCGAATTGAGTTTGATGCAATAAAATTTCACATTGTGAATTCAGAGTCGAGAGAGTTGCCATGAATGCCTGGGATACGCTGCTGATGGTTCTGCTGATTATCGTGGCCGTGTTCATGATCTTGCTGATCCTCGTCCAACGAGGGCGCGGCGGCGGGTTGACCGGTGCCTTGGGGGGCATGGGTGGGCAAAGCGCGTTCGGCGCAAAGGCAGGCGACACGTTCACCAAGATCACGATGTGGACCGCCCTGGTTTGGATCTTGCTGTGCATCGTGGGGGTGAAGTTTTTGAGTAGCCAATCGGCGGACCTACTGGGGCCTCGCGCCCAGGCTTCTGACGCTAAGGGTGCTGGCGACTCGATGGTGGCGCCAACGGACAAGACGAACAAGGTTCCCGGCAAGACTGGTGCGGGAACCGCCGTACCCAACGACAGCCAGCCGCCGCCAACTCCGATGCCGCCTGCCTCTGCTCCCGCTAAAACTGAGGCGGCTCCCGCCAAGACGGATGCCGCGCCAGCGAAGACCGACGCGGCCCCGGCAAAGACAGACGCCGCCCCCGCAAAGACTGACGCTCCGGCCAAAACCGACGCGCCGAAAGACACTCCAGCGAACAATTCTCCGGCCGGCGGCAAGCCCTAAGCGCCGCGGCGGCCACGACGCGCACCGTTTGCAATTGGCAATCAGCGCATTTTCCTTTCATTGCGGCAGGAGATTTCCACCGGTGCTGTTGAGCATGACGGGCTTCGGTGAAGCCCACCACCAGGATGGCGACCGGGTGGTCCGTGTGGAAATCCGCACGATCAACAACCGGTATTTCAAGCTCTCCAGCCGCATCAGCGACGGCTACGGCAGCCTGGAGACGCAGCTCGAGCAGGTCGTGCGCGGGCAGGTGAAGCGCGGCACCGTGCAACTGAGCCTCCGCGTGGAGCGCATCGGCTCGGTCGACCACTATCAACTCAATGAGGCGGTGCTGGCCGGCTATTGCCAGCAACTCAGTTCGTTCCAACAGCGGCGGCACCTGTCGGAAGTTGTGGCCCTGGGCAACCTGCTGACTCTGCCCGGGGTGGTGATCGAACGAGTTACCGGCAACGAGGCCGTGGAAGATTGGCCCCGGATCGAGGCGGTGCTGCTCGAAGCGCTGCGCCGGCTGACCGAAATGCGGGCCACCGAGGGGGCCGCCATGGCCACCGACCTCTCAGCCAACCTCGATCAGATCGCCGCCGAACTGGCCGCCATCAAAGCCCGGGCGCCCCAGCTTATAGAAAACTATCGCGAGCGACTCATTGACCGACTGGGCAAACTGCTGGCCGAGCACAAGGTCGAGGTCCAACCTTCCGACGTCATCCGCGAAGTGGGCTTATTTGCCGAGCGAAGCGACATCAGCGAAGAGATTGTGCGGCTCGCCAGCCACCTGGACCAGTTTCGCGAGTGCATGAATCCCAGCCCTGGCAGTAAAAAGTCGGCAGCCGGAAAAAACGACGGCGCCGGGCGGAAGCTGGACTTCGTCACCCAGGAGATGTTCCGTGAGACGAACACCATCGGCTCGAAATCCACGGACGCTGAGATCTCGCGCCGAGTAATAGAGATCAAGACGGCGATCGAGCGGATTCGGGAGATGGTGCAGAATGTCGAATAGGTTCAAATGACCAATGACCAAATTCCAATGACCAAAAAGCGATACGCAACCATCAATTCCCAATCCTCAATCCTCAATTCCCAATTCGTTGGACCGGGGAGCGTGCATTGACGGACGAGCGGGTTAGCCCGGGGAAGCTCGTGGTGGTGTCGGGGCCCTCAGGCGCCGGCAAGACCACCGTGATGCGCGAGGTCTTCCGCCGCTGTCGCCGCCCCCTGGTGGCAAGCATTTCCGCAACTACCCGAGAGCCGAGGCCGGGCGAGATCGACGGGCACGACTATTACTTCCTCTCTCCCGCCGAATTCCAGCAAAAACGGGCCGCCGGCGAGTTCCTGGAATGCTGCGAGGTCTTCGGCCGGGGGCACTGGTATGGCACGCTCCGTTCGGAGGTTACCCCTAGCCTGGAGGCGGGAAAGTGGGTAGTCTTAGAGATTGATGTGGAGGGAACCTTAGCGGTGCTGGAGCAGTATCCCACGGCGCTGACGGTTTTCGTTCGCCCTCATTCACTCGATGTGCTGCGGCAGCGACTTGTCGACCGCGGCACCGAAACCCCCGCCCAGATCGAACGCCGCTTGGAGGTTGCCCGTCGCGAGTTGGCGTATGCTGATCGTTACCAGCATCAAGTGACCAACGACAGCCTGGACCAGGCGGTAGCTGAGTTGTGTGCAATTCTCGAGGCCGCTGGCTAATTCGCCGCGGCCCTGTGCGTTTAGCAATTTACTGTTTACTGACACTTCGAGAGGCCCATTCGATGCTGAAGGAACTGTGCGAAGAACAGATCGTCAACAAGGTCGGCGGCCGCTTCAAGCTGGCCACGCTGATTCAAAAGCGCCTGGTGCAACTCAACGCCGGCAGCCGGCCGCTGGTGAACATCAACACCGATCACAAGATGGAAATCGTGATCCAGGAAATCATCAAGGACAAGATCTTCCTGGACACCACGCTCAACGTACGCGTCGCGGGTGAGGTGGATGGGGGCGGACCGCCGGTGTTGGATTTGGAAAATTTGGGTTGAGGATTCGTTCGTCTGGGCCTTGGTAACAGGGCTACTCCTTACCCTCTCCCGGCCCCCCCCCTAAAAGGGAGGGGATTAAGAACGATGAAGGATCGTGAGCTGCTCATCGGCGTGACCGGGGGAGTTGCCGCGTACAAAACGGCGGCGCTGGTGAGCCAGTTGGTTCAGGCGGGTGCGAAGGTCTCGGTGGTGATGACCCGCTCGGCCGGTCGATTCATTGGCGCGGCCACGTTTGAGGCTCTCTCCGGCCGGCCAGTCTCGACGGAAGTGTTTGACGACGCCGAGCATCCGCTGGGGGCCCACATCGAGCTGGCCCAGCGAGCGGAATTGCTGTGCGTCGCGCCAGCCACCGCCAACTTCCTGGCCAAAGCGGCCGGCGGATTGGCCGACGACCTGCTCAGCACGCTCTACCTGTCGCACACTGGGCCCGTGCTGATCGCACCCGCGATGAACAGCGAAATGTGGAGCAAACCCTCGGTGCAGCGGAACGTAGCGCAATTAACCGCCGACGGCGTTGAGATCATCGCGCCGGAAGCGGGTTGGCTAAGCTGCCGGCAGGTGGGGGCCGGCCGGATGGCCTCGCCCGAGACGATCTTTGCTGCCATTCAAGCCCGGCTGGCGGCTGAGACACGCTAACCGGGTGCTTGGCATCAAGTCCGCCCCATGGCTCGCATCCTCATCACCTCCGGCCCGACGCGCCAATACCTCGACCCGGTGCGCTACCTGACCAATGCCTCCAGTGGCCGCATGGGTCGGGCGTTGGCCGCCGCCGCACTAGCCGCCGACCACGACGTAATCGTCGTCAGCGGGCCGGTAGAAGTGGAGTACCCGGCCGGCGTTCGCGTGCTGAGCGTTGTGTCGACCGAAGAGATGCTGGACGTCTGCCGCCGCGAGTTTGCCAATTGCGACGGCCTAATCGGCGCCGCCGCGCCGTGCGACTATCGGCCCGTCCACGTCGAGCCGCACAAGATCGCCAAGACGGGCGATCCGCTCACGCTGCATCTGGTGGAAACGGACGACGTGGTAGCCACGCTCGGGCAGGGAAAAGCTCGCCGCTGGGTCGTCGGCTTCGCTCTGGAGACGGAGGACCAGCGGCTGCGGGCCCTGGCC
The DNA here is from genome assembly GCA_021413585.1 of Planctomycetia bacterium. Classification (GTDB taxonomy): domain Bacteria; phylum Planctomycetota; class Planctomycetia; order Pirellulales; family UBA7805; genus JAIOPX01. Next base: position 21,633 of record JAIOQB010000321.1, read on the forward strand.
AAGCTGGAGCGAAAGCATTGCGACCTGATCGTGCTCAACGGCCCCCAGGCGAGGACCTCCCGGGAGCCCAGCGTGGAAGTGTTCGACCCGACGGGGGCGGTGATTGCTACCATGGCGGGGTCGAAGCAGGTGGTGGCCGACGGCATCCTGCGGGTGATCCAGCAGCGGTTGATCGACGGGCGTGCTTGAAAGTGATTAACATTCGTGCCGCCGGCGGATCGAACCTCGCCCGCCCTGTCGTGTCGTAGTTGAGAGTTGTATACTTGCGATTTCCCGTTGAGCCCAATAGTCAGCATGGCGATCTTCACCGCAGCTCGCTGGCGAGTTGCCGTTATTTTTTCGAGTTGAACTTTCCGGCTGGTTGAAATTTCTCCTTCGGGTTCCGCGCGGATTTGCCATGGTACGTGTCGCTGTGCTAGGTGCGACGGGCTATACGGCCCTCGAACTGATCAAGATTCTGCTGCGGCAC
>JAIOQB010000141.1 GCA_021413585.1 Planctomycetia bacterium
TGCCCGGCGCGGCGGCGATTGATGCGCTGGTGGAGGAGTGTTATGTGGATGCGCATCGGCGGTACATTCAATCGCGGCCGAAGTTTGCGGGGTGAGGTGCTTCGTTCAATGGCATTGCGAATCGAGAATGCCCCTTACGCACGTTCCGGAATCCTGTTCGGTCGTGTGCTGCCAGTATTGATCGCGGCCTGCGCGGTCTGGACTCTCGTATCGCTCATTTCCAATGGTCCATCGCGTGGCACTGCGGTACCCATCATCCTAATGGTTGTATGGATCGCGGCCATGGCGATAGCCTTTGTACGGCGTGGTCGACACCGGGCCGTCTATTCACTGGAATTTTTACCTGACCGAATGCAAGTTCAATTCGGTGATGGGACAGAATCCTTCGATCTGTCGCAGATTCGCAGTCTGCAATACGAAGGGGTTCACAACCGGTCGCGAGCGGCGGTTCGTGTCGCGCCGTTTCCGCCAGGGGGTGAGAGGGTGTTGGTAGTCACACTTGTAAACGGCAAGGAACTTCGTGCCAAGGTGAGCGAGGAGCATGATGCGGAACTGAAGCGGATTGCGATGCAGATTCAACCTCCTAAGCCGACATAACACGTCAGGTTCCAGTGTGGTAAACTGAGATAGTGTACTTCGAAGGCAGATTGAACGTAACTCGTAACCGAGTGCGTGAGAGGAATACCGCGTGGAAACGCTGCAGATCTTAGGCAATCAACTCTGGCAGAGGATTGCGCGATCCATGGAAATCATCGAAGAGCGGCTGCGTAGGGCAACGCGCGCTTTGGAAAAGGCGGGGATTCCGTACGCGGTGGTCGGTGGCAACGCCGTCCGCATCTGGGTAGCACAAATCGATCAAGGGGCGGTGCGCGCCACGAACGACGTGGACATCCTGATTCGGCCCGCCGACCTCGGCCGCGTGCAGCAGGCGATGCTGGACGCCGGGTTTTCCTATCGGCAGACGGCCGGCGTGGACATGTTCGTGGAGAATGAAAACGACTCGCCGCGCAACGCGGTGCATGTCGTGCTGTCCGGCCAGATGGTGAAGCCGGACGATTTCGAGCCCAATCCGGACGTCGAACCGTGCGTGCAGGACAAGGAGATGCGCACGTTGACGCTGGAATCGCTAGTGCGGATGAAAGTCAATTCATTTCGCCTGAAGGACAAGGTCCATCTGCTGGACATGATCCAAGTCGGGCTGATCGACGCGAGCTGGCCGGAGCGGTTCCCGGGTGAACTGCGGCAGCGGCTGCAGAGTTTGATCGACAATCCGAATCAATAGGATTCTTGTCGTCGCGAAACAGCCCGCGCTGCTTCTCGGTTACCCCCACCGGCCAGTTGCGGTTAAGGAACCATGGCCCACCGTTCCTTCCAGCGCTTGCAGCACCGCCCTTGGCCGATTCCCACTCGCCGGTGGACGATGCGGCAGAGTTGGCACGATTTGCTGTTTGCCCATTGGCCAGTGCCGGCGGCCGCACTGCGGAGGCTGGTGCCGCCCGGTTTGAATATCCAGGAGTTCGACGGCACGTCCTGGGTTGGCGTGGTGCCGTTTCGGATGTCGGGGGTGATGCAGCGGCCGTTTCCCGACCTGCCCGGCTTTTCCGCGTTTCGCGAACTCAATCTGCGGATCTACGTAGAGCGCGACGGCAAACCGGGCGTCTGGTTCCTGAGCCTCGACGCCGATAACCGCTTGGCCGTGTGGGGAGCGCGGCGGTTCTTTCACCTGCCGTACTGGCGGGCACGCATTGCACTGACCGGCACCGACGACCGATTCACGTTTCACTCCGAGCGAACGGACGCAAATCCAAGCGTCAACTTCCACGCCCGCTACCGCCCCATCTCGCCGGTGCAAGAAGCCCAGCCCGGCACGCTCGAGCACTTTTTAATGGAACGCTATTGCCTCTACGCCCAATCCCCCCAGGGGGAACTGTGCCGAGCCGAAGTGCATCACTTCGCCTGGCCGCTGCAGAAAGCGGAGGCTGAAGTCAACGCGGCCGAACTGCTCCGCCTCCATGGGCTGACCGTGGAAGGCCCTGCGCCGCTATTGCACTTTTCGCAGCGGCTGGATGTGGTGGTGTGGCCGCTGGAAAGGTTGGAGTAGGGTCTGGCGGCGTTGGTTAAATGGCCGTTCTGCAATGCGACACATTTCGCAGTGCCAACCCCCGGGCGGAGCCCGGGGCTATTTAGGCGGTACGTCCGGCTCGGTATTGCCGGTTTTGGCCGGCGGCCCCTATAGTTGCTTACATGGCACGTTCCCCCCAGCCCGAATCCCATCCGAACCGGCCCGCGCCCCAGGCCGCGGATGTCCCGCCCGCAAAGCGCCCGCACTCGCTCGATGCGTTTACCAATGCGCTTAGCGGACTGCTCGGCCCGCCGGTGGATGATTTACCGGATGACGAAACTTCGCCAGGTGACCATCTGGCGGCGGACGAAACCACCGGTCCGCAGGCGGCGGAGGCCCTCGAAGAGCGCCGGCCCGATTCCGCCGACGATTGCTGCCCGATCACGCCTACCAGCGTGCTCGAAGCGCTGCTGTTCGTCGGCCGGCCGGGCAACCAGCCTCTGAAGCCCGAGGAGGCGGCGGAGTTGATCCGCGGCGTCGAGCCGCCGGAGGTCGAGCGGCTGGTGGCCCAGCTCAATGAGCGATACGAGGCGGAGGGGGCCGCCTATGCGATCGTGCAGGAGGCGGGAGGTTTTCGGCTGTCGCTGCGCGGCGAGCACCAAAAGCTCCGCCAACGGGTGTTCGGCCGCGACCGCGAAGCCCATCTGTCGCAGGCGGCGATCGAGGTGCTGGCGATGGTCGCCTACAACCAGCCGCTCTCCAGCAATGAAATCAACCGCCTACGAGGGCGCCCCAGCATGCAGATGCTCTCGCAACTCGTCCGCCGGCAACTGCTGCGCATCGAACGGCCGGCCGATAAACCCCGCGCGACGGTCTACTACACCACCGGCCGATTCCTCAAGCTGTTTGGGCTCGCCAGCATCGACGAGCTGCCGCAGACGAAGGAATTGGAGCAGTGATTCGGTAAGGGGCAATACCCGATCTCCGGTCCCGTAGGGACCATTGAAAATAGCCCAGCGATTCATCGCTGGGTTCGCGATCCAGTTTAATGCCCGTGCGTCCCGGAGGGACGCTTGAACATTCGGATCAGGTTCGCGCGTACCCTTTCCGGTGGGCTGCCTTCAAGCGTCCCTACAGGACGCCGAAGAAATTCGAGTTCACCACAACCCAGCGATAAATCGCTGGGCTACTGTCGGGCGTCCCTACGGGACGGAGAGCGCCGGGGAGCGCCGGCCGGCAAATTCCCGTCCGAACCCCTTTGTCTTCAAAGCGCCAGCACGCTAAACACTTGCTCTCCCGCAGCGAGAGGGGGAGGGGTTCAGGCCGGAAAACCGCTCCTAACGTCTTGCCGCTCCTTGCGTTGCGAAATGTCATCCGGCCCGCGCAGACGCGCCGGGCACGGGGTGTTAAAATCTTCATATGGCCCGGCGTGGGGAAATCCCTCAGCCGGGCGTTCTATTCGTCTAGACCTCTACGTCGCGTGTGGGGTGTTCGATACCGCTGATTGCGCGACTGCGATGCATCACGCCGCCCCGGCTCCTGATGGGACGCGGCAGTGGGTCGCGCGCTGCGGATGGGCTCCCCGGCGCGTTACCGGACGTGACCAAATCCCCCGCCATGATGACTCCAACCCTGGGGACTCCCGCCGTGGAGACTCCGTCTGCGGGCCCGCTGGCCCGCTTCGCTGCGGCCGGGCCGCTGGTGTTGCCGTCGCTATTGAAATGCGACTTCGGCCACATCGCCGACGAGATCGCCTCGCTAGAGCAAGCGGGCGTCCAGGCGCTGCACTTGGACATCATGGACGGGCACTTCGTCCCCAACCTCAGCTATGGCCTGCCGGTGGTGGAAGCGGTGCGAAAGCTGACCAACCTGCCGCTCGACCTGCACCTGATGATCGACAATCCGGGCGACTACGTGAAGCGCTATCGCGACGCCGGGGCCGACCTGATGACCATTCATATCGAAGCTGTGCCCGATCCCAAGGCCCTGCTGGGTGAAATCCGGCGGCTCGGCGCGGCGGCCGGGTTGGCGCTCAATCCGCAAACGCCCATCTCGGCCATCGAGCCGTACCTGGCGGATTGCGACGTGGTGCTGGTGATGAGCGTCGAGCCGGGCTTTGGCGGCCAGGAGTTCGAGCCGGTGGCGGTGACCAAGCTGCAACAGTTGCGGGCCATCGTGGGCAGCGACAAGGTGCTGGAAGTGGACGGCGGGATACACGAGAAAACGATCGGCCGCTGCGCGGCGGCCGGGGCCGACTGGTTTGTAGCCGGGTCGGCGGTATTTGGGGCCCCTGATTACGGGGCGGAAGTCCGGCGGCTGCGAGAACTGGCCGCGGTGCGTTGAGTTCTCCGGGGAAGCGTTAAGCCGACTATACATGCTCAAGATCATTTTGCTGCGGCCGGGATCGACCGAGTTCGACGCTCAACATCGCATTTTGGGGACGCTCGACGTGCCGCTGTCCACCGAAGGGGCCACCGAAGTGGCCGGCGCCGTGGGTCAGTTGCGCGACCAGAAGATCGAAGTGATCTATTGCACCCCCTGCCAATCCGCCAGCGAAACAGCCGAGGCGCTGGCCGAAGCCTTTGACATCAAATGCAAACCACTGAAGACCATGCAAAACGTCGACCACGGCCTGTGGCAGGGCCTGCAGGTCGAGGAAGTGAAGCGCAAGCAGCCGCGCGTCTTCAAGCAGTGGCAGGAACATCCGGAAACGATTTGTCCGCCCGAGGGAGAAATGCTCACCGCCGCGCAACACCGCGTCGAGGCCGCCTTGGCCAAGTTGCTCAAGAAGCATCGCCACGGCGGCACGATCGCCCTGGTGGCTCCCGAGCCGCTGGCGGGCGTGGTCCGGTCGTTTTTGCTGCGGACTCAATTGTCGGAAGTCTGGAAGACCGAAGGAGAATGCGGCACCTGGGACGCGATTGAAGTCGATCCGGCCGCCGTGCTGCTGGCCGCGCAAATGGCCAGCAATGGAGCGCACAAGTAAAAGCCGAAAGCGGAAAGCGGATACTTGAGCGCGGCTTTCCGCTTTCAGCTTTCCGCTTTAAAAACGAAAACGTCAACACAACCATCATGCGTAGACCTTCCCATGGCCTCGGGCAGTAGCGAATTGCCGACCCAATCGTCCGGTTCTCGGCGCCCCAAACGGGGCGTGCCGGAGGGGTTGTGGCTGCGCTGTCCGGGCTGCCAGCAGACGATCTTCCGCCGCGAGACGGAAAAGCGGGACAATGTCTGTCCTGAGTGCGAGCATCATTTCTACGTCAGCGCGCCGGAGCGGATCCGCCAGGTGCTCGACGAAGGAACGTTTGAGGAATGGTTCTCCGATTTGCGCCCCAGCGATCCGCTGGAGTTCAAAGACAAGAAACCGTATCGCGAGAAGCTGTTGATCGAGCAGAAGCGCACGGGGCTGACCGACGCCGCAGTCGTGGGCACCGGCATGATCCGTGCCCGTCGCGTGGCGTTCGGCGTGACCGACTCCTCCTTCATCATGGGAAGCATGGGTTCGGTGGTCGGCGAGAAGCTTACGCGACTGATCGAGCGGGCGACCGAGCAGAAGCTGCCGTTGATTATCGTCAGCGGCAGCGGCGGCGGTGCCCGGATGCACGAGGGCATTTTGTCGCTGATGCAAATGGCCAAGGTCTCGGCCGCATTGGGGCGTTATGACCACGCCGGCGGATTGTTCATCTCCGTGCTGACCAATCCCACCATGGGAGGCGTCGCCGCCAGCTTCGCCTCGCTGGGCGACCTGGTGTTCGCCGAACCAAAAGCCCTGATCGGCTTCGCCGGCCCGCGCACGATCAAAGCCACGATCCGCATCGAACTGCCCAAGGGCTTTCAAACCAGCGAGTTCCTGCTGGAGCACGGCTACATCGACCGCATCGTCCGCCGGGCGGAGCTGAAAAGCGAAATCGCCCGGGCGATTGACTATTGCGGGAAGTAGGCAGTGCGGAACTCCCCTCCCTGTCAGGGAGGGGTTGGGGGAGGGTAACGCATCGCCCCAGCGAGAAGCTAGTACTCAGTACCGTGTACTCAGTACTCTTGCGCGTGAGCCGCAAAGCGCTAGACGCGGGTGGCACGAAATGCGTAGCCAACCCGTGGGACCGGTGGCTAGCGCCAATCCGCTCAATTGCCGGCCCCATTTCCGCCAAGGCAACGTGCCACGTAGAATGGCGGCGATGGGACTGTTTGACCGTGTCAAAGCGATGCTCGGCGCCGATCGGCTCAATGTGGCCGAGCGGTTTGAGTTGCTGCGCGAGGCGGTTCACGGCACGATGTCGTCGTTCTACATGGCCCGCGACAAGCAGTCGGGGCAGATCGTCGGCCTGAAGGTGCTCGACCTCGAAAAGACCAAGGTGTTCGAGGCCCGCTTTCAAGGGGTCACGAAGCCCAGCGAAGGGCAGATCGCTTCCGCCCTGGCGCATCCGCGGATCGTCCGCACGTTCGAGCATGGGCTGACCAGCGACGGGGCGCCGTATCTGGTGATGGAGTATCTGCCCGGCCAGGGGCTCAACACGCTGATCACCGGGCGCAGCCCCCAGTTGGACGGCCAGCGGCTGTGGATCATCCGCCAGGGGGCCGAGGCGGTGGGGGCTGTGCATGCGGCGGGTTACATCCATCGCGACGTCTGCCCGCGAAACTTTGTGGTCGACCTGGAGAACGAATCGCTAAAGCTGATTGACTTTGGATTGACCGTACCCGCCACGGCGCCGTTCATGCAGCCGGGCAACCGGACCGGCACGCCCAAGTACATGGCCCCGGAGGTGGTGCGCCGCCGCACGACCGACCGGCGGCTCGATGTGTTTGCCTTTGGCGTCACCGCGTTTGAATTGTTCGCCGGCGAAACCCCCTGGCCGACGGGCGTGACCACCGGCAAGGCGGCGATGGCCCACGACACCCAGCCGCCGATCCAGTTGACCGAAGCCTCCCCCCGCATCGACCCCACCCTGGCCGCCGCCATCCACCGCTGCCTGGCCTCGAAGCCCGAGAACCGCCCCGCCACGATGGACGAGTTCCTGCAACTGATCGAGACGGTTCAGCGGGAAACCGTCAGCTAAAGCGTGCTGTCTCCACCGCCCCTGATCCCCTCTTGGTCATTGGGATTTGGTCATTGGTCATTCCCCCTCCGGCCGTTGCGAACCGCCCGACCAAACCGTACAAAGAGGGCTTCCATTTCGGCCAAAATCCCGTGCAGAGAGCCCACCATTATGTCCGCCAGTTCTGCGCCTACCAAGTCTTCTTCCCCACTCACTTCGGATAACGTCGGCCGCGCTTTGGATCGGGCCTTGGAGGCGGGCGAAGGGCTGCTGCGGCTCACGCCCACCTGGGTGCCGCGCAGCTTCCTGCACCCCGGCAAGCGGATCAAGCTGGCGCCGAGCGATTGGTATGCCTACGGCGCCCATCGGGGCGGGATCGACGAGCGCTGGTTCGCCAGCACCACCGAGGCGATGAACGAGAACCGCGTCCCCGACGAGGGCCTCAGCTACGTCGCCTTCGGCGGCCAGCGGTTTCAACTTCGCGACGCCGTGGCCGAAGCGGGCCCGGCGCTGATCGGCCAGGCGATGTTCGACAAGTACCAGCGGTGGCCCGTCTACAGCAAGTTCTTCGACAACATGGGGCCCATTCCGCATCACATGCACCAGTCGATGGAGTTCGCCGCCCTGACCGGCCAGCAGGGGAAGCCGGAGAGCTACTACTTCCCGCCGCAATACAACAACGTCGACAACAACTTCGCCTACACCTTCATGGGTTTGGAGCCCGGCACCACGAAGGCCCAGCTTCGCAAATGCCTGGAAGACTGGCACCTGGGGGACAACGGCATCCTCGAGTTGTCGAAGGCGTACCGCTTGAAGCGCGGCACCGGCTGGCTGATCCCGCCCGGCGTGCTGCACGCCCCCGGCTCGCTCTGCACCTACGAGCCGCAGTGGGTGAGCGACGTGTTCGGCATGTTCCAATCGCTGGTCGAAGGGCGCGAGGTGCCGTGGTCGCTACTGGTCAAAGATGTGCCGACGGACAAGCACCAGGATCTGGATTTCATCATCAGCCAACTGGACTGGGAGAAGAACGTCGACACGCACTTCAAAGAGCACAATTACCTGGAGCCGATTGTCGACAAGCAGCTCAGCGCCCCGGGCGTGGTCGATCGCTGGATCGTCTACGGCACAATCGAGAGCGAGCAGTTGTTCTCCGCCAAGGAACTCACCCTGGAGCCGGGGGCGAAATGCACGCTGAAAGACCCCGGCGCCAGCGGCTGGATCACCGTGCAAGGCCGCGGCCGGATGGGCAAGCTGGCCCTGCAAACGCCCGCCATGATCCATTTTGGCCAGGAAACCGAGGACGAGGTGTTCATCACCCACGCCGCCGCCATGGCGGGCGTGGAAATTGAAAACACCGGCAGCGAGCCGCTGGTAGGGCTGCGCTACTTTGGCCCGGGCGTGCACAAGAACTTGCCGAACATTGGGGATTACAGGAAGTAGTCCGACGGAAGAAAAACAGAAGGAACACGGAAGGAATTTTGAACAGAAGGTCGCGAAGGACGCGAAGGAAAGACGATGGGATACCTCCTGAGCGAGCATTTCCTGTGCGTCGTTCTAATCTTTATTTTGTCGGTATTCTGCCTACTTCAGCTATACCTCCTTCATGATCGGAAAAAAGAGGTTGAAAAACTGAGGGACGACAAGATCTACTTGTTGACAATTAGAAGTTCCAGACCGGACAGCCAAACCCTCGCAAACGCCATTAGGTATGTGAGATCTCCCAACCAGAGCTTAAAGAACTTTGCAGGGATGAGAAAAGCTGCCCAGACCTTGGCCGATGAATTAGACCCATTGTTTCCAGATGAAAGTCAACCATGAAAGACAATTTTCAACATTATTTCTGTTCTGTAGTTTATGAGCTGTCGTTATCGTTTCAAAAGAATCGCTTGTTTGGTTTCGTGGAAGAACGCACACCAATGACAAGAAGGTAGCGCGGGAGAATTTGACGATCTAATTCAATCGCACTCCAACCGCCGAGAATCGTGCTAATCGCAATCGTCTTCTTTGCGATCTTCGCGACCTTCTGTTCAAAAAACTATGCATCCAAAGTTCTTGAAAGCGGACCTGTTGAGCAAGGAGGTAATCGGCGCCGCCATTGAGGTTCATCGCATTGTTGGGCCGGGGCTGTTGGAAAGCATTTATGAAAAGTGCCTCATTCGAGAGCTAGAACTGCGCGGGCACCAGGCCTTCAGTCAAAAACATGCTTCTCTCGACTACAAAGGCCTGATCCTAACCGACGAACTGAAGTTCGACCTGCTTATCGACGACTGTTTGCTGGTTGAGGTGAAGGCGGTGGAAGACGTTCATCCGGTTCATAAGGCCCAGCTCCTCAGCTACATGAAATTGCTGGATATACCCATCGGCCTGCTGCTGAATTTCCACGAACTCCGCCTGATCGACGGCATATCCAGAATGCTCCTCCGCGACGCCGATAACCCCTCCACATCGCAATAAAAGTCCCCACGCACCTTCTTCCACCTTTTGCTTCCTTACCTACTTCCTTCCTTCTTTGCGACCTTCGCGACCTTCTGTTCAAAATTTTACTTCTGTCCAACTCTGTAGAGGCCCCACCATGACCACGCACACCAACAACTTCCCCAAGCTTCATAACGCCGCGTGGCCGGGAGTGGTCGGCAAGGAACCGGGCACGGATCATCCGCCGATCGATCTGGAGACCATGCTCGACCTCACCGCCGCGGCCGAAGTGGACGGCGTGAAGTTCGATGGGTTCGATCTGTTTCTCTTCGACCCGCACGTGAGCATCGACGCCACGGACGACCAGCTGAAGCAACTGGCCGACAAGGCCCGCTCGCGAGGGCTGGTGATCGGCTCGGTCGTGGCTCCGGTCTGGCCGCCGACCGGCGGCGGCTCGGCGATGGACGAGGGGGAAGGGCGGAAGGCGTTTCTCACGCAAGTGCGCAAGGGGTGCGACATCGCCCGGCGGCTGCGCGAGCTGGGCATTCGCCCCTACGGCGTCGTGCGGATCGACTCCGCCTGCGGCACCGCCGACTGGTATGCCGATCCGGACGGCAACCAGAAAAAAATCGCCGAAACCTTCCGCCAGGCGTGCGCGATCGCCGAAGACTCGGGCGAGCGGCTCGCCGCCGAAGGGGAAATCTGCTGGGGCGGCATGCACAGCGCCCGCCGGATGGTGCAGTTGCTGGAGCTGGTCGACCGGCCAAATACCATCGGCCTGCAGGCGGATATGGCCCACACGCTGCACTATTTGATTGGCACCAACGCGCCGGAAGACGCGCTGCTGCCGCAAAGCTTCAACTGGAGCAATTCCGCGCTGTTCGACGCGGCGTATCGCAAGCTGGTCGATCTGTTGAGCCCATGGACGATCGACTTCCACGTCGCCCAAAGCAACGCCACCGTCCACGGCACCGGCAGTCACGACAAAACCGGCCGCCACTGCCTGGCGACCGACCCCACCGGCAAGCTCGACATCGTCCGCCACGCCGGCTACTGGCTCCGCAAAGACGCCATCGGCGCGCCCCACCGCCGCTACCAACACATCTGCTGGGATGGGTGTATGTTCCCGAATGCGGTGATGGAGGAGGCGACGACGTGGAATGATATTCTCAAGGTCATGGTGGCGGTGCGGGACACGCACGGTTGGCAAGAGTAAATGTCTAATGTCTAAGCACGAATGACGGACGAATGACCAATGACCAAATTCCAATCTCCAATGGTTGGCTATGCTACCCTTGTTAGTCGCTGAACGATTATGGAAGAACCCCCTCCTTCCACTGAGCCATTGCAACGCCAATTTGACTTGGCCGAACGAACCGCCAAGTTTGGGGAAGCGGTAATTCGTTTTGCCAAGAAAATACCCGACAGCGTAGTGACGTCTCCGTTGATCAAACAACTCGTGCGGTCGGGAACCAGCATTGGCGCAAATTACATTGAGGCGGATGACGCGGGTTCATGGAAAGCATTCCGTTATCGACTCGGCATCTGTTTGCGTGAATCAAGGGAGACCCAACATTGGTTGAGGATGCTGGCGGTGGCCTCTCCAGATTGCGCCGAGAAAGCGCGCGAACTGTGGCGTGAAGCCAAAGAACTATGCAGGATTTTCGCTTCGATCCTGAGACGCACGAAATCTTGAGTGACCGGCGCCCCGCTTTTTATTGGAGATTGGAATTTGGTGATTGGTGATTTGATCGCAGAGTACCCAACTAATCTTTTAAGGATAAAGTCATGAAGTTCGGCATGAATTTGCTTTTGTGGACCGGCGACCTCAGCGACGCCATTCTCCCGACCCTCGAGATGCTCAAGCGCCTCGGCTACGACGGCGTCGAACTGCCGCTGTTTGCGGCGGACGAGGCAAAGTTCGCGGCCTGGGGGAAGCGGCTCGATCAGTTGGGGCTGAAGCGCACGGCGGTGACGATTCGGCTGGAAACGGATAACCCAATCAGCCCGGACGCGGCGGTGCGGGCACAGGGAGTCGCGCTCACCAAGGCGGCGCTCGACAGCGCGGCTGCGGCGGGTTGCGAACTGCTGGTCGGCCCGTACCACTCGGCCTTGGGTTACTTCAGCGGCGCGGGGCCCACGGCCGACGAATGGAAGTGGGGCGTGGAGTCGGTGCGGCAGGTGGCCGAGCATGCGGGCAAGGTCGGCGTCACGCTGGGGGTCGAGCCGCTCAATCGGTTTGAAACCTACTTGCTCAATTCGCACGGCGACGGCGCCCGGTTTGTCCGGGAGGTGAACCATCCCCGCTGCCGGCTGATGTACGACACGTTCCACGCCAACATCGAAGAGAAAAATATCGCCGCAGCGATCAACGACTGTGCCGACGTATTGGCGCACGTTCACATCTCGGAAAACGACCGCAGCACGCCGGGCGCGGGGGATATCCGCTGGGACGAAACGTTCGACGCCCTGCATAAGGTGAAGTATGACGGCTGGATGACCGTCGAGGCGTTTGGATTGGCCTTGCCCGAGATCGCCGCGGCCACGAAAATCTGGCGCAGAATGTTCCAGAGCGAAGAGCAGTTGGCCCGCGACGCCCTGGCGTTCATGAAGCAGCAGGTTGCGAAGCGCTGGGGGTAGGCGAATACCCTCTCCCACCGGGTGAGGGAGCCGCGGAATCGGCTACAATGCGTTGAGCCCGCTTCCTCCCAGGCCGCGCTCCGCATGAAATCGATCAATCCGGCCACCGAGCAGCTCATCGCCGAATACCCAGAAATGGACCCGGCCGAGGTCCGCCGCCGCGTCGAGCGGGCGGCGGAGCAGTTCATCGCATGGCGGGCGACGCCGATTGCTGAGCGAGCGGAGAAGCTGCATCGCGTGGCGGGTTTGCTGCGTGAGCGGCGCGAAACGCTCGCTCGGCTCATGACCACCGAAATGGGCAAGCCGATTGCGGCGGCCGAGGCTGAGGTCGACAAGTGCGCCTGGGTGTGCGACTACTACGCCGAACGCGCGGCGGCCATCCTGGCGCCGCGGCCGGTCGCCAGCGATGCGGCGAAGAGCTACATCCGCCACGAAAGCACGCTTCCAACGTCTGCGGCTGTGCGCTGGCGATCGAGGAAGTGTTCCGCGACGCGGGGCTGCCGGACGGGATTTTCTCGGCCCTGTTGATTCCATCCAGTCGCGTCGCGGAGGTGATTGCCCATCCGGCGATCCGCGGCGTCACGCTCACTGGCAGTGAAGCGGCCGGGATGTCGATCGCCGCCGCGGCGGGGCACGAACTCAAAAAGACCGTGCTGGAACTTGGCGGCTCCGATCCCTTCATCGTGCTGGCCGACGCTGACATCGAGGCAACGGCCAAAGCGGCCGCCACCGCGCGCACGATCAACAACGGCCAAAGCTGCATCGCCGCCAAGCGGTTCATCGTCGAGCAGTCGATCGCCAAAGAGTTCGAGCAGGCGCTGGCCGCCGCGATGGGGCGATTGAAGGTCGGCAACCCTCTCGACCGGGCCAACGACGTGGGGCCCCTGGCGCGGCGCGATCTGGTGGACGACCTGGACCGGCAGGTGCAGGCGAGCGTGGCGGCGGGGGCTCGACTAATCTGCGGCGGCC
>JAIOQB010000322.1 GCA_021413585.1 Planctomycetia bacterium
CACGCACCGCATGGCAGACGGCACGACGCTCGCCACGATGTTGCGCCGCCCGGAGTTCGGTTGGCCCGAGGCGATCGAGCGGCTGGGCGAACTCGAAGCGACTTCGCAAGACGTCGCCCGCCAGGTGACGTACGACATTAAGTATGCCGGCTATGTGGAGCGTCAACATATCGAAGTGGCCCGGCAGCGGCGGCTCTCTGAAAAAACGATCCCCGTCGACTTTGATTACGCCACGGTCGGCTCGATGCGCAACGAAGCGCGACAAAAGCTCTCCCACATCCGCCCCATCACGCTCGCGCAAGCCGGCCGGATCAGCGGCATCACGCCGGCCGACATTGCCCTGCTGCTGGTCCACCTGGAACGCGGCGGCCCGCGCCAGCCCACTGCTTAGCAACCAGGTTAAGTTTGAACCACAGAGGCACAGAGACACAGAGACGGAAGCTTAATGTCTAATGTCTAAATCCCAATGACGAAGGAAGCACGAAGTCCCAATGACGAATAGCCTTTCGGATTTCGTGCTTCGACATTCCTTAGTCATTCGAGCTTAGGCATTCGACATTTTTCTCTGTGTCTCTGTGCCTCTGTGGTTCAAAACAACTTGGGTCGCAGCTTGGCCGTCGGGATGGCCGACAAAACTGTCCCACCAAGTTGGCCAAATGTGGCTACCCGCACGCATCGCTCGGCAATGATCTACTGCCGATCGCGCGGCACACTCGGCGCGGCGAACTGGGTAGACAGGGAAGCTTCCGACCGTCGATCCGTCGATTGAATTGAGATATTGTCTCGACAACCAATCCGCACCGCGCAGTTACTCAACAGTAGCGGCTATCGAAATTCTTCATGGCATAAAAAACGTGATCTCACGCGGTGATTAACGTGATATCTAACGCTGCTGATGGGAATTGGCGAACGCGCGCCACGACTCGTCGTAGAACAAACCGTTCGGCAGGCGCCGGAGATTTGGAGAAGTGAGGTCGAATTATAACCCCTGTTAAATGCGAAGTTTGCGGTAGTCAGATCGATATTGACGCGTCCAGGGTAGTAGATATAATTCGGCGGCACTGGCAATCTCGGCAATCCTGGGAGCGCCAACGGACTGGATGCCCTGTGGGGCTCAGGTCGCTGACTCAGGATAGTGCTGCTGGGCTAGAGTCTCATCTAGCGAACACGGAGGACCAGGTACTTGCGCGGGTCTTGCTAAGAGGGCAAGTTTCATCCGCAGGTGCCGCTTGTCTAGCCTGATTGATCATGGCTAGGGAGGGTGTTACATCGTATGAAAACAGTCTTTACGACCGGAGAAGCGGCGAAAATTTGTAAGGTCAGCCAGCAAACCATCATCAGGTGCTTCGATTCGGGGCAACTGAAGGGATTCAGGGTGCCTGGCAGCCGGTTTCGGCGGATTCCGCGCGAGCAACTCTTCCACTTCATGCGCGACAATGGAATCCCAACCGACGCCCTGGAAAGCGGCAAGCGGAAGATCCTGGTGGTCGACGACGACGTCGAATTGGTCGAGCTGATCACCGACGTCTTGGATCGGGACGGCCGATTCGAGGTCCGCTCGGTGAACAACGGGTTCGACGCGGGCATGATGGTCAAGGACTATCAGCCCGACTTGATCGTGCTCGATGTCATGTTGCCGGACATCAACGGCAAAGAGGTCTGTCAACGCGTCCGCAGCGACAAGGCGATGGACAGCGTGAAGATCGTCTGCATCTCGGGCATGGTTGAGGAAGACAAGATCGACGAGCTAAAAGCGGCCGGCGCCAACGACTTCATGCGCAAGCCGTTTGAAGTGGACCGGCTGATCGATCGGATCTGCAACCTGTTGGATATCGAGACGACCGCGACGACGTAAGTAGGCTTAAGTAATCGATGCGACGCGTCGCCGGAACGCGCGTCCTCGCTGGGTGTTGCGTCAGCGCATCATTTTAAGATGCCATGGGCATTTAGGGTGCCATGGGCAGTTTGCTGCCCTTGCGCGCGGCGTCGTATAGTACCCATCACGCTCCGCGTGATGCAAAAAACGCTACCCATTGCGCTTCAGCGTGATGCGTGTTGAAGAACCTCACGCGGAGCGTGAGGGGTACAATGATGCAACGCCTCCCCGAAGTCGCCCGCGGTGAGCTAAGCGTCGGCCTGCCGCTGTGCGATGCCTCGGCCGATATGTTGCTGCGCGTCCTGGTCTCAGCAGATCGGGCGGCGGCGCAGCGCGCCGCGCTGGAAGCGCTGCGCGTCGATCCGGCATTGGCCCTATGGGCAATCTGTCGCGCGGACGCTGTGGCTCCCGTCACGCTTGAGGAGCTAAGCGAGTTGCTAAGTTTGCGGTTGGCCGAGTGGCTCGTGTGGCCCGCTGCGCGCGCGGATGAACATCTCCAGCAAACGCCGTTCGATCCGGTTCGCTGCGCTGATCTTGCCGAAGCCAGCGCGGCGGCCGCCCAGTCCGGATCGAATGATCTGCAAGGCTTGCTTCACAATGCCGACCAGTGGCTGGCGATGGCTGTGGGTCGGCCGCTGACGGCTGACGAATTGACTGCGGCGATACCAGCTTGGCTTGCGTCCCACGATTCGGGGGTGGCTGGAACGTCTCACGATTCTGGGGCGTTGCCCCAGGCACCCACCGCCGCTCGCCGCCACTGGCAGGCAGTATCTCCCACGGCCGATCTGCTGCCGGAGATCGCCCATCGCATGGCGCGGCTCAGCGCCCTGGAGCAGCGGTTCGATCGCATGCTCGAGGCCGAAAAGCTGCACGCTCTGTACAAACTGGCGGCCGGGGCAGGGCATGAGATCAACAATCCGCTGGGTAGCATCGCGGGCCGGGCCCAGTTGCTGCTGCGCGACGAAGCCGACCCCGAGCGCCGCCGCACGCTGGCCAAGATCAACGCCCAGGCGTTCCGCGCCCACGAGATGATCGCCGACATGATGCTCTTCGCCCGTCCGCCGGAGCCGGTGCGGACGGAAGTCGATCTGGCCCAAGTGGCCCGCGACGTGCTGAGCGAACTGCGCGAGTCGGCCGCCGAGCGGAATATCGAGCTGGCTCTGGCCGTAGACTCGGACGATGCTGGCGCCGGCAGCGTTGTCGCGCAGGCGGACGCCGGCCAGATGCTCGTCGCGCTCCGCGCGATCTGCATCAACGCGCTCGACGCGATCGGCGGCAACGGCCATGTTCAGGTGACGGTGCGCCGCGTCGATCAAACCGCTTCGCCACCGCAGCCGGCGGCTCAGATCGTGGTCCGCGACGACGGCCCGGGCATCACGCCCGACGTGCGCCGGCATCTGTTCGATCCGTTTTTCTCCGGGCGCGAGGCAGGCCGCGGCCTCGGCTTCGGCCTGTCGAAGTGCTGGCGCATCGTCACCAACCACGGCGGCCGCATCGACGTGGAAAGCACGCCAGGGCAGGGGGCCCAGTTCACGATCACGCTGCCTGTGTGAACAAAAGACAGGTCGCTACAACAAGTAGGGTGGGTCGAAGCAAGACTCAAGTTCATGGTGGGTCTGCGACCCACCCTACGGACTCGTGCTAGCACGCGACTTGGTCATCTGGTCTTGTAAACGAGCGCACCGATGGCATAAGCTTTCCTCTCGCGAGCAGGCAGGATGCCGTCGCGGCCGGTTCCCACGGTCGCGAAACGCTTCGCTTCAGCTTCTACGATGCCACAGGTCAAGGAAGACCACTGATGCACCGGACACAATCCGTTCGCCTCTGGGCGGACGACGCGGACGACTCTGTTGAATTGTCCCATCCCGTTGAGCTGTTCCATCCAGCGGAATCAACTCACGCTTTGGAGTTAGTTCGCTCTCACTCCGCCACGCTGCGGCTGGTCACCGATCAAGAGTTCGACGCGCCGCTGCGCCGCGCGATCGGCCGCGCCCGGCAGGCGCTCATTGAACAGCAACAACCATCGGGCGAGATCTGCGGCGGGGCCATTGGCTCGGCTGCCGCTCAAGCCGCGTTCATTCTGCTGCGTGCTTTCCTGTCCGACGGAGACGATCAAGACATTCGCGCCGCCGGGCGCCGGCTGCTCGAGTGGCAACAAGCCGACGGTGGCTGGCCCGGCCCGGCCGGCGCAAGGTTTTGCCTCAGCACCAGCGTGCTCGCGTATTTCGCGCTCAAGCTCTCCGGCCATGCGCCCGCCAGCGAACCGCTGGCGTGTGCCCGCCGCGTCATTCTGTCGCACGGCGGTGCAGGGCAAATCGACAGTGCCGCCCGCAGTTGGCTGGCGCTGTTTGGGCAGATCCCGCATCACGTCGCCGCGACTCCCAGCATCGAACAGTATCTGTTGCCGCCGGCCTGTCCGGGTCGTGCCCTCGCCGCGGATCGTCGGGACGATCCCACGCTGCACACCCGGTCGCTGGTGGCGGCGCTTGGCGTCCGGCGTCATGTGCCGCGGCACGTTGGAGTGCGGGAATTGTTCCTGACGTCGCCCGAGCAATGGTCGCTGCCGCGCCGCACGGTGAAGTCGGTCCTGCGGACAGGAATTCGCCGCTGGCCGCTACGTCCGCTGCGACGTTGGGCCCTGGCCGCCGCGCGGCGCGAGTTGCTCTCCACGATCGATTGCTGGCCCGGTGCAAAACACCCGACGTTCAACGAGCTGGCCTGGACCACGATCGCGCTAGAAGCCCTGGGTCATGTGGCGGGCACACCCGCCCGCACGCGCGTCGATGAATACCTGCCGCCGCTGCTCTCGAGCGATGGCGAAACGCTCACGGTGTCGGATCGTGTGGAAACGTCAAAAGAAACCGCGTTGGCGACGACTGCGCTCTGGCACAGCGGCCTCGATGCCGAGCATGTCAGCCTGCAATCGGCCGCCGCGTGGCTGGCGGATCAGCCGGCCCACTCAGTCAGCGAAATGTCCGCCCAGCTCGCAGCCTGGACGACGATGCGGCAGCAAGACCAGCGCCGCATCCGCCGCGACAACCCGCTTCCGCCGGCACTGCAAATCGTCGGTGAAGATTTCGACGAGGATTTTGAGAGTGATACCGATAACAATTCCGACGCCGCCGCGATGGAACCGGAGTCCATTCGACCCGGCAGCGGCGAGCGGGCGGCGATGATCGAGCGACTGACGGCGCGGCTGGTCGCGGCGCAGCGGGCCGACGGCTCTTGGAGCGAACTCGAATCGGTGGCGAAGAAGAACTCAGCTGCTGGTGTTGGCGTGAGGTCCACGGCCGACGCCGTAAAGGCCCTCGCGGAAGGAAACCTGACGATCGCCGAACCGGCCATCCGTCGCGGTGCTGATTGGTTGATCCGGCAGCAGCGGCCCGATGGCAGTTGGCACGATCAATCCGGCGCGATCGCCGCGACCTCGCGCGTGGTGGAAGCACTCGCCGCCGCCGAAGCAGCCGTCCCTGATATATCGAACGAAGAAGCCGTCGCGGCGGGTGTGCATTGGCTGTTGTCGCACCAGCAACCGTGCGGCGGCTGGGGGGACGCGACGCCATCGATCAACGGACCACTGACATCCGGCGAAGGTCCAGTCACCGCGTGCGATACCGCCCGGGCGGTGCTAGGCCTGCTCGCCGCCGGTTGCGGCAACTCCGAACCGTTGGTCCGCGGCGTGCAGTGGCTGCTCGCCGCGCAGCTGCGCATCGGCAGTTGGGCCGTGGCAACTTCTGACCGGGATTCTGCCGCTGACTTCGCGCCGTGCGCGATCCTGCATGAGATCACCGCGCCGCTGCGTGCTTTGTGTCGCTGGGCAGAAGGGGAGGGGAGCGGCAATGTGACATCGACCACTGCCACTACTGCCCCACCCCCGTTTCGTCCCCGACTCTGCCGGCTTCCCGCCGAGGAGTACGGCCCGGCAGCGTGATGTGCGCAATAGCACGCCGCCGAACCGTATTGTCGAACCAGCAATGGGGGCGGGCGGCCGTCACCGCACGATAGAGCAGTTAGGCAATGCCTTATGCAGCCGCGCTACGCCAGCGTCGGTGACTTGCGTATCGTTGAGATACAGCAATTGCAGGGACGTGATACCGTTAAGGTGCTCCAGGCCCGCATCGGTAACTTGCGTTCGGCCGAGATTGAGCGATCGCAGGGACGTGAGTCCATTGAGGTGCTCTAGTCCGGCGTCGGTGACTTTCGCTCCTTTGAGCGAGAGTTCTTGCAACGCCGTTAAACACTCGATTTTCTCCAGGCTGGCATCCGTAACTTCAGGGCTACAGAAAAGCAGAATCACAGATTCGAAGTAATCACAACTAACCTTGTTTTCCAACCATTGCGGCCACTGTGGCGGGTTGTTCATCTTGCCCGTCCAAGGTAGGTGGAAGTCATGGCGAACGACGCCATCCCCTCCTTTAAGAATCGCCACCGCCTCTCGCTGCTGCCGTGCCCTGTACGACCACCAGCCGAGTGCAATGGCGATGATCGTTGTGACGATCAACAACGTCCGCAGGCGGTACTGATACCAGCGGCGTTTGGGTTTGGGGGTGGTTGGTTGGTCGGTCATGGTGAGTCACGGTTCAATCGTGCAATACGGCAGCGCCTTTTGCAGCCGTTCCTCGCCAGCGTCTGTGACGTGCGTTTGGCGGAGGTCGAGATCTTGGAGGGAGGTCAGACCCATAAGATGGTCCAGTCCAGCATCGGTGACGTTCGTTTCGCGAAGGTCGAGCGATTGCAGGGCAGTCAGGTTCTTGAGGTGTTCCAGGCCGGCGTCTGTGACTTTCGTTTTACTTAGGATCAGCGTTTTTAGGGCGCTCAAACCCTGAAGTCGTTTTAGTCCAGCGTCTGTGATTGGAGTATTCTCAAGGCTCAGGCTTTCCAGTTCGACCAGACTCTCGATGTGCTCTAGGCCAGCGTCGGTGATGTTCGTGTGGCCAAGGTATAGACCTTGAAGAGAGGTCAACTTTCTGAGGTGCCTCAAATCAGCGTCCGTGACCTTTGTGCCGACTAACTCGATCTCCTGCACACTCAAAAAATAATCCCGGTCAAAGTGCTGCAAAAACCAAACTGGCCATCGCAGTTCGTGTTTGTAAGAGAAGCGAGGCGTGATTTTGCTCAACGCCGCCACCGCCTCTCGTTGCTGTCGTGCCTTGTAGGACCACCAGCCGAGCAAACCGGCGATGATTGTCGTGACGATCAACAAAGTCCGCAGGCGAAACTGATACCAGCGACGTATGAGTTTCGGGTTGGAAGGCTGCTCGGTCATGGCAAGACACGCTTTAACGGAAAATCTTGCACTTTGGCAATGCTTTGTGGAGCCGCTGCACCTGTTCCTCGGTCACTTCTGCCTTCACAAGACTGAGGTCAAACAGTTTCTTTAATCCAGCCAAAGGTGACAGATCGCCGACCTTTGTGTAATCGAGATGGATCCGTTCCAAACTCTTCAATCCAGCCAAGGGCGACAGATCACTCACCTTCGTTTCATCAAGATCGACCTCGTACAAGTTCTTCAATCCAGCCAAAGGTGATAAATCACTCACGTTCGTGCTACTGAGACGGAGTTGTTCCAGATCATTCAATTCAGCCAAAGGCGACAGATCATTCACTTTCTTGCCGTAAATGTTGACCATAAACACAGGTTCAGGAAATCGAAGCAGCTTTCGCCACCAGTTTTGTGCTTCATGGTCATAGCCGACATAACCTCCCATCTTCTCAACCCAAGCAATCGCCTCTCGTTCCCGCCGCGCCTGATTGGCCAAGCACCCGCACCCAACGCTCGCCACCAGGACGAACACCAGCAGCGTCCGCAGGCTGTATTGAAACCAGCGGCGGCGGGATCTTGGGACTGGGGTGGGTTGGTCCATGGTCTTGTTATAACCGCAGATCATGGCCCGGGTCATCTTACAAGGCGATCTGCGATTCCGGGCAAGAGACGATTTTCGAGGTCGGCGCCCTGGCACATGGCCCCACGCTAGCACTACAGTGGTTTTCACCAATCGCCCGCCGCGAAATCGGTAGTCCCGCACTTGCCGATTGCGCGTATATTAGACAGACAAATCAACTGTCTCCTGGGCCGCTTCCATGGTGTGGCAAACGTACCTTCGCGATTGGCTCCTTCGCACGGCCGAAGCGCGGCTGCGCGCGGCGATGTCGGGGGCTGCGAAGGATCAGGCCGCTGCCGATACCGAACTGCTCAGCAGCGAAGAGTTCCCCTCCAGCCATCTGGCGGTGATCGTTAGCACGCCGCAGGAAGCGGGCGGGCTCGTCGATCGGCTCGACGGCATGCTCACCACTGAAGCCGGCCGACTGCGCGTTCACGAGGGTGGCCTCAGTGGCCGCCGCGTGGCGGTGGTCGTTGCTGGCGACGCGCCGGAGACCGTCGCCGACGCCACCGAAGCGATCCTGGCAGGGCACCGGCCGCAATGGGTCGTGGTTGCCGGGTTCGCCACGGCATTGTTGCCTCAACTAACTCAAGGAGATGCCGTGCTGGCGAACAGTCTCGTCCGCGACGATGGCACCACGCAGTCGCTCGACTTGCCCTCCGGTTTGCTGGTCGATAAAGGCTGGCACGTCGGCCGGGTAGCAAGCATCGCCTCGCCTGGCAGCGATGCCGCGGCCCGACTCGCCATTGGAAAGAGACTTAGCGCCTTGGCAACCGACCGCCAAACGTGGGCCGCCGCGGAAGTCTCCCGCCGGCAGCAAGTGCCGTGCGTTTCGCTCGGCGTCATCCGCCACGCCCTCGACCAGCGCGAGCCGCAAGCCGTCAGTCACCTTCGCAAGAGCAACACGCTGGCCGGCAAGATCGGTGCGCTGGCCGGCATCGCGCTGAATCAGCCCTCCGGCTTCGGCAAGCTGTGGACCGAAAAGGAGCAAGATCTGGTGGCGACCGACCGGCTAGCCAAGTACATCGATCAGTTGGTGGATCATTTGGTGCCGTTGCGGAGAAGGATCAAGTTAGGCGGGGCGTAATGAGGCTGTCGGCTGTCAGCCGTCGGCAAGGCACGATAAGAGCAAGCAGTAGTTAACCACGGAGGGGGAATATGAATATCAAACTGGCCGCACGGCTGTGGCTTGTCGCGCTCGCCGCATGCTGGCTAGGTTGGCTCGCGGTGCCCAAAGCTTCGGCCCAAGCGCCGTCCGTCGCGCCGCCGCTGTTGCCGGCCTCCGATCCATCCTCGTCCGACGGTTTCAACTTCGACACCTCGACCGAATCCGCCCCGCCGCCGGAACCGATGCCCCCTGGATCAATCGCCGAACCGCCGCGCCTTATCAGTGGGCCCTTGCAGCCCGCTATCCCAGGGCAGCCCGCTAACATCGCGCCCCAGCCGCTGCCCACGCGCGAAGACGACTTCACCGTCGCCAGCCTCCGCCGCGCCGCGGGCACGGTGCTGGCCCGTTATGGCGGCGACTATCGCCGTGTGCCGCTCGAGGAGAAGGCCGAGTTTCTCGAATGGGCGATGTGGCGCTACAACCTCTCGCCGGAGGGGCAGATCGCCAACGTGGCGGAATTGCCGAACCAGATCGGCGTTCGCCCCACGCTGCCGTTGGACAGCGACACCAGCACCTGGAACGGCACGCTGCTCAGTGCGCTGTGCTGGAAGTACGCCGTCACGCGCGACCCGCAAACGCTTGAGCGGATCGCCGTGCTGCTGCGCGGGCTGGCGTTCTACTCCGAGGTGACCGGCAAGGCGGGTTGCTATGCCCGTAGCGTGGCCAGCATCGATCAGATCGCCGACAAGTCGCTGGAGAAGTTCGGCGCCCACGAATACTCGTTCCCCGACGGCCGCCGCTGGGCCTGGGTAGGCGATCCGGCCCGCGGCACGTACAACCAGCTCGCCGGCGGCTTCGCCTCGCTGATGATGTACGCCGCACCCTCGCTGCCGGTGGAAGTGCAAACCGGCAGCCGGCGGCAGGCAGACGACCTGGTGATGCATGTGCTCGACAACAATTATCATATCACCGGCCCCGACGGCCGCCCGACCACCTACGGCGACCTGACACCAATCGTCTCCACCGTCGGCATTCCGTTCAACGCCCAAGTGGCGTATTTGATTGTCGCTCTCGGCGAGCAATACCCTCCCAGCGACACGGGGCAAAAGGGCTCGATCGAGCACCAGTTCTATTTCCTGCGGGCCAAGCATCATGCGTATTATGCCGACCCATGGAAAAGCCTGATCCGGCCACAGCGCGTCGGGGCGAATCCACTGGTCAAAGGAGCGAATGACCGGTTCCACCTGATGTGGGCCGCGTATCACAGCCTGGCGCTGGAGATGGAGCGAGCCCGGCTGGACAACCGCCCTCTCGATTCGGTCTTCATGTATCGCATGGGGCAGACGCTATTCTGGACGATGCGCAAAAGCGCGACCGACCGCAACGCGTTGTGCAACTTTATGTACGCCGGCATGCTCGGCGACCCCACGCGGTTCGAGATGATCATCGACAAGTCCGACCGGGCCGAGGTCAGCGCGCAACTGACGCGCGGCCTGGTGGATGGCGTCGAGCAACTGCGGCGGTTCTCGCTCGACCGGTTCCGCGTCGAAGGACAAAGCCAGCTTACCGACAGCCCCCAATGGGTCGACGTCCAGCAGCCCGACGACTTTCATTGGAAAGCCGACCCGACGCTGCGCTTCACCCGCAGCGGCGCGGCGACGAACAAGCACGTGGCGGCAATTGACTACCTCGCCGCCTACTGGCTGATGCGGTTGCACGGGTTGGACCGCCAGCCGGTCGTGACGCGCGGCAACGCGGAAGTGCTGGGAACGCGCCAGTAGGTTCCGCCAGCCGGGCGGTACCTGGGTGAGCGGAATGGCGCTAGCCACCGGTCCCCGTGGGGCCATGCCGAACGATGGGACCGGCGGCTAGTGCCGAACCGCTCACCTGTTCGCTGGTTGCGGGGCGGGTTATGATGCGGTTTGAATAGGGAAGCGTGTGGATATAGTCAGTGGAACCATCAATCACGGACCCGCGTCCGAATCGCCATGAAAGTACTACTAGCCGCCCCCCGCGGATTCTGCGCGGGCGTGAACATGGCGATCGAAAGCCTGGA
>JAIOQB010000345.1 GCA_021413585.1 Planctomycetia bacterium
TTTCAGCTTTGCCGCGCCGTCGATGATTGCGCCGCCCTTGGCGTCCAAGTCGGCCAGCTTGCCGATTGCCGCTTTGACGGCTTCACCTTGGGCCTGCCAAGCCTGCACCGCCGCGTTGTGTTGGCCGATGCGCTTGGCCAGCTCCGCCGCGATGGATGGCCGGCCCGCGATGCTCAGCGGCCGGTTGCCCGTTGCTTCGGCGATTGCCGCAAGCTCCGCGTCAAGTTTGGCCAGCAGTTCGCCGGCCACGTTCGGTACGTCAGTCATAACGATCCTTCGCCGGTCTCTGCCGGCCGTTCGTTTTCCGCGCTGTTGTCGGCCGCGCGTGTCGCCGTTTGTTGGTGAGAAAATGGGCGCGCCGGGGTTCGGCGTGGACTGCGCCCGTAGTCCGCGAGAACGCAAGCGCGAAACACTCGCGCTTACACCGCCTCGACACTCCCGGCTTGTCGCCACCGAAGCCCGGCCGATTGCTCGGCCGGCCGTCGAAAAAATCAGAATCGTGGTTATTCATGGCCTGCCCCCCATGTAGCGGTATCGCGCCGCCCGGTTCGGTGTCGCCCGTTGTGGCTCGGAACACTCCGAACCCGTCGGGGCGGTTTGTTGTCTGATATCCACGCATCGAAGGTGACAGGATCGCAATGCGATTTTCAGTAGCCGGCGCAATCTCAGTTCCACCGGCTGCCCTTCGCCGTCGGCTTCAATCGTGATTGTGAATTGCTCGGCCTTCATGCGCATGCCGCCCTTCCGGTTGTCGTGGGCGTCGCCTTGGGCAGTTCTGGCGAAAGCTCGAAGGCATCCGGCGTCAACTCGTTCGGCCGGACGGTGCAGCCTTGGGGAAAGAAAAGTCCGCTGCCGTTCCATTTGAGAACATCAATGACCGCTCGGCCCGCGATCTGCTCAACGTGGTTGCTATTGGCCAGCTTCGCGGCCTGCTCGGTGGTAATCAGCTTCCGGCGCTCAAGGTGTTCATTGCGGATGGCCGATGCCACGACCGCCGCGGGGGAATTGGCCCCCATCTTCACGGCGTCGATGAACGCCAGGCGAAGCTCGATAGGGCATAGGTCCGGGAAGTGCCGGCGGACTTCATCGGTCGACATGCGGATGCCAAGCGCCCGAAGCTCCACGGCCAGCGGGTCCGCCGCCTTTTCCGCCCCTCCCCCACCTTCACCACCACCAACAGCCCCACTGTTGATTGGTGGTATGTTCATACTGATACGTTCAATGTGGTCTACGGTGGCCCCCTTTTGCGCGCCCACGGTGGCCCCCTTTTGCTGGTCTACGGTGGCCCCCCTTTGTCGCCGTGAAACGGGGGTCACGGTGGCCCCCTTTTCCATGATGATCCGCCATTGCGTAGGATGCCCACGACCGCCGCCGCGCTTGGCGATCTCGACCACCCCCTTGACGCGCAGCGCCTTCAGTGTCCGCTTGACGCGCCGGGTGTCGGCGTGGCCCATTGCCGCGGCCATCAGCCGAAGGGACGGCCATGCGATATCGAACGCATTAGCGAAGGCCAGCAGCAGCACCAGCACCGCGCGCTCACAAGGCGAAAACCGATATTGATTCTTAGCGAAGTCCATCAGGCGCTTGGTTGCCCGATGCATCCCGCCGGGAGATTTTGGCCGTTCATCCGGCTTCACGCCTTCACCCCCTGGGCCTTTAGCGTTTCAATCCACGCCCGCAAATCCTGGGGCGAAAACCGAACGCAGCGCCGGCCAATCTGAACGGCGCGCAGCTCGCCGCGCAGAACCGCCAGCCGCAAGGTTTTGGGGCAGAGTCCGCAAGTCGCCGCAGCCTCATCGGGGGTCAAGAGCAAGCGCTCGGCCTGGGGAAAATCAGCGGTCATGCTTCACCCCCTCGATTGCCGGCAGCTTCCCAGCCCGGCGCAGCTCCATGCGGATGATGTCGATGTAATCCACGGGGATGAGTCGCCGGCCGCCGACTATCGGGCAAAGGTCATCCCGCAATCGCTGGGCGTAGAAAAGCCCGGTGATATCTTGCGGCCTCACCCCCCGGCCGATGATCTTGGCTACGTCGCCATACGGGCCTCCGTGATTGATGGCCGTCACAAAAACGGCCACAACAGGGGAAGGCGCGGTCATTTGACCAGTTGGGAAAGCGTTGATTTTGTGGGGGAATGCGCGAATTTTGGGATTGTGACCGCGCAGGGGTGGTCAAGCTTTAGTCGGCGTGCCGCCCCGAAATTGCGTCGGCGATGGCGCGGGCGTCTTCGTCGGTCGTATCCCCGGCCTCAAGCCGCCGCTCTACCGCCTCAAGCTCGTTTCCCTTGAGCGCGGCCCGGATGATCCGCAAAGTTTCGCGGCGTTCCACGTCCGCCCCGGTGGTATCGCCATCGTCAACCGCCGCCCGTTCCTGGGCGATGGCCGCACCGATCCGCATACGCGACGGCCCCCTCTTGCCGCTCGGGCGCGGGATTCTCAACTCATCCGCGATCTTTGGCCATTCGGGGGAAGCGCTCACGGCCCCGTCCGCGCACCCGATCCGCTTCGCCAGCGCGTTGCGGCCGTACAACTTGGGCGCTTGTTTCTTGGCCCCCGGCTTCCCGGCCTCAACCGCCTCGCGGATGGTGCGGTATCCCGACTCACGGCGGATCGTCCGCAGTTCGGCGTCAACTTCGGCCTGGGTCCACCGCCGCTTTGCATTGGGCGCGATCGGCGCGGCCGGGGTCGCCGCTTTGGTTGGGGTCGCGCTGGCCTTCAATCCCTCCAATGCAGCACCAACCGATTGCAGCTTGCGGGCGGATTTGAGTGCAGCCGCAATCTCCCTTTGATATCGCGGTAGTACTTTCGGATGCCGGCGCATTGGCTCGCCGCTGCAAACCGTCGATTCCCATGCTTTTGCCATCAGCATGGCCATGATTATGTCCTCGAAATGTTTGCGGGTAATGCCGTTCTCACCCTCACATTCCTTGGCGAAAGCTAACAGCGGCCGCCCCCACCGATCCACCCGCCCGGCAATCGCGGCCACCGAGGCGCGCTCACCAACCCGCAGGGGCGTATTGGCAAAATAGGTTTTCGTCACCGCTCGTTCTATATCGGACAACGCCCGCATGAATTGCTGGCACGCATCAAACAAAGTACTGCCGCGCCCGTCGGCCTGGGCCTCGCCGTCCGCCTTCGCCGGCTCACCCTCGATCATGGCCAGCGCCGCCCACTTGCTCCACGCCGCGCTATCGCCCTTTGTGGCCTGCGCCATTAGTTGCTCGGCGTCGATGCCTTCCAAGCTCGCCAGCGCCGTGAGTGCGGGCCTCAACAGCCGCCCGGCCTGCATCAGCCTATTGGCCTGCGCCGTTGTCAGCGTGTCGGCCAGGGCATCCAGTCGGCAATATGCCAGCATCGCCAGCCGAAGCGCCCGCACGCCTTCGGGGTCAATCCGCTTGCCCGCCTGGGCCTGGGCCTTGAAGTGTTCCCCCACCGCCAGCAATTCCCGCAGTTTCGTATCCGCGTCCACTGTTCACCTGATTTCTGGGCAAGGTCCGGGGCGATGTAGCGCAGGTGAAACGCCACGATCGCGCCCGAACCGTCGGCGGGAGATCAAGCCCGCCGTTCCCGTTCATTGTACCGCCGGCCCCGCTGGCACGCGCCATCGGTTCACCGGCAACAGTTCATCCACCACCAGCCCACCGCCGCATTGTGCGGGCCTGCGCCCGCCCCCGGCCCGATACCGCCCCCGCTGGCGGATCGTCGATCCTGCGCGGTCCTGGGCCTGCTGGCGGGGTCCGTGTCTCATGCCTTCCCCCCGCTGGCCTTCACCAGCCCCACAATCGCCGCCCGGATCGTCGCCGGCAATGTCGGCCAGCCCTCCACCACCTCGGCCAGGTCCGGGTCAATCTGCGCTGTCCGGTCGGGGAGCGCGCTGTCCTGCGCGTTGCCGGCCGGTCGGTTTTGGTGTTTTCCTGTCTGAATCGGTGGGGTGTTCGACTCCTGTCGGGAACGTTTGAAGCAAGTCCGGCCGAGGAACCACGTCAAAGCTACCACGGCAAGAACGGGCAGAAGGTCGCTGCGGCGGTGCATAGGTGATTCACCTATGCGCCGGCCGGTGCGGCGAGAATATCGGCGGCCTACTCGCGTTTCATTTCGATTTGAGCGGGAGGCCGCTGGACGGGACTGGACCAACGATGATGCGAAGCGGGCAACAAGAACAGCGAAAAGCCCTTGACTCCTCAGGGCTCTTCGCTGTTAGCGGAGAGACGGGGATTCTGGTCCCGACCGCCCCACCGCTCACCGCGCGCGCTGACCGATGACCCCCGCCTGGTGCGAAAACCCCTGAAAAACCAGATGTTTCTGGACGGCGCCGAAACCGCTGGAGACCAATGGCTTTGCCCCCACTGCTGGCGCCGTGTGCACCATCGGTGCACCAATCGTGCACCACCATGCGGGAGATTATCACCGGCGCCATACACATTGTGTTCCTCAACGACAACGATCTCTCATACTCATTATATACGCCGATCGTGCTCTTGGGAAACTTAACGGTCAGCAAGATGCGGCTCGGCCGCCGAACCCGGGTGTTCAAGCACCACAGGTCCGGCGGACCCAAGCCCACTTACGCAGGTGATCAGCGCCGTGATCATGAACAACTTCTCCTGCGCGACCTGCGCCAAGCTCTAGTCGAGCGTGACCACCTGCACTTTCTGCTCCTCCAACGCTTGCATCATCGACCGCAGGGTGGCCGCCGAGCGGGCGAGCCGAGTCAGGTCGCTGACCACGACCACATCCAGCAACCCGGACTTTATATCCCGCAGCAGCTGGACGATCGCATCACCCTGACGGGAGCCGGGGCCGGCATCGGCATACGCCTTCGCCAGCGCCCAACCATCGTTCTGTCGGTCGGAGACGAACTTCCGGCATTCCTCAAGCTGTTGAGGACTGCCGCACCGTGTTGAGGTGCGAGTGAGAATCCCGACACGAAACATAGAGCCACTCATAGGAGGCTCCTTTCCGCCCGCCTCGGCGGGCAACAAGAGGACCATACGGTTACGCCTTAGCGGCGAACGCCGTCGCATCCGTGCGACCGCTTGAGATCCCGAGTTCCTTGGCCCGCTGCTGGATCGCCGTGAGCAGCGGCGCGATATATTGAAAATAGCGCTCCATATCTGCGTGCAAATCCTGGCTCTCATACTCGGCCATGATGTTCCGGTTCACCGAATGGCCGGTGGTGTAGCGCCGAAGGATCTCCTCCACGCCCGCCCGCTTGAGATCCGTCGTCACCGATCCACGCAGGTCGTAGAATCGCACGCTCAGGTCGGGGCGAGCCAGCGTCAGAGCGCGGTGGAACTCTTTGGCCAGGTCATCCTCATCGGCACCTCCAAGTCGCCGCAGCAACCGGCGGAACACCCGTTTCCGATCCTGGAGGCATTGCACTTCATCTGGCCGAGCATGATTCAGCATGCGATCGAACTCTCGCTGCAACTCCGCCTCCGAGTTCACCGTGATCTCGGGCTGCCGCTGCTGCTCGGCTACGGTACGGCGGCGCAGCAGCGGGCCGGCGGTTCGGCCGCCGGTTAGAAACTCAACGATCGGATCAAACTGCTCTGGGTAGACCGTGCGGAACGCCTGATGCGCTTTGTTACCGTCGTCGCCGCCCCACCGCGGCGCGAAAACGATCTCGCGCGCGCCGCGATGGACATCGGAGATCAGCACGCCGGCCAACTCGTCCGGCCGGTTAGGCTCGACCAGCGGCCAGCAAAGTGTGGACAGCTGCCACGCGTCCATGACGCCGACCATCGCGGTGCGAACGTCCATGGGCAGCTTCGGCGGCGCCAGCGGATCCCGGTGCGCACGTTCGCCGATGATCTTGCGCGTGAGCGGGTTTACGAAAGCGCTGGACAGAAGGTTATGTTCCGGGCGCTTGGCCAAGTTCAGCGCCGTCGCCGTCGTGCTCAGGATGTTGTGCACTTGCCGCGCTGATACGCGCCGCGGCTCGGATGCGGCGTGGCCGTTGCGCGTGACCGTACGCGACAGCAAGAACTCCCGCAGGCCCAGTGCGAACTCGCTGCTGCCGTCGATCATCGCGACCCACGGCCAACGACGACGAACTTCTGGCTGCTCGGCGTACTCAATGGCCGGCACAAGGCGGGACAAGTAATCCCGCGCCGTCTGCTTGCCGCTCTCCTTCCGGCTGATCATCAGCACGTGATCGATCACTTGGCGAAAAGTCAGCCGTGGCGGTGGCCCGTGCTTGATCACACGTTTGCGGGCGTCTGGTGCCATCGCAACGGCATTCGACATAGAACGAATCCGCGTTGTGTAGAACAATTTGCGGCCGAATCAACGATTCCATCAGTAACGCGTGCAGGCAATCGCGATCGGCGTGGGTCGACAGACGGTCGATTACTCGATGCAGCACGTGGCTCTGTACGTAGACCGACAAGCGCGACCACCCGGCCGTGCAGCGATTCAACTTCGAGCAGGAGCGGCAGCTTGTCCGCCTCCAGCGGGAACTGATGGATGGCAGCTATCGCCCCGGCGGCTTCCGGTCCCACTGGATCACCCGGCCCAAGCCGCGAATGATCTCGGCCGCCCCGTACCGCGACCGCGTGGTTCATCACGCCCTGATGAACGTGCTGGAGCCCATCCTGGAGCGGCACTTTCACCCGCACAGCTATGCCTGCCGGAAGGACAAGGGAACGCACGCGGCGGCGGATCGGTTGCAGGAACTCATGGGCCGCCATCGCTACGCGCTCCAATGCGACATCCGCAAGTTCTTCCCCAGCATCGACCACGAGATTCTCAAGGCCGCGTTCCGCCGGCTGATCAAGGACCAGGCGGTGCTGACGCTGATGGACATGATCGTGGACCATTCCAATGCGCAGGAGCCGGTGGCCGAGTGGTTTGACGGGGATGACTTGTTTGCCCCGGCTGCCCGCCGGCGGGGCCTGCCGATCGGCAATCTGACCAGCCAATGGCTGGCCAACTGGATGCTGGATGGGCTGGATCATCACGTCACCAGCGCGATGGGCTTCGGGGCGTACGTCAGGTATTGCGATGAACGGGGTATCCACTTGACGCAAGTGGGTACAACAGCTTGTGGCCGAACGATTCTATTGGGACGCGGCGGCGTCCGAGCCGCCGATGATCGCGTGGTAGCAGGTGGTGGGCGTCGCCGCTGCCTGTTGCATGAGGCGGTAGAACAGC
This sequence comes from Planctomycetia bacterium, assembly GCA_021413585.1. Taxonomy (GTDB): domain Bacteria; phylum Planctomycetota; class Planctomycetia; order Pirellulales; family UBA7805; genus JAIOPX01. Next base: position 7,155 of record JAIOQB010000345.1, read on the forward strand.
AGGCCGCGTGAGGCCGAGGTGCGGCGGTTGAAGCGGAAAGTGAACTCGTCGAGGTAGTAGTCCAGGTGCTGGGGCGAGACGGCACCCTGATGGGTTCCCAGTAGCCAGCGTTTG
>JAIOQB010000346.1 GCA_021413585.1 Planctomycetia bacterium
ACGGCGGCGAAGGCTTCGATGAGGATGTCGTCGAGGGTCTCGCCCGCGGCCAGCCGGGCGCGGAATTTATCCGCCAGACCTTTCAGTTCTTCGTCGCTCATCGCCTGGTACGACGTTTCCAGCGCGTTGATCGCGTCGACCTTGGGTTGTAACCTTTTAACCAGCCGGGCGTTGGACGAGCCGAACATCGAGGTGATGGTGCGCTCAAAGCCGCGCAACATGCCGCCGAAGATCCGGCTGAGTGTGTCCCAGATCGCTTCCAAAATGTCCATCAGATTAGCCGCCGGGAAGTAGCGAGTGAAAACACTCGGTTGAGTTCATGTAAATCGCACCGCCGCGCAGCAGTTTGCGCAGCCGAGCGAGCCTAAAACAAAAACTGCGGCTCTCGGGCCGCGCCAAAGTGCGCGCAGCCGGGTCCGCTTTGCGTAACATCTTCTGTCGAGTAAGTTTATAGCGATTGGGCAAACCGGTCAACCGCGATTCGGGCGCAAGGTCGGAGGTCGGAAGTCGGAGGTCGGCGAGGTAAATATGTGCATTTGTTGGGGTAAATTGCCGTTTTCTGCTCGCTTCAGTCCGTCCGACTTCGTCCAACTCTGACTCGCGACTGCATACACGCCATTCTGACCAAAACATCCGCCTTCCGACCTCCGACCTCCATTGCCTCACCACACCATTGACATTCGCGGCCAATTGATCGTTCTTGGCAGTGGCACCTCGGTCGGCGTGCCGGCCATAGGGTGCGGCTGCGCGGTGTGTGCCAGCAGCGACCCGCGGAACAATCGGACCCGCAGCAGCATCGTGCTGGGGCTGCCGGAGGGGAACCTGCTGGTCGACACCACCCCCGACCTGCGATCGCAGTTGCTGCGGGAACGGATCGGCATCATCCATGCCGTGGTGTACACCCATTCGCACGCCGATCACCTGTTCGGCCTGGACGACGTGCGGCTGTTTCCGATCTACCTGGGGCACCCGCTGCCGCTGTACTGCAACGATGAAGTGGAAGCCCGCGTACGGCACTCGTTCGACTATGCGTTCAGCGACAAGGAGCCAACGCACGTCGGCGCCGCGCCGCAGCTTGAGATCCGGCACATCGACGAACGGCCGTTTAACGTGCTGGGGGCCACGCTGACTCCCATCCCGCTGCTGCATGGGCGGTTTAACGTGTTCGGCTTTCGAGTCGGCAACGTGGCCTACTGCACCGACACCAACGGGATTCCCGACGCGAGCTGGCCGCTGCTCTCCGGCCTCGACACGCTGATCCTCGACGCCCTGCGGCCAAGGCCCCATCCGACGCACTTCAGCCTGGCGGAAGCGATCGAAGCGGCCCGGCGAATTGGCGCCCGGCAGACTTTCTTCACGCACCTGTGCCACGAGCTGGAGCATGTGGCGACGGAAGCGGAACTCCCGCCGGGGATGCGCGTGGCGTACGACGGGCTGCGGGTACCGCTGGTGTGACGAAGTTAATGACCAAGGACCAAATCCCAATGACCAATCAAGAAGCTCGCGGCTCCTCGGTCGGTCACTGGGATTTGTGACTTGGTCAAGTTGTCCGGTCGTTTTCGCCTTACGGCTTCGTGACCGCCACTTTCCCCTTGTGCAGCAGGTCGATGTAATCGACCACCACAGCCAGGGCTTCGTTGAAGTACGGGGTCTTCTCGACCACGGGACGCTCCTTGCCGTCTGGATCGTCCAATTGCTTGGCGTCTTCCTCTTCGGCATTCAGGTCGGAGCGGTCGGCCATGAACTTCGTCTCGTTAAGGGCCACCGTCTTGCGGTCTTTTTGCTCGCGATAGTGGACGATCCGGCTTTCCACTTTCTTGAACTCGGGGGACGCCTCGCAGCGGGCGTGCGACCGGCGGTTGAGTTCCGTAATCAGCGGCTGTTCCACCGTGGTCATTACCTTAAACGGCGCCGCCTGCACCCTGTCAAACTTCAGGGCGTACTCCAGATCCTTCTCGCCGACGTCGAGGTGCGACGTGATCGAAGGCAATTCCACGTCGGAGACCACGCCCCGGTTCTGCGTGCTGTCCCCATTGGGGCGATAGAACTGCTGCATGGTGATCTTCAATGCGCCCCAGTTGGGAGCGTTGTCGCCGGCGCGGAACAACTGCCGGCCGATGTTGAGCATGCTCTGCACGGTCCCCTTGCCGTGAGATTGATGATCCCCCACGACGAGGCCCCGATGGTAATCCTGAATCGCCCCGGAAAAGATCTCGCTGGCGCTGGCGCTGAACTTGCTGTCGAGCACGATCAACGGCCCATCCCAGGCGACGCCGGCGTCCATGTCGTCATAGTGCTGCACGCGTCCGTCGGCGTCCTTCACCTGCACCACCGGCCCTGTGTCGATGAACAAGCCGGTGAGGTTGATCGCCTCGGTCAGCGCGCCGCCGCCGTTGCGGCGCAGGTCGAGCACCACGGCGTCCACGCCCTTGTCGCGAAATTGATCCAGCAGCTTCTTCACGTCGCGCGTGGTGCTGCGGAAATCGGCTTTCCCCAACCGCGCGGCTTCCATGTCCATGTAGAAGCTGGGCAGATCGATCACGCCGATCTTGTACGGCTGGCCATCGGGGCGCGAGCCGACGTTGACGATCTCGCTGCGGGCGAGGCTATCGGTCAGTTCGATGCTCTGCCGCGTGATATTGTAAATCTTCGGAACCCCTTTGCCGCCGACCTGCACCTGCAACCGGACCACCGTGCCGCGCGGGCCGCGGATCAGCTTCACCACGTCGTTAAGCCGCATGGCGACCACGTCCACAATCGGGCCGTTTTCCCCCTGCCCAACGCCAATGATCTGGTCTTTGGGCTTGAGCTTGCCGTCCTTCTCCGCGGCGCCACCTTGGATCACCTTGCTGACCACGGTGCTGCCATCTTCGGTCTGCAACGCGGCGCCGATCCCTTCCAACTCGCCTCGCATCATGATGTCGAAGTTCTCCAGCGAGGAGGCCGACATGTACGAGGTGTGCGGATCGTAGCAGGTCGTGAGCGCCGTCAGGTACATCTCCAGCAGGTCTTCGTGGCTGATCTGGTGCATGTTGCGGGCGAAGCTGTGGTAGCGCTTGGTGAGCTTTTCACGAGCTTCGGCGGGCTTCGTCTTGCCGGCTTTCATCACCAGCAAGTCATACTTGATTCGCTTCCGCCAGCGCTCGCGGAGGTCGGCGTCGTCGGTTGCCCAGGGGCGCTTGTCGAAGTCGACGTTGAGGGTCTCATCGGCGGTGAAGTCGTGCTCCATCTTGAGCAATTCGTCGATTACCTTGACCCGCTCTTCGAGCCGCACCAGGTAGGTCTTGAACACGTCGAAGGCGAAGGTCACGTCGCCGCGCAGCAACTGGTCGTCCAGATTGTTCTGCTGCTGCATGAACCTGTTGATGTCCGCCTGGGTGAAATACAGCTTCATCGGATCGACGTTCTTGAGGAACATCGTGATCCAACGCTGGGAGATCTCGTCGTTCAAGGGGTGGCGCGAGAGGTGTTCTTTATTGAGCATCGTGGCCACGGCGACGGCCACTTGACGGTCGGTCGGCGTCGGACCATCGACGTCGGCCCACGCGCTGCGGGCCACGAGCGCCGGCAGTGCCAGCGAAAGCGTGGCCAAAGCCAGCGGCAGCCACGGACGAACCACGAAGCGATGACCCAGGAAACGGGGGCGAAGGCGGTCGACGGTCATGAAAGGGGTTCCTTGGTGAACTATTCACTTACCAATTCGCTGGACGGCACTTGTTGGCTGGACGAAAAATGGGGGAGCAGTGCCTTGGCTAGCTGTGGCGACACAATCGCGAAGCCAGGTCACGCGCTGTCTCCGGAGCCCCCGGGTGTGCAACCCGAGGCCCGGTTTAGACGACGCGCCGCCCCCAGCGATACGTGATCCAAATAACTAACTGGGCAAAACATCTGATCCTATGCCTATTTGCGGGGCTGAGCAAGGTCGAACCCATCGGCAGCGGCTTGCCCAAACAGTGGTACGCAGCCGGCGGCCCGACTGCTCGGCAATTTTCTGAAACAGCGGAAAATAGCGGGAAATCGGGCATGAAGCCTCTGTAACAATGGAGGTCGCGGACTGTCCGCGTCGTTCTGTCTCCCGGCGTTTATTTGCTCTCGCTAGCAAAACGCGAACGCTAGCGATGCCCGGCCGGTGCCTTCGCTTCCATCGATCCAATCGTTTGGTCCGGTGCGGCTGCGGGGTTCCGCACAATGCGAGCCCGATCGACAATCGCCCGGGCCAAAGGCCAGCCCGGGCCGAGGTGGGGCACGACAATCCATTGACGGCTAGGGTTGGTCGAGGCTGCACACAACACCGCTTCGCGGATTTCCTGTAGCAGTTCCCCCTGAAAAAGCAGGTGCGGCTGGACGACGATTCGCCGCATCCCCGTGGCGCCGCTTGCTCGCTCCAGCACGTCTTCCAAGGAGGGCTTCTGCATCGCCATGAATCCAACTTCCAACCTGCCCACCGGCGTCCGTTGGCACCGCAAGCCGGCAAAGCGGTGCATCTCGGCGGTGGCGGCCGGCTCGCTGCTGCCACGGCCGATCATCACCAACATCGTCTCCGCCGCCGGCACTGGTGGCAGGCCGCTGAGCGCCTGACGATACCTCAACTCCGACAGCCAGAGCATCGCCTCGTGGCACAACAGGGGTAACGTCTGGCCGACGATTTCAAAGTCAGAGTATTCGGCGGCGGCAGTAGCCACGGCCAAGGGAATATCGCGATTGGCGTGCCCGGCGGCAAACGTCAGCAGCGGGGCCACCGTCAGCCGCCGGACCCCCGCGCGATAGGCCAGGGCCATCCCCTTGGCGATGCTTGGCTCGGCCAGTTCCAAAAAGCAGGGCTGAACCAGGCTGCCGGGTGAGAGCGCTGCCACTCGGGTGGCCGCGGTCCGAAGCTCCTCCTGACCGGCTAGGCTGCGCGTTCCATGACCAATGAGCAGCAGGCCGTCGCGGGGTGTGGCGTCGGGTATGGTCATTCGCCGGCGCGAGGTCAAGGTTGGTGAGGGTGCCTGGGGCAACGCCCCAGATCTGACGGGCCGAGAATAGCTGGGGCGTTGCCCCAGGCACCCTGCGCCGGGGCGAAACTACACCCATCCTCGCGTATGGCCCCAAATACTCGGCCCCTGCTATATTATCCTCCGTGCATGCCTACTTGACCATGACCCAGGGGAGTCGCGCGGGGACGATCTTTCGTCTCCGCCCCGATCAGGAAAACCGGCTGGGACGCGGCCTGGAATGCGGGCTCGTGCTGGCCGATCCGCTGTGCTCGCGCGTCCACGCGGTGCTCACCGAACTGGAGCATCGCTGGTGGGTGCGCGACGCCGAAAGCCGCAACGGCACCTTCGTCAACGATCAGCGGATCGACGACGCCGCGCTCGTCGAAGGCTCGCGGATTCGTGTCGGCTCCACGGAGTTCATCTTTCACCTCGCCGAAGAGCCGCCGTCGGGAGTGGACTCCGAAGCCAAGATCACTCAAACGCTGGTCCGCGATCAGGTGGTGGCCGCGTCGGAAGCGGAGTGGTTCTCCCCCGCCTCGCTGGGCAATTCGCGGCAAGCCCATGAGTTGCTGTTGTTGTACCAGTTGAGCCTGAAGCTGTTGGGGACCAGCGACCCGGACGAGGTAGTGCATATCGCGCTCGATCTGCTGCGCGAACGGTGCAACGCCGCCGTCGTCGGCTTCCTGTGGGTCAACGAGACGGGGCAACTCCGCCCCAAACTGGTGATTCCGGCCGGCGCGGCGGATCAAGTACACCTCAGCGATCACCTCACGGAACTGGTCTGCCGCCAGAATCATGCCGTATGGGTCGATAGCCAGCGGGCCAGCACCACCAGCGACAGCCTGCAACATTTTGCCGACGCGATCTGCGTGCCGCTCGTGCAGGAGGGCACCTTGCGCGGCGCGCTGCACGCCTATCGAGAACACAATCGCTTTACGCCCGACGAGTTTCAGTTCACGCTCTCGCTGGCCAACATCCTGGGCATAGCCCTGGTGCGAGCCCGCCGCGAGGCGACCCTGGCGACTGACTTTCAGCAGTTAGCTGCTCAAAGTCCCGGCTACGACGAGATGGTGGGCGAATCGCCGCAAATGCGAGAACTGAAGGCCCGCATCGATCGGCTGGCACGCGCTACCGGCTGCGTGCTGATCCGGGGGGAAAGTGGCACCGGCAAGGAACTGGTCGCCCGCGCGATCCAGCGCCGCAGCCCGCGAGCGGACCAGCCGCTGCTGACGGTCAACTGCGCGGCGATCCCGGCCGACTTGATCGAAAGCCAGTTGTTCGGCCATAAGGCGGGTTCGTTCACCGGGGCCGACCGCGATCATATCGGCTACTTTCAGCAGGCCGACTCCGGCACGCTGTTTTTGGACGAGGTGGGAGAACTGACGCTTGAAGGCCAGGCCAAGTTGTTGCGAATTCTGGAAGGACACCCGTTCCAGGCCGTCGGCGGCACGGTCGAGATTTCGGTTGACGTTCGCGTGATCGCGGCGACCAATCAGAACCTGGAAACGTACGTCCGCGAGCATCGGTTTCGCCAGGATTTGTACTACCGGCTGAGCGTATTTGAGCTGTTTGTGCCGCCACTTCGCGAACGGGGGGACGACATCCAGCGGCTGATCGAGGCGTTTCTGGCCCATTATCGACTGCAACATGGCCGGCCCAGTTTGGAGCTTTCCGAACCGGCGCTGAAAAAGCTGCTGGCCTATCATTGGCCCGGCAACGTCCGCCAACTGCGCAACGTGATCGACAGCGCGGTCGTGCTGGCCGACGGAAAGCGGATCGAGCCCCAGGATTTGGGCCTTCGCGACACGGGGGGCGACGGGGCCGGCTCGCTGACGCTGGGCGACTTGAACCTGGAAGACATGGAACGGCAACTAATTGCCGAAGCCCTCAAACGGACCGCCGGCAACGTCAACGAAGCGGCCCGCCTGCTGGGAATCGGCCGGGCGACGCTGTACCGCAAGATGGACGAGGATGGAGTTGCCAAATGAGCCGCTGGCATTTCAGATTTCAGATTTCAGATTTCAGATTGGGAAGAGGCAGGCAACTCGGACTCGCCTTCGCCTGCGTGGTGCTATTTCAATCGAGGATTGATGCCGCCGATTGGTCCCGTTTTCGCGGTCCGAACGGCTGTGGGCAGGCGGCCGATGCGGGGCTGCCGTCCAAATGGACCGAGCGCGATTATGCCTGGCAGGCTCCGCTCGACGGTGCCGGCAACTCGTCGCCCATCGTCAGCGGCTCGCGCGTGATCATCACCAGCGCCGACGCCAAAACGGCCACGCTCAAGGTCTTCTGCCTCAACCTGCAAACCGGTGCCCGGCAGTGGCAGGTCGAGTTGGCCGGCGCTCCGTACCCGATGCATCTGCGCAACAGCTTTGCCACCAGCACGCCGGCGGCCGATGATCGAAATGCGTACGTCACCTGGGCGTCGCCACAGCACTACCAAGTGGCAGCCCTCGACTTGAAAGACGGCCACACCGCGTGGAAAGTCGATCTGGGGCCGTTTTCCGCCCAACACGGCTTTGGCGCTTCGCCCATCGTTTATCGCGATCGGCTGATCGTGCCGAATGACCAGGATGGCGAGAGCTTCATTGTGGCGCTCAACACGGCGGACGGCACCCAGGCATGGAAAACGCCCCGCCGCTCGGGGCGCGCATCGTACAGCACGCCCTGCGTCTTCGAGTCAGCCGGCCGGCCGGCGGAGTTGATCTTCACCAGCTCCGACAACGGCATGAGCGGGCTAGATCCGCAAACCGGCCGGCAAAATTGGTCGCTCGATCTGTTTCCGGAACGGACCGTTGGTTCCCCGGTTGCGGCCGGCGGATTGATCTTCGCCAACTGCGGCCAAGGCGGCGGCGGCAAGTTTGTGGTGGCGGTTCGCCCCGGCGCCACGCCAGATCAGCCGGCCAAATTGGAATACGAAATCAAAAAAGGGGCGCCGTACGTCACCACGCCGATCGCCCATGGCGACCTGCTGTTTCTCTGGCACGACCGGGGGACCGTCAGTTGCCACGAACTGGCGACCGGCAAACTGGTGTGGGGGCCCAATCGCGTCGGGGGAAATTATTCGGGCTCGCCGGTGCTTGTCGGAGATCGTTTGTACGCGATTTCCGAAAGTGGCGAAGTAATGGTGATCGCCGCGGGGCGCGAGTACAAGCTGCTAGGACAAACGGCCCTCGGCCAGGGAAGCCGCGCTACTCCCGCGGTGGCCGACGGCCGGATGCTGCTGCGGACCGAGTCGAAGCTATTTTGCCTCGGCGGCCCCGCCCCTGCCCCATGACCTGCGTGGGGATCGCGTCAAATGGGTAGCCGCTCCGCGCAGGAACCAGAACCGCTGTGGCAATTCTGGATCGACGTCGGCGGGACATTTTGTGACTGCATCGGCCGCCGGCCCGACGGCACGCTTGCCAGGGCAAAGGTGCTTAGCAGCGGAGTGACCAAGGGAGTGACGGCGGAGGGGTCTACCCGGGATCGCATCGTCGATCCGCTCCGTTTCTCTGATCCGCCAGGTTTCTGGATCGGCTACGAGCTGCACTTGCTCGATGAAATCGGCCAAAGCGTGACCCGATCGATTGTCCGGAGTTTTGACCCGGGCAGCGGGACGATCGCGCTGGCGTTGCCCTTGACGCTGCCGCTGACCTCAGTCATTCCCGCCGGCACGGCGTACGAATTGCGATCCACTGAAGAAGCGCCGTTGCTCGCGATCCGCCGGATTCTGAGACTTAAACTCTCGGATCCCCTGCCGAAAATCGACGTGCGACTGGGCACTACGCGCGGCACGAATGCCCTGCTCACTCGCACGGGGGCGAGAACGGCGTTTGTCACCACCCGCGGGTTTGGAGATGTTCTGCGCATCGCCTACCAGGATCGTCCCCGGCTGTTCGATCTGGCGATCAAGAAACCGGCTCCGCTCTATGCGACAGTGGTGGAAATTGACGAACGGCTGGACGCCCTGGGACAAGTGCTTCGTGCACCGGATGAAGCACAGGTGCGCGAGCAGCTCGCCGCGCTGCTGCCGGCCGGGATCGAGTCGCTGGCCGTCTGCTTGCTGCATGCCGATCTGGAGCCGCGGCACGAGCAACTCGTTGGCCGCGTGGCGGCCGAGTTGGGTTTCCGCGAGATCAGCCTTTCGAGCTGTGTTGCGCCGCTGCCCAAGATCGTGCCGCGCGGCGATACCACGGTCGTTGACGCGTATCTCAATCCTGTACTGCGGCGTTATGTGGCCGGATTGCGAGCCCGGCTGGGGGACTCGCCGCTACGGATTCTCACCTCGGCGGGCGGACTGGTCGCGGCGGAGCAATTCGTCGGCAAGGACAGCATTCTCTCCGGTCCGGCCGGCGGCGCGGTGGGTTTGGCCCGGGCCGCGGCGGCGGCCGGCTGCTCGAAAGCCATCGGCTTCGACATGGGTGGGACCAGCACCGACGTTTCGCGGTACGACGGCCGGTTTGACATGCAGTATGAAACCCAAAAGGCGGGCGTTCGCGTGGTGGCCGCGATGCTGGCCATTGAAACAGTCGCGGCCGGGGGCGGATCGATCTGCCGGTTCGACGGCGTGAAGCTGGTCGTCGGGCCCGAAAGCGCCGGCGCCGACCCCGGCCCCGCCTGCTACGGCCACGGCGGCCCGCTGACGGTGACCGACGCGAACCTGTGCCTGGGCCGGATTCTTTCTGAGCGGTTTCCGTTTCCGCTCGATCGCAACGCAGCTCACGAACGGCTTTCCGCGCTGGCGGTAGCGATGTCAACGGTCACCGGCGTGCAGCACGATCCGCTGACCTTGGCGGCCGGTTTCGTCCGCGTGGCCAATGCCAACATGGCGGCGGCGATCCGCAGCATTTCGATCGCCAAGGGAGTCGACCCTCGCGATTACACTCTGGTAGCATTTGGCGGCGCGGCGGGGCAACATGCCTGCGCGGTGGCCGAAGAGTTGGGGATCAAGAGCATCCTCAGCCATCCCGACGCCGGGCTGTTGAGCGCCTATGGCATTGGCCATGCCGACGTGGTGCGTCATGCCGTGGCTGGGCTGGACTGTCCTTACGATGCCGTAGCGGGGGTGGAACTGGACACGGTGTTTGCGCGACTTAGTGCCGATGCCCGCGCGGGGGTTGAGGCGGAAGGAATCGCGGCAAGCCGGATCAGCATCGTCCGGCGGCTCGATCTCCGCTACGCGGGGACCGATGTTTCGTTGTCGATCGCCGCGCCGGCCGATGGCGATTTCGCCAAGGCATTTGCGGCGGAACATCAGCGACTCTACGGATATCTCCATCCCCAGCGTGGCCTGATCGTGGCCGCCGCGCGGGTGGAAGCGATCGGCCAGGCCGCCGATCCACCGCCACGCTCCGAACGAGTTCCGCCCCGCGACGCGGTGCCGGACTCCACTACTGCGTTATGGTGCGACGGACAAGTGCAGGACGCCGCGGTGTTTGAACGGCGGCGACTACGGCCGGGGGACGTGCTGCGCGGCCCGGCGATTGTGGCGGAGGATGCGGCTACTACGGTAGTCGACGCGGGTTGGCAGGCAGAGGTTCTTAGCGGTGGGGAGTTGCTGATCGAACGTCAAGACGACTCCTTCACTTCGCACATCGGCCATCGCACATCGCACGTCGCCCCTCCGACTTCCGACCTCCCCGATCCGGTGCTGCTCGAAATCTTCAACAACCATTTCGCGGGCATTGCCGAGCGGATGGGGATCACGCTCCGCAACACGGCGGTGAGTGTGAACGTCAAGGAACGGCTCGATTTCAGTTGCGCGATTTTCACGGCCGAAGGGCATCTGGTGGTCAATGCGCCGCACATCCCCGTGCATCTGGGCGCGATGGGGCACACCGTGCGGCGGCTGATCGAAGACAACCCGCACATGCGGCCCGGCGACGTGCTGGTGACGAACGACCCTTACGCCGGCGGATCGCACTTGCCCGACGTGACGGTGGTCACGCCGATTCACGACGCCGCGGGCAAGCAGGTTTTATTCTTCACTGCCAGCCGGGCCCACCACGCGGAAATCGGCGGCACCGAGCCCGGCTCCATGCCGCCGTTCAGTCGCACCCTGGCGGATGAAGGGGTGCTGATCCGCAATTTCAAGCTTGTGGACGCCGGCACGCCGCGCTTCGATGAACTTAAGCGGCTGCTCTCCACGGCCGAGTACCCTTCGCGAGCCATGCCCGATAACCTGGCCGACGTGGCGGCCCAGGCGGCGGCCAACCGGCAGGGGGCGGCGGAACTGGCGGTGCTGGTTGATCGCTATTCGCTCCGGGTCGTGGACGACTACATGCGGCACATCCAGGCCGCAGCCGAACGAAAAATGCGGCAGGCGCTGGCACGGCTTCCCGATGGGCGGTATGAGTTCCGGGATTGTCTGGACCTCTGCGAGCCGGCAGAAGCTGCCAAATCCGTACCGATCACGGTGGCCATCACCATCGCCGGCGATTCCGCCGAGTTCAATTTCACCGGCACGGCCCCGGTCGTGCCGGGCAATCTCAACGCCAACCCGGCGATTGTCTCGGCGGCCGTGATGTACGTGCTGCGCTGCTTGATCGACGAGGACATCCCGCTCAATGAAGGGGTGCTCGCCCCGGTCCGCATTGTGCTGCCGGAGTGCCTGCTCAATCCGCCGGCGCACGCCGACCCGCGGCGCTGTGCGGCGGTCGTTGGCGGCAATGTGGAAACGTCGCAGCGTGTGGTTGACGTGCTGCTCGGTGCGTTGGGCCTGGCCGCGGCCAGCCAGGGAACCATGAACAATCTACTCGTCGGCGACGCCGCGTTCGGCTATTACGAAACGATTTGCGGCGGCAGCGGCGCCACGCCCGGGCAAGACGGGGCCGACGCCGTGCAGACCCACATGACCAACACCCGGCTGACCGATCCGGAAGTCCTCGAGCGCCGCTATCCGCTGCGGCTGTTGGAGTTCTCGATCCGCCACAGCTCCGCCGGGATCAGCGGCCCTTGCGGGCGGCGCGGGGGCGACGGCGTCGTGCGGCGGATCGAACTGCTGCGGCCGCTGACGGTGTCGATTTTGTCCCAACGTCGAGGGCAACATCCCCCCTACGGCCTGCGCGGCGGCGGACCAGGTCAGATCGGCTGCAACACGCTAATTCACCCTGACGGCACCCGGCAGTTACTTCCGGGCCAGGTGCGATTCGACGCGCAAACCGGCGACGTGATAGTGATCGAAACGCCGGGGGGCGGCGGTGCGTGAGGGGATGTGCGATTGTCGATTTGCGATTGCGGATTGGGGATTGACTTGCGTGCTAATTCACGGGGGAGCCCACAATACAAAAAACACAATGGGAAACGCCAAGGCCGACAAAACAAGTCCTGCCACAAACCCGCCGATGGTCCGCCTGAACAAATCTCCGATTGTGCCGAGCGCAAACGCCGAACCGACGAAATAAGACACGATGAGGTGCCAGACCGAATGGCTATCAAGGGGCAAGGATCGGCCAAAGTACGCCCAAGCGACAATGCTCACCGTGGCCCAGGCTATCGCGCGAAACGTGAACCGAAAGCGGGGACCTCGTTCGTCGTACCTGAGGCTGTGCCGACTCGGATTCAATCGAGGCGACTGATATGGATTTTGCGGTCCCATGATCTGCAATTCTAGCAGGGACGGGCAATTGCTGGCCCATCGCGCGCGAGGTATCATGCCGATCCGCGCTGATTTGCAGCGGACCCCGCCTTTTCTATCGCAAATCAACATTCGCCAATCGCAAATCCGCCCATGTCCCCCCACCCCCTCACCCTGGCCCTGTCCGCTCCCAATCGTTTGCGGATTGAATGGAGCGACGGCCTGCGGCGGGAATACGGCTGCCGCGAGCTGCGCGATGCTTGCCCTTGCGCAACGTGCCGCGAGCAGCGCAAGGCCGCGCCGGCGGAATTGCTGCACGAGCTGGGGCAGGAAGTGACGCCCTAGCCGTAGCGTGAGTGCTTGCTGCGAGGAAGTATTTTGCCGCGAAAGAGCGCAAAAGACACAAAAACCAACCTTGCCCGACAGATTATTTTTGTGATTTTTGTGCGGTTTCGTGGCAGAAGTTTTTTCACGGCAACATTTTCGAGTGGCTTAAATCCGCACAAACACCCTGCTGCGGTACAGCACATAAAACACCAGCCAGAATGCGCCCACCGCCAGCAGGGAGGTGATCGTGGCGGCCCAGGGTACGGAGATCGAGGGCCAAATCCCATGCACCACCTGCTGGTTGATCGTCTTCACCATCCAGCCGCAGTACAGTTCCAATACCACGTAGACAGCGATGGAATTGGCCCCCAGCACCACGGCCGGTAACGTCCAGCGCCGCCAGCCCCACAGGTCCACCAGCGCGTAAAACGCGCCGAGCAGCACCAGACAGGCGCCGCCGCTGAACAAGGTCCAACTCGGCGTCCAGATCTTCTTGATCAGCGGACAAACGCCCCCCAGATCGAGCGCCAGTCCGGCCCCCATCCCCAGCAAGCCAACGCCGACGAGCCAGCCGAACTTCCGCCAAGGGCGCAGCGGCGATTGCAGCAGCTCGCCCGCCATCAGGCCGAACACCATCGTGGCAATCGACGGAATGAAGTTGAGCGTGTAGTACGCATGGTTGCGAAACGGCTTGTTAAACGGCAGCGCGTTGCGCAGCCAGACGTCGAACGCCTGGCCCGGATTGCCTTCCTTGGGCCAGCCGGCCGTCGCTGGCCCTTTCAAGATGCCACGCGCTGGCAATCGCCGGCCAGTAGCGCCACAACGCCCAATACGCCAGCAGAATGCCGGCGACCGCCGCGGCTTGCAGCCAGCGCGGCCGGTTCCAGAGCAGGAATACGAATACATAGCCCAGCCCGATCTGCGCGCGGCCGGTTCCAGAGCAGGAATACGAATACATAGCCCAGCCCGATCTGCGCGATGACATCTTCAAACGTGAAATAGATTCCATGTTCGGCCAGCCGCATCAGCACCCCCAGCAGCACCAGTGCCAGGCTGCGATACGCGGCGTGCCGCAGCATTTGCGGATAACTCTCGCCGCGCGAGCGCCGCTTGGCATATGAAAATGGCACCGACACGCCGACAATGAACATGAACGCCGGCTGGATCAGGTCCCACAGAAAGCAACCCTCGTAGCTGGCGTGGGTCCACTGCTGGGCGGCGGCCTGGAAGAAACTACTTTGCGGCCAAAACCCCAGCAGCAGATCGGGACGCAGCCCCAGCGAGCCGGTGACCAGCAGCAGCATGACAGTCCCCCGAAACGCATCAAGCGACAACAACCGCCCAGTAGCGGGGGCCGGGGCTCCTGAAGGGGCGGATTCGGTCATGGCACTGACGCCCAGAGAAAACGAAATGGTTGTGGCGCCTGGTGAGGGCCGATTGGTCGTAACCCGTTGCCTGGCTTCGCTCCGTGGCGTCTTATCGCCACAATTCTACGGCTGGGCCGAGGGTACATTAGGAGCCCAACCAAGCAAAGGGACGAGTTTGTGGCCAGCAAATCCGCCAACCGGACCAATCCTGAGCATAGCTGAAACAATTTGGTTGACCCCCCCGGCAAACAGGGTTAAATTCACAACTTGACGTGGCAGGCGTTGCTTGCGCCGGCCGACGTTAGTTATACTCATGCGGCACGCTCGTGCATTGCCTGAGCATGTGGGGTGGCGTCAGTTGAAGTGGCACGCGTTGGGGAATTCGGTTTCTTGCTCGTTGTTTTAATCTGGGCGTTCCGATCTGGGCCAGGTCGGACGAACAGAAATTGAGTCCTCCAGAAACCAAATCCTCCAGCGCGGAGTGCGTTAAAACAAGTCGTGATGGAACAGGGGCGCCTGTCCACAGTTTTTTTCTCATCGGCTGCGCCGTCAAGCTCCGGAACACGAGAGCGAGGCCGAGCAGGAAAGGGAGACATCGAACATGATGACACAATCCAGTCTGGCGCCGCAGCGCCGCCCCGCCGCACGGCGTGGGTTTACCTTGGTCGAGTTGCTGGTGGTGATCGCCATCATTGGCATTTTGATCGGCCTGCTGTTGCCGGCCATTCAAACGGCCCGCGAAGCGGCCCGCCGCGCCGACTGCCAAAGCCGCATGCGGCAAGTGGCGATGGCCGTGTCGAGCTACGCCAGCCAGAACGGCGATCAGATTCCCGTGGGCATTTACAACACGAACTTGTACACCGCCCAGACGGCGATCCTTCCCTTCCTGGAAGCGACGAACATCTACAAGTTGTTCGGCGCGTTCACCGCGTCAACAACGACGTTGTCGGCCGCCACGAAGAACCGGCTGCCCATTTACATTTGCCCTAGCGACAATCCCAACGGCACGCTGACGCCAGGTAGTGGCAACGGCAGCGGCGGCAGCGCCCTCTATGCCCGCTCGAACACGGTCTTCTGCTTCGGTTCCACTACGCTCACGCCATCCGCAGCACCTGCCCAAGGCGTGTTCCGCACCAACTCCGCTTCGAGCTACGCCGTGATGTCGATCGACGGCACCTCAAATACCGCCATGGTTAGCGAGATCGTCTCCGGCAAACTCCCCGCCGACAAGTCGGGAGCCTGGGCGCTGGGAGACGCGGGGGCCTGTGGTTACACTCACGCGCTGCTGCCCACCAACAGTCCCTCGACTCCAACCTACGCGGCCAGCACCACGGACTTCTCAGCCGCCACGGCGGGGGCGAGCAGCAATCACCCCGGTGGCGTGAATGTCGTTTTCGGTGATAACCACGTGCAGATGGTTAATACCTCGATTGACCAGGGCACCTGGACGGCCTTCGGCACATGCAATGGCGGCGAAGCAATCAACGCCGGCAACTAAACGGCCGGCTGCATGGTCTCCTTGAATCCGGGCCCTCGGCGATCAACTGGTCGCCGAGGGCTTTTTTTGCCGCCGTGTGCCGCCTAAAGGGTGCCATGGGCGCCCTGCATGGCACTCTATTGCGAACACACTCGGATGAAGAGATCTATCGCGACAGCGCTTCAACTACTAGGTCGCCCACCTGGCTCGTGCTGTACCCCATCTTGCCGGCGGCCTGGCTCTTCATCTTCGTGCCGGTGACGTGCTCGACGGCGCGTGACACGCGCTCGGCAGCGGCCGGTTGGCCGCTGTGCTCCAGCAGCATCGCCACGGCGTTGATCGCGGCCACAGGGTTGATCAC
>JAIOQB010000347.1 GCA_021413585.1 Planctomycetia bacterium
CGAATATCAGTACGACGAGCTCAATCGGCTGGTCAAACTCCTCCAGCCCAAGACGACGACCACCGATTCCAGCGGCACGCCGTCCAGCACGCCGACCTCGCCCGTGACGCAATTCGCCTACGACGCGGCGGGCAACCGGACCGTGGTGACCGATCCCAACGGCAACGCGACGGTTTCGAAGTACAACCAGCAGAACCAACTGATTCAGATCACCGCCCCCGACCCGGACGGGGCTGGTCCGCTGCATGCGCCGCTGACGTTCTTCACCTACGACGCGGCGGGCAATCAGACCGAAACGCGGCAGATGATCGACGTCGACGGCCCGGTCGTGCCGCGCAAAACAATTACGAAGTACGACAAGCTCAATCGGCCGTACTGGCAGACCGATCCGCAGGACAATTATGTCGTCACGACATATAACGTCGACGGCACCGTGCATAGCACGCGGCCGTTCAGCAAATTGCCAACGCCGACATCCACGACCTCAACCCCCCTGGCCGCGGCCACGGTTTACGGCTACGACGAACTGGGCCGCAAGGCGTCGGTTGCCGTTCCGACCACCGGCACGAACACCGATACTACCGCATACGCTTATGATCGGGTGGGCAATGTCCGTAAGCAAACGGACCCGGCCAATAACGTGACGAAGCTCAGCTATGATCACGTCTACCGCCTGATCGGCGAGGAGACGAATATCGGCACGACGGCGAGCCCCACGCCAGTCACCCGCGCCTACGGCTATGACGCCGCGGGCGACTTGATCTCAAAAACTGACCGCAATGGACACGAGATCGACTACGACTACGACGCGCTCGGCCGCCGGATCGGCGAAACGTGGGTCGGCAGCGACGGCAACGGTTACCAAGCCGACTACCACTACGATCTGCTGGGCAACCTGCTCGGAGCCAAAGACGGCAACATGGACCACGAGGTTCTGACTGACCTCGTGTTCGGCCTGGATGAACTCTACCGCCAGAACTCCGTGAGCGAAAAGCTAACCGGCTTCGCCCCCGAATCGACCCCCACCCTCTACGACTCGATCCTGACCTACGGCTACGACGCCGCTGGCAACCGCACGAAAACCGCCGCCAGCGTCAACAGCACCGCCGACTTCCAAAACCTGTACGGCTTCGACCACCTTAACCGCGTCACGAGCATTGAGCAAACCGGCGCCAGCGGCGCTGGCGTCAACGCCAAAACGGTCAAGTACGAGTACGAAGGCGATGGCCAGATCGACAAAATCAAGCGTTACAACTCCACGCTGGGAAGCATCGGCAACGGCAACTTAGTGGCTTCGTCAAACTACGACTACAACGAGAACGGCCAGCTCAAGGAACTGGGGCACTTGTTTGTCGACGATCCCGAGCCCAAGGTCCACTACGCCTGGACCTATTATGACGACGGCCAACTGGAAACACTCCACATCACGCGCGGATCGCTGGACTCCGCCGGACAATTCGCCACGCACCAGACGTTCGCATACGACGACTCCGGGCAGGCGACCAGCGACGGCCAGTCAACGACACAGTACGACGCTAACGGCAATCGAAATACGGGAGGTTACACGACCGTCCGGGACAATCGGTTGACCGAAGATCTCAACTTCACCTACGAGTACGACGCCGAAGGAAATCGCACGCTGCGAACGCTCAAATCGTACGACAGGATTTTTGACGCCAACACCACGCCCAATACAAACGGCGTCTCGATCATTAAAGCGGGATTTTTAGAGACCGATTTCGCAAACGGCTACGGCGGAAGTCAAAGCGTCGGTTTGACCAGCAGTGGCAACGGCGCGACTTGGACGATTTCCAACCTGACGCCTGGCACCTATGACATTTACGCTACATGGAAGGAAATTACCTCCGGATCGACAACGGCTCAATTCGTTTCCAGGACCGCGTATCTTCCCTCGGAACAATGGGTTCAGACCGCCGCGAACTTCCAATACGCGCCTGCGGATAACCTGCACGATGGTTCTGGAACGGCCTGGAAGCTGATTGCCGGCGAATTGCACGTCAATGAGGACAACACGATTGTCGTCAACCTCGACGGGGGCTACGTCGTCGTGGATGCGATTCGGATCATCCGGCATTCCGCCTCCTTCTCCGCGACCCGCTACGTCTACGATTACGCGAATCGTCTGACCAGCGCCATCAATTACAGCAACACCGGGGCGACGAACGTGGTCAGTCGCGTCGATTATTTTTACGACGCGCTGGGCCGCCGCGTGTCGTCCACTCGCGACAACGGCAACTCCACCTACTACGTCCTGGACGGCCAGCAGGTGGTTCATGAGTTTAACACCATCGACGAATTGCAAGGCCAGCGCGTCTTGTGGGGCGTGCAGGGGCAGATTGTGGCCTTTGAGGATCGAGTGGGAGGCAGCACTCTTTCGCCCGCCTGGACGCTCACCGACGAAGCCGGTTCGGTGCGCGATCTGGTCGGCCGCCGCAGCACGGACGATCACAGCTACATCTTCCAGACGGAGTTGTTTAATTCCTTTGGCAATGCCCTCGGCGCGGCTAAGCCTTGGGATGTTCCGTCCGGCGTGGCATTCAGCACGCACCTCCACTACTACTTCGCAGGCCAGCAATGGGACGCCACCAGCCGCCTGTCGTTCGGTCCCGGGGCCGTTTATGACTCAGTGGCGGGACAATTCATCAGCCAAAACCATCACAATGGCGATACCAATCCCTATCGGCGCGGCGGTAATGCGCCCAATCGAGTAGGCAATACCGCAGTCTCTCCCTGGAGCAGCGGCGCCGCGGACGACGGCCTGCACTGGTGGCAGGTGGTATTGGGTGTTGACCATGTTCTGCGGAGTGTGATGGGTGCGTCCCGTGACGCGATGAACTGGGTCGGTGCGAGGTTCTACGACGCATCGGTCTATATCGGCGATCGTGCCGACAATTCGAGTTATAGCGCATTGCAATTCGCCGGCCACGGCTTGGCGATGGGGTCGGCAAGCGCTAGTGGAGCGTACAGAGGCGCAGCCGGGATTCTTGGCGCTAGCGACGTGCTGACCTTTGCCGAGGGGATTCAGGAGAATTATAAGAAATACGATCAGTTGGGCGTTGGATTTGGCGACGCCACGATGTTGATGTTCAATCCCGCGACGGGACTGTGGGAGGCCGGTTACGGAGAATCGTACCAGACGCATGATTTCGGTAAGAAACTCGATTCCTTGGATCGCTGGGGGCGGGGCATCCAAAGCGCGGTCAATACGGTCGGAATGGCGGCAGGAATCACGGCCGCAGGGCAATCCTTGCTGCGTTTTGCGCAGGCCGGCTTTGGTGCGGCGGCCGAGGTGGAAGCGAATGCAGCCCGTAATGTGGGCGAGTTCGGCGGCTGCTTCTTCGGCGGCACCTTGATCGATGTCGAAGGTGTCCGAAAACCAATTGAAGAAGTGTACAAGGATGGGAGAGTCGGATCGTTCGACTTAGTTTCCGGCCAGTGGCGTTTGTGCCGAGTTGTGGAAACGTATGAGAATGAGTACGTCGGCGAGCAAGTCAACATCACTGTGGCTGGCGAGACAATTGCATCGACCGTCCACCATCCGTATTGGGTAATAAGCGGCAAGGATTTACTCGATCGCCCACGGCCAGAGCATATTGCGTCGGCCGAGGTTCCTAATTCCGCAGTTTCCGGTCGTTGGATCGACGCGGGTGATCTGCAAGTCGGTGATGTTCTGTTGTCTCAACGCGCCGATTACGTGTCTGTCGATGCGATAGAACGTCGGCAAGTCGCGGAAAAGGTGTACAACTTCCAAGTCGAGGAACTGCATAACTATACCGTTGGCAACCATGGTATTTTGGTTCATAATAATGCCCCCTGTTCGCGCGTCGCCACGAAAGCAGCTGCACTTCAAGACATGGCGGCGGAGAGCTCAGCAGCGAGATCGTCGTTGTTGGATCGCTATCTGTCCGAATCGGGCGGTAGATGGGGAGGCACCAGAACGCGGGCGCTCAACAATCAGTTGGCGATTGAATTTCTTGATCAGGAATTCACGATCGCAGGTGGTGCCGGTAGAGCGGCAGAGGAGTATATTGCTGGGGCAGGTCCTGGAACGAGGGGCGCGACCTTCGTCGATATTACGGCAACAAACGGAACTCGGACAATCCGCGTTCAGACGATCAACACACTCGCCGATGGCGTTACTCCGACCCCTGGTGAAGCGGCGGCGGCCGCCAGAATCCGTGCGGCTTTCCCGAACGATGAACTCAGACTCATTCCGAAACGGTAAAGGACATGAGGCATGAAACTAATACAGTTCTTCGCTACAAAAGAAGATATGCTCCTTGTGCTAGAAGCTGTCGAGCGAGATGGGCCGTTGCAGTATGTTCGCACTGGCAATCAATTGAATACGGATTTTGAAACGTTCTTATGTGGGACGGATATTCCGAATCTCGGAATTGCAAACCGAGAAACCGGTAGTGTGTGCAGCGCGTTTTTGGTCACTAAGGCCACGGTGCCAATTGCAATCCAAAGCATGAAAGGAGCTAGCGGAGTGCAAAGATATCTCATGGACCAGCTTCTTAATCCAGATACCGTGACACTTACGCCAGCGGGCATGTGGGGCGAAGGCATCGTTTTACAGGGAGTCGTTGGAACGGCCTCCGATACGGCGATCTCTCGGGAACTAATGAAGAGGTTCAATTCAGCGTTCAAAAAGTCCTTTAGCAAGATTCAAGGTCGTTTTGTTGGTCCCCAAGCCCTTGTCTTTTTCCGTGCGGGGAAACGGCTGACAATCGCGGCACAGTCGCCACGCGAGTTCGACTTGACGTTGTCCGCGCCAGAATGATGCAAGGAAGAGAAAAGGGGAACATTCTACTTTAATAAATAAGATTTAAGAACGAGCTGTGCTAGTCCAGCGAAAGTTTTTCCGGGAATTCCGCGGTTGTGGGTTACCGGTTTTGAGCGCGAAAAGGTGCGCAGCGCGTCGAGCATGAGCGGCGCGAGGAGTTCTTTGACAACTTGGATAGTCTGGTGCGCGTCGCGCGGGCTCCTCGGCGCGCACTTGGAGCGCGGTCGTCGCGTTACTAGCGCGATCCGGCTCAGGCCGCGGGCCTGATCGTCACCAGCGGCAAATGCTTCCGCCCGCCGTGGAACTGAACGTCGAGTTCCAATCGCGCGCCGGGAGAGCGGCGCATCAGCGCCCACGGCGCGGTACAAGTACGACGCGCGGGGGAATCTGCTCTCCGTCGTCTATCCGCAGGCGAACGGGGCCAACTCCGGGCTGCTGAGCGAATCGTGGACGTACGACTCGGACTTCAGCCAGGTGCTCACGCACACCGACGCGGCCGGGCATCAATACTCCCGGTTGCGCATTCAGCGCGTTCAAAGTTTGCCTGGCGTTGGCCACTGCGATATGTCGACGAAGTCCTGAAAAAACTTCCGCAAAATTTTCTATCCAATCGCTTTTATGCCGATTCGCCGATGCATGCACGGCAAAATCGGCGTTCACAAATCCGGCACGGGAGCGTACTATTCCTTCGTCGTTGGCCAGGCGGGCGGGGTTGGCCTTTGTCCGGCAATTTTTCCGGCGTACTAGCCCCAGGAGCAATGCATGCTGCCTCAACGCAGGCCTGCCCGGTTCGTGTTTTCTTTCGTGCTGGCGGAACCAGCTATTCGCAATTGCGGGCGAGGTCAACGCCGCCGCCGAGTCGGCCGATAGCCCGCGCACCCCGGCGGCTCCGTCCGTGGGCCGCACGATCGTGGCCAACGACGCTGCCAGCCGGTCGGCTTCCCGGCGCGTTGCCAAGGGCCCCCGGACTTCGCTACCCGAGGGTCGGCCAAAATCCGTGGTTCACGCGCTGGCCGCCACGACGGCACCAAGCAAGCCGGTCGCGTCGGCCGTCGCTGCGGCGGCAGCGGGCAACGACTCCGCTGCGCGGATTCCCAGCGGCTCCAGTGCAACGACGATCGACGTAGCGGGCAGATCGATCGATCTGTTCACCTATAAGCCCGACAACTACGACGGGCAGCGATTCATCCTCGTCTTCCACGGCATGTTGCGCAACGCCGACGAGTATCGCGATCACGCCATCGCGATGGGGAAGCGATACAAGGCGCTGATCGTGGCGCCGCGTTTTTCCAGCGACCAGTTTTCCAGCGCGTGCTATCAACAAGGGGGCCTGCGCGTCGATGGGCAAATTCAGCCGAGGGACCAATGGACCTGGCAGCTCATTCCCAACATGGTGGCCCAGGTTCGGTCGCTGGAGTCGCGGCCGAACATGCCGTTCTGGATGATCGGCCACTCCGCGGGAGGCCAGTTTTTGATCCGAATGGCCGGCTTTGTCGACGTCGGCGCGGAACGAATTGTGGTCGCCAATCCGGGCACGTACCTGTTGCCCTCCTGCAGATTGGAATATCCGCTGGGGTTCGGCGGCCTGCCGGAAGAACTGGCGGGCGATCACGCGCTGCGCCGGTATTTGGAGCAGCCAATCACCGTTTATTTGGGCGAAGGAGATACGCTGCGCGACGAGGACCTGGACACCAGCCCCGACGCGGACGCCCAAGGGCTGAATCGATGGCAGCGTGGGCGGGGCGCCTTTCGCTGCGCCCAGGAACTGGCCCAGCGCAACGGCTGGGCGTTCAATTGGAAATTGGTCACGGCGCCCAGCGTGGATCACGACCATGAAAAAATGTTCAACCACGGGCGGTGCGACGAGGCCTTCAATCTGGCCGCCACGCGCCCGACGGCCATCGTCCGCTCCAGCCGGGGCGCGTACCGCTCGTCCTGGGCCGAAATGGGCAACTCGCGAAAGGCGAAGCGGCTGTTGTAAATTCAGCCGCAGGGCGCTAGCCCCCGGTTCTTGGACGTGACCCGGACGCTAGCGCGTGCCGGCTGATGTTTTCAAACAGAGCCCAGGATGGGCTTTACGTGGCGTTCCAAAATAAGAATCCTCGCCGACGCGAGGCGAAGCCAATCATGCCTTCAAACTTTTCGAGGTTTGCCCTCTATGGATGTAGACCCTTTGGAGTCAGCCAACAACGCCACCGAAAGCGAGGTCCCGGCCGCGGCGGACCCTCGGCACTTGGGTTCGCGCGTCGCGATCACCGTCGCCCTGCTGGCCACGTTTTTGGCCATCTGCAAAGTGAAGGACGACAACATCGTCCAGACGATGCAGCAGGCGCAGGCCGACAAGCTCGACAACTGGTCATTCTACCAGGCTCGTAACATTCGCCAGGAGATCGCCGAGGCGAGCGTGGTGCAGTTGACGCTGGAGGCAGGGCACGCGCCGGCCGCGGAGCAGGCGAAGTACCACGAGGCGATCGCCACCTACGCCAGGCTGGCGGAGGACCAGAAGAAAAAGAAAGAGCAACTCAAGCAAAAAGCCGAGGACGCGGGCAA
>JAIOQB010000348.1 GCA_021413585.1 Planctomycetia bacterium
GCCGTATTTTCCTTCGCCCGGCGGATCGCCGCTGGCGAGCATCGCCAGGCCGGCCATGGCGGTGACGGCCACGCCCGACGGGTAACCCATCGCGCCGTACGCCCCGGCAAAACGCCCGCCGGTCTTCTGCTCGCGGACCAAATAGTCGAGCCCGCGCTCAATGGCCTTTTGCGCCTCCGGAGTGATGGTTTCCTCGTCGGCTGCCTGCGCGCGGCGCGGCCAGGTGCACGCGGCCAGTCCGGCAGCTCCCAGCCCCAGCAAAAACTTCCGGCGCGGAATGGCGGACAAGCGGTTCATGGCGTTTTGGTTAGTCAGCACGTTGAATGGCCCAGATGTGGAACTCGCTTGTCGGAAAAATTAAATGGCACCCTTACTAACTCTCCTGCCGATAGCCGAAAGCCGACAGCCGACAGCCCCCTCAATACACCGATATCCTTCGCACCATGCCCACCGGCCGATCGCGCACCGTCTTCCCCTGCCGATCCACCTCGCGCAGCCCCATGGCGTTGGCAATCAATATGTTCCCATTGTCCAGCGCCACGGCGTCAAAGCAATTCGGAATGCTGTCCACCGACCAGAGGGTTTTTCCGTCTGGCGACAGCTCCACCACCCGGCTCCCCGACGTGCAGGCCACCAGCGTTCGGCCGTCCGGCAGCCGCCGGGCACTCCACGGATTTTGCAGGCCGTCGACTTTCCACACTTCTTTGCCCTTGCGATCCAGTTCGGCAACTTTGCCTTGGTCGCTCAGTGCCACCAAAATGTTCCCATTCTCCAATCCATGCGCGTCGGAAGGCATGCCGTTGACGGCCATTTGCCAGACGACGTTGTGGTTCGCATCGAGTTCCACCAATTGCCGGTTCGGATACAACGCGACCAGCGTATTGCCGTTGTCGAGCCGATCAACCGCCGCAGGGTTGCCCCCCATTTGTTTCCGCCACAGCTCTTTTCCTTCGGCATCCAGCTCGATTACGGCCTGGCTTCGCCAATCGGTCAGCAAGCGGTGCCCATCGGGCAGCCCCTGACAGCCGAATGGCATCAGCGGCATCGCCCCCGGCACCGGCAGCGGCTTGACTGTGCCCCCCTCGTCCATCTCCAGCACCAGGCTGCCATTGCCGCCACCGCGGACAAATCCGCCGTTGAGGCAAATCAACGTCCGCCCCAGCCGCGCGGGTGTCAGAGAGACAGGAACGTGCAGCGCCGCGGTGCGGCCAGGCCCTTCGGCCCATTGCTGCCACTTCGACACGATGGCCGCGCGGGCGGAAGCGTCTAGATTGCCACCGAGATACCCAAACTTCTGGCCGGTCAGGCCGCGCAGGATGCGATCGCTGAGCACGCGCACCTGGGGCTGGTCGGATTCCAACAGCGCCAGCAGCACAGGCAGACATTCGCGCGACAGGCGGTTGACCAAAGCCTCGCAGGCCGCCAGCCGCGTGGCATCGTCATCGGCTCGGAGCAGCGGGCGGAGCGATTCAATTGCCCCCTCTCCCGACACGCGCTCCAGCGCCACGATCGCCCCGGTGCGGATCTCCGCCCGATTGGACTGGATGGAGGTTTGCAGCAGCGGAACATCCTCCGGGCCGGCACTGACGGCCAATGACTCGATCAAAGACCGCTGCAAGTATTCCTTGGGGAACATCGGCATCAGGCGGATCAACTGCGGCGCCATGCCGGTGAGCTTTTGCTTTTGGATCGTTCGCAGGGCGGCCAGCAGCAGCCCTTCCTGTTCGCTGTCGGTGTTCGCCAGAATGCGGCGGGCTCGATAGCTGACCTCTGGGCTGGGGTCGCGAGTGGCGGCGACGAGCGCCTGCCGAGCCGCCCCAATGCCCGAGAGATCGCGCGTGGCCGCTTCGCGCACCGCAAAGTCCTCGCTGTCGAGTTGAGCGATGAGCTGGGCGATGCGCTCCTGGCTCTTCGCGTCCGGAATCAGGTTGCCGAGGTAGACGGCGATCCCGCGTCCGTCTGCGCTCACGCCATGGCGGCGAAGCAGCACGACATCTGGATTTTCGGTTTCTTCCGCGGCGCGGGCGGGTGTGGCGGCGGCGATGAACGTGAGCAGCGCGAGCAGGGGGGCGGCCCCCAGCATCACGAGCATCGTCGCGCTGCGCCCCAAGCGACAGCCAACGGCAAAGAGACTGCGGCTGTTTTGCTTCACTGGTTGGCTTCCATTCGGGGCCTTGGCGGACGCCGCGGAATTAAACGGCACTGTGCGCCCAAGCCCGTGGCGGGAAACGACTTCGCTCCCTTCTAGCTTACCTGCCGCGGAGAACGGCTGGCAACCCTGGCGGAGGGGAATTAGGGCATTTATCCGTGGCAGTTGGTAAAACTTTGGGGGCATGAAAGCCGTCTAACGTGGGGCGAGGCAGGGCGTAGAATGTACGTTCCGCCTGCCAGGCGGGACCTCGCGATAG
Organism: Planctomycetia bacterium; assembly: GCA_021413585.1. Lineage (GTDB taxonomy): Bacteria > Planctomycetota > Planctomycetia > Pirellulales > UBA7805 > JAIOPX01. The sequence continues at coordinate 2,409 of JAIOQB010000348.1, forward strand.
CGTTACACTCACGACAGTGTTACACACCAGTTACGGATTTATTCGTGCGTTACCACTTTTCATGCGCCAAGGTGCGGCCCGGCCGGCCGGACCTACTGCGGTGGCACTCGATGGCATGGTCGGCAGATTGATTCCTCTGTGGTTGGCGGCATGCGTCACGCTGCTTGCTTTTGGCAGCGGCGGGTCGGCCGCGCGCGCCGAGGAAAAGCCCGACTCGTCGTTACCTCGCTGGGCGGTGCAGCGACTGGGCCAGCTCGGCCACGACACGCCGCTGCAGGGAGTCGAGCGCCTGGCGGTTTCGCCCGACGGACGGTTGCTGGCCACGCGCTGCGAGAACCAGGTGGTGTACGTCTGGGATTTGCCTGCGGGCAAGCGGCTGTATTTGATCGATGCACATCGCGACCGCGTACTGGGGCTGGCGTTCTCGCCCGACAGCCGCACGCTGGCCACCAGTTCGATCGGCAGCGACCCGGCGATCCGGCTGTGGGACGCGGCCAACGGAAAGGCGGTGCGCACGATCGACGGCGGCGCGTCGATCGTGCAATTCCTGCCGGACGGCCAGCGGCTGTTGAGCGCGGATCGGGGGGGGATGCAGGTGTATGACGCGAACAGCGGCGGCAAGATCAAGTCGCGTCACGGCGGCAGCACGCCGCTGGCCACCAGCCGCAGCGGCGAGTTGATCGCCTTTTGGTACCCTACGTCGGCCAGTAGCGGCGGCCCCAGCATTGATTTGCGTCGGACGCTCACCGGCCTCGACCGCCAAAGATTACGCGGACTGCCGGCGGCGCCGCTGGCTGTGGCGATCTCGCCCGACGACGACCGCGTGGCCGCCACCACGGAGCGCGAGCCGGTGGTTCATCTATGGGATCTGCGACACCCCGGCGTCCACACCACGCTGCCAGGCCTCCCTGGCGAGGGACACACCAGCATCATTCAGGCCCTGGCTTTTTCGCCCGATGGCCGGCACCTGGCCACGGCCAGTTGGGACACGACGGTGCGGGTGTGGGAATTGGCCAGCGGCCGGTTGATCGTCACGCTCGCCGGGCACAAGGATCATGTTTGCGCGTTGGCGTACACCGCCGACGGGCGGCGGCTGGCGAGCGGGGCCGTGGGGCAGGCGGACTCGACGACCCTGGTGTGGGACGTAGTCGGCGCGATGTTCGCACCTGCCGGGGCGGTGGAAATGGGCGTGCCAGTTGTAAAGCCGGACGCTGCGAAACTCGACGCAGCGTCGCTCGATCGCCTGTGGAAAAATCTGGCCGACAGCGATCCACGAACCGCGTACGCGGCAATCGGCACGTTGATCGCCGTGCCCAAGGTCGCGGTTCCGTATCTGGTGAGTCAAATCCACGGCACGCCGCAAGCTATGGCGCCGGAGGTGCTGCTCAAGCTGATTCAGCAACTCGACGACGATGAATTCGCCGTCCGCGAGGCGGCCCAGCGGCGATTGCTCGAGCTGCGCGACGAGCTGCGCGAACCGGCCGATCGGCTGCTCAAGCAGGCCCTGGAGCGGGGCCTTTCCCCCGAGGCCCGGTTTCGGATCGAGAAAATCCTGGCCGCACCGCTGAAGAAAACGCAGGTCAACCCCGTCGACGCACTGCGTGGGCGGCGGCTGGTGTTGGCGCTGGAGATGATCGGCGACGAAGCGGCGCGGAAGCAATTGACGGAGTTCGCCGGCGATGCGGCCGACGCGGAGTCAGCGCGCGACGCCACGGCGGCGCTGGCGCGGTTGGGGCGAAAGATCTGAGTACTCAGTACTCAGTACTCAGTACTCAGTACTCAGTACTCAGTACTCAGTACTCAG
>JAIOQB010000142.1 GCA_021413585.1 Planctomycetia bacterium
AGCAACCATGTCCCGCATTTTTTTCAGCCTCTCGATTCTGGCCCTCGCCATGATGTCGGCCACGATCATCGTCGGCCTGCGGCTGGGGGACTTGAAGGCCAGCCTCGTCGAGCGGGCTCACTTGATGGACCAGGTGGCCAAGGAGACTGCCACGCCCGCGGCGCGGCAAAGGCTGGTGGAACTCGATTCGCTCTGGACGTGGCGCGGCGTTCACATGCTGCTGGGCGTGGGAACCGCGCTGGCGATCATTCTGGTCAACAGCATCGCCGTGACGTACTTCATCGGCACCGGCCGCTGGTGCCGCGAGGTGGTTGAGGCGTACGCCCTCGATCCGGCGCTCAATGCCCAAAGCCAGCGGATCAAGCGGCGGTCGTTCCCCTGGGCCGTGCTGGGGATGACCGCCGCCATTGGGGTGAGTGCCCTGGGGGCCGCGGCCGATCCGGGCACGCTGCGGCTGAATACAGAGAAATGGGTGACCCCGCACCTGATCGCCTCGTTCGCCGGTCTGACGCTGATCGCCGTGGCGTTTTTCCTCCAATGGCTCAATATCTTGGAGAACCATTTGGTCATTGACGCTGTCGTAGCGGAAGTGGGCCGCATCCGCCGGGAGCGGGGGCTGGAGGCGTAGGCGTAGCAGGGCAGGGGGGGTGCCTGGGGCAACGCCCCAGACGATTCCACTGAGCACTTCTGGGGCGTTGCCCCAGGCACCCATCCGCCACGCCGGCCGCGGTTGAAGCTTTGCCCCGTTTGACCATATACTTGTCATAACTTGCTTGGCGGCGTTCGGGGCGGCGGAGCCTCAAACGGGCGCGAACTTTGGGGAGATCACACGTGTTTGAATCCATTGCTTTGGTCGGTGCCACGGGCGCCGTAGGTACGATCATTCGCCGGCTGCTGGAAGAGCGGAACTTTCCGTACCGCAACATCAAGTTTCTCGCCTCCCCCCGATCGGCCGGCACGACGCTCACGTTTCGCGGCGAGACGCATACGGTCGAAGTCCTGGAGCCCGAGGCGTTCGATGGCGTCGACCTGGCGATCGCCAGCACGCCCGACGAAGTGGCCGCCGAGTTCGTCCCCTGGGCGGTTGAGCGGGGCTGCGTCGTGGTCGACGAAAGCGGCTACTGGCGGATGAAGCCCGACGTGGTGCTGGTGGTCCCCGAGGTGAACCCCGACGCGTTGCAGCGCCACAACGGCATCATCGCCAGCCCCAACTGCTCGACGACGCAGCTGGTGGTCGCGCTCAAGCCGCTGCACGATGCCGCCCGCGTGAAGCGCGTGGTGGTCAGCACGTATCAAGCCACCAGCGGCGCGGGCTTGGCCGGCAGCCGCGACCTGACGGCCGCCACCCAGGCGCACCTGGAGAACAAGCCGTACAAGTACGAAGTGTTCAAGCACCCGATCGCGTTCAATGTGATTCCGCAAATCGGCTCGGAGAAGCAGCAGGGGTACACCTCGGAAGAGATGAAGATGGTGTACGAGACGCGCAAAATCCTCGGTGACGAATCGATCCAAATCTGCCCCACCTGCGTCCGCGTGCCGGTGAGCAACTGCCACAGCGAGAGCATCCTGGTGGAGACCGAGCGCAAAGTGACGGTGGCCGAAGCCCGTAAGCTGTTCGCCGCTCAGCCGGGGATTGTCGTAGTC
>JAIOQB010000255.1 GCA_021413585.1 Planctomycetia bacterium
AGGGCGAGAAAAGGCTGGGTAGCGCGGTTGGGGAGAGTACACGCTAGCGAATTGAAAAGGAATGACCAATGACCAAGCTCCAATGACCAGTGGGCCTGCGCATCTCTTATTGGTCATTGGGATTTGGTCATTGGTCATTAATAATGTTCTCGCCTGCCTTCAAGGTAAACCAGCCCAACCTGTTTCAAACGAGTGTGAGCCGCCTATCAGGACTCGAATCCGGCCGCTACAATCAACGAAGTTCTCCTCCTCGGCGACCTTGCCCCTTTGCTTGTTTCGAGAGGCTTCGCGGCTACTGACGTTTCTGCACTTTCAAACTCTTAGCGGTTTCATGGGAGTTGGCATTGATACTCCCCGACCCCATCGGGCCTCGCCCCGATTGTGCCGTGGCTCAGGTTGAAATTGAGCCCCTTTCCGGCAACCGCCTGGCCACCCCCGCCGAGACGCAACCGCTGAAGATTGCCTGGGGGCACGCGATCAGCATCGTGGCGGTGCATCTGCTGGCCCTGTTGGCGCTGTTGCCGTGGCTGTTCAGTTGGACAGGTTTGATTCTGGCGATCGCCGGGTTCTTCGTGTACGGTCTGCTGGGGATCAACCTCTGCTATCACCGCATCCTGACGCACCGGGGCGTGACGCTTCCTAAATGGCTGGAGCACACGTTTGCCACGCTGGGGGTGTGCTGCCTGCAGGATTCCCCGGCCCGCTGGGTGGCCGTACACCGGATGCACCACCAACATTCCGACGAGCAATCCGACCCTCACACGCCGCTGGTCCATTTTCTGTGGAGCCACATCGGCTGGCTATTTGTTGAGCATCGCCAGCACAGCCGGTACTTCTTTTATGAGCATTACGCCCGCGACATCCTGCGGGATCCGTTCTATTTGCGGTTTGAAAAGAACCTGTTCTGGCTGTGGACGTACGTGATCCACGCGGCGCTGTATTTCCTGGCGGGGCTGGCGATCGGCTGGTGGTCTACGGGCGAGGCGCTGGCGGGAGTGCAATTCGGGGCCAGCCTGCTGGTGTGGGGGGTGTTCGTCCGCACGGTGGTGGAGTGGCACAACACCTGGGCGGTCAACTCCGTCACGCATCTGTGGGGCTACCGCAATTACGAGACGGGGGACGACAGCCGCAATCACTGGCTGGTGGCGCTTACGGCCCACGGCGAGGGTTGGCACAACAACCACCACGCCGACCAGCGCTCCGCCCGACACGGCCACCGCTGGTGGGAATACGACCTGACCTGGCTGACGATCCGGCTGCTGGAGATCGTCGGCTTGGCCACTCATGTGGCCCGTCCACGGCTGGCGCCGGTGGCCACGGCCGCCTCGCGGCTGGTGCAACCTTTGCTGGACCTCCAGGCCCAAAGCAGTGCCGAACTGGAAGCCGACCGGCTTTCCGGCAAGACGCCGGCGCTGTAGGTGGCTCAGGCAACGGCTGCGTTTCATTCAGCCCCAGCCACCCAACTCGCGCAAGTGGACCTCCACACACCCCGCCAACGCGCCGCAGTTGTAGCCCCCTTCCAGCAGGCTCAACACCCGGCCGCCGGCGTGCTCTTTGGCCACGTCGATCACCAGCCGGGTGAGCGTGGCGAAATCCTCGGTCTCTAGGCCGAGCGAGCCGATCGGGTCGTCGCGGTGGGCGTCGAAGCCGGCACTGACAATCACCAGTTCCGGCCGGACGTGGTCCGCGAACTCAGTGAGCGCGGCGCGAAATGCCGCCATGTAATCCTCGCGCGATGTGCCGAACTCGATTGGCACGTTGCGAGTCATGCCGCGCCCCGCGCTGCCGCCGATCTCGCCGGCCGCGCCGCTATCTGGATAAAACGGCCAGCGGTGGATCGACAGGTAGCCGACGGCCGGATCCTCCCAAAAAATGTCCTGCGTCCCGTTGCCGTGGTGGACGTCCCAGTCGACGATCAGCACGCGATTGACGCCCAACTCGGCGATGGCCGTGCGGGCGGCGATCGCCGCGTGGTTGAGCAGGCAAAAGCCCATCGCCCCTTCCGCCAGAGCGTGATGCCCCGGCGGGCGGACGAGGCACAGGGCCGTTTTGTCTTCACCCCGCACGATCCGCTCGGCCGCGTCGCACGCAGCGCCGGCCGCCAGGCACGCTACGTCGTACGAGGCGGCCGACATCACCGTGTCGGTTTCAATCCGCCCGCCGCCGGCCGCGGCGAACCGCTGCAAGTGGTCCAGATAATCGGGATGATGGACGCGAGTCAGTCGCTCGCCGCTGGCGGGCAGCCAAGCGGGCCGTGCGGCGCGGTCCCACAACCCGGTCCGCTCCAGATGCCGCACCGTCTGCGAAAGCCGCTCAGGACGTTCCGGGTGGCGGCCCGTTTGATGTTCGAGAAATTTTGGATCGTAGTAGAGGAGCGTCATGCGACGGGGCACCCTAGTGAGCGGTTCGGCCCTAGCCGCCGGTCATAGCGTCAGGTCAATCCTGGGGGGACCGGTGGCTAGCGCCATTCCGCTCACCGGCGCGACGTGTCAAACGTCCTATTTCGTAGGCCATCCCGGCTGGTGCTGCAACCCCCGGGCAGAGCCCGGGGCTATGGCGTCTATTTCCTTGACAGTAGACCGCCGGGCCAGTTACGCTAAAATTGCCCCGGACGGCCTTTCAACGGGGGCATTCTCTTCAATCAGCAACAGCGTCAGGACGCAGGGGCGGCCCTCAGGAACAGGGCGGGAGCACTAGGTATGAATCGATCCACAATCGCGGCCGCGTTGATCGGGGCTTGGGCACTGGCCGGAGCCTGGTCGACTGCCCAGGCGCAGCCCCCGGCCGGTCCCCGCCCGCCCGCTCGCCCGGCTCCTGCGACGGGTGCGACGCCTCCCGCGGCGGTTCCCGCCGGCCCGGCCGGCCCGGCCTTGCCAGAGTTTGTGGAGCTGCGGTTCATACCTGAATCCAACATCGCTCAGTTTCGTAAGTTGCAGTTTGCGGTCAAGCGGCTGATCATCAAAAAGCCGTTGGAGGACGACACGGAGGAAATGTTCGACAACTACTTCCGCTTCTATTACCTGCCGCAGTTGACGCAGGTGCAGAATCTGCCGGAATCGGCCAAGCTGCGAGAAGAGTTGATGAATTTCTTCCGGGAGGCCGCCAAGCGCAAGCACCCACAGATCGCCGAAAAGCTGCACGACATCGTCCTCAGCGAAATGATGATCGTCTTTTGGCGCGTCGAAGTTGCCCCGGCCGACCCGCCCGAGTTTCGCGAGATCCCAGCGAACTTGGTGGTGAAACGCGCCGCCCCGGTGCGTAACTTCCATCCCGCCGCGCGGGTCAGCGCCATGCTGGTAGTCGGCCAATTGAACGAAAAGATGGACTGGAATGCGGCCGAACACGTCTTTGAAGTGCAGCCGTCTCTGTTGGCGCTGCGGGCGCTGACCGACGCCGTGGCCGATCCTTCCTTTCCGGCCGCGGTGCAATCGGCGGCCTTGATCGGGATTCGCCGCCACGTGGCCGAAGGGAAAATGGCGGCCGGCTCGAAAGACCTGGTGATCAGCACGCTGCTCAAAGCGGCCGAGAACGGGCCGGTGCCGCCGGGGCAGTCGCCCGAGGCGCGGGCCTGGATCCGCCGGCAGGCGCTCGACGTGCTGGTCAACTGCGCGCCCGACGTCACCGAGCCGCAACGCCAAAAGCTGGCCACCATGGGGGCCGACATTAACGATTCCATTGCGCAGCGGCTGACCGCCGGGCTAGCCCACGCGCGGGCGGCCGAAGCGCTGTGGCGCAATCATCAAGACAAGGTTCACCCGGGCGTGAGCGTGGAAACGGCCAAAACTCTGGCCAACCTGGCCGTGGAAGCGGGGGATTTTGAGTTGAGCCCGACGACGCCCAAGCAGCCGCCGTTTTCGCGGCCTCGCCTGGCTAGCACCTGGGGAATAATCCTGGAATCGCTCGGCGGCAAGCCGGCGCTCGATGGCCAATTGGATCCCAAGAGCACTGCAAAGTTGGAAGGCATCTGCGCTCTGGCCGCCAGCAACGAGCAGCCCTACGTGAGGGGCTTGTGCAATCGAATTTCCACGATGTGGAATCAATGCGGTGATGCGAAGCTCGGCGACGACGCGGCCCTGCGCGAAGCGCTGACCAACGGACTGAACGAACTCAAAGAGTTCATCTCCGCGGGGCCGGAAGCCGCCCTGGGCAAGGAACAAGCCGTCCCGGCTGGCGGCCCACCCATGGTGCCGGCGGCCGCCGCGCCGATGAGCGATCCGTTCAAGGTGCCGGACGTGCCGAAGAAGAAGTAGCCTCAGCGCCTTACCGGCGGGCTGGAACGACGGCCGGTTGCGGCTTCACGAGGCGGGCCACTTCCGTCCAGGTCGGCACTTGCAGGATGGGCAGCGCGCTGCCACTGCTCAGCCATCGCACCGCCGCGTACGCCCCGAACGTCATCGCCAGAAACACCACGTCCCCTTCGAGCATCCAGCGATAGAAGGGGAGCGCGACGTAGTAGCAGCGGACGAAGCCGGCCCAAGTGTGCGAGTACATCGGCGTGCAGCACCAGACCGCCAAGTTCGTTGTCAGATAGAACACCAGCGACGGCACCAACGCCAGCAGGCAAAAACCCTGCACGCTCGGGCCGCGCTTCACCAGCCGCCCGATCGCCACCGGCAGCAGCACTGCCAGATAGACCACCACCACCTCGGCCGGCGACTGATACACGGGCAGCCACAGATTGCTCAGTGCCATCACGCACATCGGCACCAGGGCCGCGGTCCACCCTCGGGCAAAGTAGAAGCCGGCGAACAGCGCCACGGCGGCCGTCGGGGTGAAGTTGGGCCACGATTCGCGAAAGACGAACCGGCCGATCACGCCTACGGCCACGAGCAGTGCGAAAACTATGACGGGGATCGCGGCGTTGAGCTTTTGCGTAGTTGACTTCTTCATGGTGTGGATCCCGGCCGTTGGGTAATCGAGATTACTTCTGGTGCTTGCCCCACCTCGCGGCAGGCGATTCACCACGTATTCTATCGGCCGGTGGCGAATTTCCACAAGACGCGGTCGCCGGACTGGATTCGGACCACGCCCGCCCCTTCGTCCCCCTGCTGGCCATTGACGGAGAACAGCCAATTCCGATCGGTCGCCGCCGCACCCGCGTTCTTGCGGCCGTTGATCGACTCGACAAACGCCGTCTGCCCGGTGCCGTGCTCCTCAAACTTCAGCAAGCCCAGGCGACGGGCTTCGACCATCGCGTCGAGTACCGTCATCCCCTCTGTCCACGGGATGCCAGCAAACTCCTTGGCCGGGCTGTCGCCGAAATCGATGGTGAGCGAGACGGTTTTGGCGGTGGCCTGGGCGGCCGGAGCTTCCGTTGCAGGAGCCGGCACTGGCGTGGTTTTGGAATTCACCGTAGGGGCGGCAGGGGGTGCGGTTTCCCCTCCGCAGCCCGTTAGCAGGAGCAAAGTCAACACGGATGCGGCTAGTTGGCGACTGGTCATGCAGAAGTTCCTTCGAGGTTGTTGCCGCCAGGATAGAGCCCGGGCCACTGGTGTCAAGTGTGACCACTTGAGTAGGTTCCGCCTGCCGGGCGGTACCTGTTCGATACTCTAAAACCAACATCGCACCAACTGTGACGTCACGCCCGAGCAAGTGAGCGGATTGGCGCTTGCCACCGGTCCTAGCTTGTTGCCCGCGCTTGGGACCGGCGGCTAGCGCCGAACCGCTCACTCTTCTCGTGCCACCTGAGTAGGTTCCGCCTGCCGGGTGGTACCTGTTCGACACTCTGAAGCCAACGTCGCACCAACTGTGAGGTCACGCCCGGCAGGCGAGACCTACCTTGCGCCTGCCTGATTGGCGGCGCAACCCCCGGGCGGAGCCCGGGGCTATGTGGCGATTTTGCAACGTCGCGTTTTCGCAGCGCGGCTGTTGCCGCGATGCCACAGCCGGTGGGCTGCGGCGAGGCATGCCGAAAGTGAGCGCCTTGGCCCAAGTCGCGATCGCGGCAATGGTTGCGCACTATTGCCGCGCCGGCCCGCAACGACAGGGCACGGTGTTTGCCTTGGTGAAGTTGCGTCACGCTCTTCGCTCCAATCTTCTTCACTCGCTTCGTCATTGGCCGGAATCTTCATGAATCGCCGCCGGACTTCCACCGCGATGTTGAGTATGCCGCGGGTGGCTCTGGTGGCAATTGCCTCGCTCGTGCTCGCTGCGTTGACTTCGGCGGCGGCCACGGCGAGCGAAACATCTCCCGTGATCTCGGTCACGCTGCAGAGCGGGCGGACGTTTGAGGCGGCGGTCGATGCCCGCACGGATCGGGCACAGCTTTGGCTCCGGTTCGATAGCTCGGCCGGCGTGCTGCTGCGGCCGGTGGATTGGAATCGGGTCACGTCGGCCGAGTATCAGGGGCAACGGCTGACCGCCAACGAGTTGCAGGGCCGCGTGTCGGAACTGCAATCCCGCTCGGCGATCGCGGACGATTTGCCAACTACTTCAGCCGGAGAACCTTCGACAGTGCTTGCCAACAGGGCAAGCCTGCCAACGGCGGACGGGCCCGCGGACAAGGCACCGACGCGGCCCGCCGTCCGTTGGTCTTCTACGCCAGGGAAGAACCAGGCACCCCTCGACGCGCCGCTGCCCGTGGCCACGATCCAGGCCGACGCCACTATCGCCCACTGGGGCCCGAACGTCGAAGCGGACGGGATCGTGCTGGTAGTCACTCCCCAGGACGCGTGGGGAGCGTTGGTGCCGGTCGACGGCACGCTTTCCGTGGAGCTGATCGGCGACCGCCGCTCACGCTTGCAGCCGCAGACGGCCGATCTGCGGGAACGATTCAGCCAACTGGGCCAGTGGACGTTTGCACTCACTGCCGAGCAGTTCGCGGCGGGGCGGCCAGTGGTGCTGCGGCTGCCGTTTCAGGCGTATCACCCTCAGTTCGATTCGCTGGTCGACGGCAGAGGCATGCTGACGATTCGCCTGGCGGTGCCGGGGCAAGCGGTCCTGGCGACGTCGGTGAGCGACCTGCGCATCCGGCCCCTCGACAACTTTCGCTCGCGCATCGAGAACTCCACCGGGCGGCGGTTCTTCCCCCAGGAGCAAACCGGCCGCAGCTCGCCCGGCTTCACCCAGCAATGACGCCGCCCGCGGCCAACGACGCGCCGGATTTTCTTAACGACCGAGACACAAACGGCACAGAGAAAGATAATGAGCAGTGCCAGGGTGTCACCTGAGTGAATGAACGACCAACCGCCGTTCGGACTTAGTGCTGAGACATTCCTTCGTCAATCACTCTTGCCTTCGCCACCACCACCCGCCCCTCGCTGACAGCCGACAGCCGATAGCCCCCTCCCGCTATCCCCCCGGCTTTCTCATCGCCAAACTGTGCAGGATCAGCACCGATCCGACGGAGATAATGCACCAACCCAGCCACTGCGGCGGGTGAACGGTGCGCCGGATGCCGCCTCCTTCGCCGCCGAGCATCATCAGCGGGGCCAAGGCGGTCCGGTCGGCGTCGCTGCCGAACTTCTCGGTCAAGAACTTGGTGCTCCGCTCGTTGAGCACCACGGAGTCGACCATCCGCAGCTCGATGCCGATGAACAACAGCACCAAGCCGATCATGAAGTATTGATTGCGGTTGAGTTCCACGATTGTAAGGCTCCCTGACTGACGCGACGGAGTCGTTCGATGGGGCCAATGGGACTTGGACACTCACACTCGACGTCCGCCCCACCCCGCTTGGCCCGCGCATAGCGTTACATCGAGCGCCGAGCCGCAGTATCTTCACCCCGGCGCGCGTGGTAACGGTTGTGTTGCGACGGGGCCAGAATTGAGGCGGTGCGTTGTTGGTTGGACGGTCGATTAAGGGCCCGCCGACAGCGACCTTGCGCCCTGGGCGAACCTAAACCGATGTGCCGCCGCGACGGAGAATAGCGGGCCTGCGGGTTAGGGCGGGCGGAATTGGTCCCAATTGGGATTAGCCTGACGACCCGTGTTAGAATCGCGGCATGGAAAAGCCCCGCTTCCAATTCACGCTTCGCGGGATCCTCTGGGCCACGTTCTGGATGGCGGCGAGTGTAGGATTGTGGGTGCCCGTCCTACGAGGGACCGTGAACGAAGTCTGGCAACTCGCAGCCAAATTCGCCGCATGGAATAGCGCATTCATTGGTGTGGGAGCTTTGTTCGGCAAGCCTTGGAAAGGACTTCAAGCAGGGGTGCTCATACTCCTTGCAATTATTCTCTTACTGCTCCTCTTTGGACCCGGCATACAAACCTAATGCGGCATCATTCTTGGTTTGAGTCCGAGATGATATTGCCACTCAGCCTCCACCATTTGGACACCGCCAGCCTGTACTTCCTCTGGCATTTCGGGTCCAACACAGCCATAATGACCCGTTCGGCCGGACGGCCTGACTTAGCCGGCCACGACTTGTCCTTTTCACGCCGGCCATGCCCGAAATTTTCATCCTTATTCCCGGCCGCACCGCCAAGCAAGGGTGCGGCATCAGCGAAGGGAAGTACGGCGAAAGCTACCAGAGCGAGATCAACACGCTCCAGGTGGCCCCGGAAGACATGCAGCGCCTGGGCTTGGCCGAAGCGGACCGCGTGCGGCTCAAAAGCGAATGGGGGCAGATCGACGTCGCCATCCGGCCGGCCAAAGATGGCGAGCTGCCGCCGGGCCTGCTGTTCATCGCCTACGGCGACCTCTCGTCCCGGCTGATGGGGGGCGACACGCACGGCTCCGGCATGCCCACGAGCAAGGGGATTGATGTTACGATGGTAAAAATCCGGTCTGCAATCAACGGAGGCGCTCCGTCATGAGCACAATCCCCCATCCCCCGGCCCGCACCGCCGGCGCACCACCCATCGCCGCCGGAAAAGCCAAACCCACTTCCTCCCCCGCGCCGGCCGCCGACCCGGACCTCAAGATCATCCAGGACGCCACCTGCACGTTCTGCGGCTGCGTCTGCGACGATATTGATCTCACGGTCAAAGGCCACACCATCACCGAGGCCAAGCGGGCCTGCGTGCTGGGCAAGGCCTGGTTTCTCAATCACGAAGTCGAGGAAGGGCCAAGTTGCCTCATCGAGGGCCGGCCCGCCACGGTGGACGAAGGGATCGAGCGGGCCGCGCAGATTCTTACCCAGGCCCGCTATCCGCAGGTGTATGGCCTGAGCGATTCACCCTGCGAGGCGCAGCGCAAGGCGGTGGCCATCGCCGACTGGATCGGCGGCAACATCGACACCACCACCAGCGTCTGCCACGGCCCCTCGGGCATGGCGTTCCAGGGCGTGGGCGAAGTCACCTGCACGCTGGGCGAAGTGCTCAACCGGGGCGACATGATCATCTTCTGGGGCTCAAACCCGGCGGAAAGCCACCCTCGGCACTTCACTAAATACAGCCTGATGCCCAAGGGGCAGTTTGTGCCCAACGGCCGCAAGGACCGCACCTGCGTGATTGTCGACGTGCGGCGCACCAAGAGTGCCAAGGCGGCCGACATCTTCATCCAGATCAAGCCCCGCAAAGATTTCGAGGCCCTGTGGACCCTGCGAGCGCTGGCCCGCGGCGTGCAGCTCGACGGCGATCTGGTTGAGGCGGAAACCGGCACCTCGCTGGCCAAGTGGCAGGAGCTGATGGACAAGATGAAGGCCTCGAAGTTCGGGATGATCTTCTTCGGCATGGGTTTGACCATGACCCGCGGCAAGCATTGCAACAGCGAGGCGTTGCTGGCCCTGACGCGCGACATGAACGCCCACACGCGGTTCGTCGCCAAGCCGAACCGAGGGCACGGCAACGTCACCGGGGCGGACAATGTTGTCGCCTGGAGCACGGGTTATCCGTTCGGCGTGAACCTGTCGCGCGGCTACCCGCGGTTCAACCCGGGCGAATACACCACCAGCGACACGCTGGCCCGCGGCGAAGCGGACGCGGCCTTGATCATCGCCAGCGACCCGGCCGGCAACTTCTCGCAGCCGGCCCGCAACCACCTGGCCAAGATCCCCTACATCGCCCTCGATCCCAAAGAGACGATGACCACCCGCGGCGCCACGGTGGCCTTCAAAGTCGCCACCTACGGCATCAACACCGGCGGCACGGTATACCGCATGGACGACGTGCCGATCCCGCTGCGGCCCGCGTTCGATTCGCCGCACCCGAGCGATTTTGACGTGCTGAGCAAGCTGGAAAAGCGAGTCAAGGAGATCAAGGGGCTGTCGGCTGTCGGCCATCGGCTGTCAGCCAGCAAGTAGGGTGGGTCGAAGACCCACCAAGTGCCATGGACGAAATCCCATCCCAACCCGGCGCAAGATCCAGGCGATTCCATTGGCGGCGGCTCTTTCAGTTCCGCATGCGGACGCTGCTGCTTCTGATGGCGATTCTTCCGCCATTGCTGGGCTGGTGGTCCTATAAGGCTCGGCAGCAGCGAGAGGCGGTGGCGGTGATCCAGGGAGCGCTCGGGAGTATCTCTTACGATTTCATAACGATTGAATCGAGTCCGCCACGCTATTTGCCGACTTGGCTGGTCGAGGCCCTGGGCGTGGATTACTTCGCAAACGTTGTCTTTGTCCGATTTTCGGAGGAAGAGGTTGCCGACGATTGTCTGGTGCAGCTTCAGCGGCTGCCCACACTGCGAAGGCTCGACGTCATTAAGTCGAAGTTCACCGGCAAAGGGCTGGAGCACCTTAAGCGCCTGACAGGACTAAAAATGCTCGTCCTCCGCGGCAGCAAGGTCAATGATGCCGATTTGAAAAATCTAGTCAGCATGAAGGGATTGGCGTTTCTCGAACTTACCAATACACAAATCACCGATGCCGGCCTGGAACACGTGAACGGACTGACGAAGGTGAGACAGCTTTTCCTTGACGGCACCCAGGTCTCCGACGCCGGTCTGAAACATCTCAAGAGTTTGCAGGCCCTACTGATACTATCAATTGCCCACACGAAAGTTACCGATGCAGGGTTGGACAATCTTCGTGAGTTGAAACAACTTGAGGTTCTCGATCTCCGCAACACACAAGTCACCGACGCCGGCATAGCACGGCTGCAAAAGTCGCTGCCGAATTGCAGGATCGAACGCTGAACGTCCACCGCAACGGCCGCCGGTACTACGCCTCGCCGATTCCTTAGCCTGGTGCCATTCGGTCTGCGACCCACCCTACGTCCTCTGGCTGATAGCCGACAGCCGATAGCTGACAGCCCTCACCGTATCGGCGCCTTCCCAAACAACCGCCTCAGCAGCCCAATCTGTCCCGCGTGCAGCATTTCGTGCTTGCTGGCAAAGAACAGCGCCTCCAGCTTGGTTTTGAAGATCGGATGAGGATTGGCCAGCGGCGTGTCGAGATCGTCGCCGGCGTAGGCCGGCACCTCGCGCAGGACCGCCGCGTGGACCCGGTCGAACGTACCGCGGATTTCCTCGATGGGCGGATAGTCCCCCGGCTTCGCTTCCGGAGTCGTCCCCTTGCTGAACAGCCGCAAAAAGTCCTTTGACACGAGGTCCCGATCCCCCGGCTCCAACCCCCGCAGCCGCTCCAGGCAGAGGCGAAACTCGGCCATCGCCAGGTGCCCCACCTGCCATGCCAGATGAGTCACCCCCTCGGCCGGCATCCGAAACCAGTCCTCCGGGGCCAGGTCATCGAGCATCGGGAGTGTATAACTGCGGGCATCCTGGATTTGGTTGAAGGCCAGTTGAAGTCTTGCGTCCACGCGGCACTCCTATTGATAATGTCGAATGTCTAAGACCTAATGACGAAGGACGTACGAACCACATTGCGGCTTTGACGTCAAATCACAATCGTACAGGCTTCCGACCACTCTGCAAGCACTACCGCATGACGAGTCCCAGTACACACGACTGGCAGTTGTACGAAGCTAGGTGCCGCACTGCGCAGCTGGAGTGGCTGCGAAGTCGGACTCCGGCGGAGAAGCTCGTTTTATACGAAGATTTGTACCGGTTCGGCTCGGTCGGACGTGCGCAGATGTCAGGACGAGAGCGCGTCGAATTGCGCCGTTGGAACGAGAAGCTGGCCATCCGCCGCAAGCTGTCCGCGATTTTTGCCAAAGCCGATCAATTGCCCCGTGAATAATCCGGTCCACCAAACGCTGCTTGACGTGGCCGAGTTTCTCGATCGCCATCGCATTGCGTTTGCCGTGATCGGCGGCATCGCGGTCGCAGTGCGAGGCGAGACGCGGACAACGGTGGATGTTGACCTGCTGGTACAGATCAGTGTTGAACGAGGCCACGAGCTGCTGGCACAACTCGATTCATCCCCTTTTCTTCCTCTGTTTCCTGACGTCGCCGAAGTGATGGAAACGGCGTTTCTGCTTCCTCTGCAGCATCGCGACACCGGAATCCGGCTCGACCTGGCGCTGGCACTCAGCGGCTTCGAACAGCAGGCCGTTCGGCGGGCCAGTTCCGAGGCAATTGCCGGCGGTTGTGTCCCGGTCATCACGGCCGAGGACTTGATCATTATGAAAACGCTGGCTGGCCGATCGCGAGACACGGATGACGTGGAGCGACTGGTTTCGCTACGACGGGATGAAATCGACTGGGAGTATGTGTTTACCACTGCCGAACAACTCCAAAAAGCCGTGGACCAGGATTTACTGGGTCCGCTGCGAAAACTGCGCGAGTGAACATGGCTTACCTGAAAATATCCGGCGGCGCCATTTACGACCCCGCCAACGACATCGACGGCCAAGTGGGCGACATCTGGATCGAAGACGGTCGCATTGTCGCCGCGCCGACGGATCCGGCGGTGCGCCCCTCGCGCACCATCGACGCCCGAGGGTTGGTGGTCATGCCGGGCGGGATCGACATGCACTGCCACATCGCCGGGCCGAAGGTGAATGTTGCTCGCAAGATGCGTCCCGAGGAGAAGCGCAAGGCCCGCAAGATCATGCGCACCGCCACCACGCGCAGCGGCACGCTCGGCAGCGCCCCCTCCACGTTCGCCACCGGCTACACCTACGCCGCCCTGGGTTACACCACCGCCTTCGACGCCGCGATCCCGCCGCTGGCCGCCCGCCACGTTCACGAAGAGTTCGATGATACGCCCTGCCTGGACAAAGGTTTTTACGTCCTGATGGGGAACAACCACTATGTCATGAAGGCGATCCACGACAAAGATCCGGCCCGGCTGAAGAACTTTATCGCGTGGCTGCTCTCGGCGGCGAAGGGTTTTGCCCCCAAGCTGGTGAATCCCGGCGGCGTCGAGGTGTGGAAGCATCACGCGTCGGGCAACGTCTCGGGCCTGGATAGCAACGTCGATTACTTCAACGTCTCGCCGCGGCAGATCATCACCGAAGTCGCCCGCGCGGCCAACGAGTTGGGCCTGCCGCATCCGGTGCATGTCCACTGCAACAACCTGGGCATGCCCGGCAACTGGGAGACGACGCTGGCCACGATGGAAGCGCTCGAAGGGCATCGCGGCCATCTGACGCACATTCAGTTTCACAGCTACGGCGGCGGCGAGGGGGACGAGAACACGTTCAACTCGAAGGTGGCCCCGCTGGTCGAGTATGTCAAAGCGCACCCGAACATCACGATCGACGTCGGCCAGGTGATGTTTGGCTCGACCACCAGCATGACCGGCGACGGGCCGCTCGGTTATTTCCTGGCCAATCTATTCGGCACCAAGTGGTACAGCGGCGACACCGAGATGGAGTCGGGCTGCGGCATCGCGCCGATCACGTATCGCAACAAGAGCCTGGTCCACTCGCTGCAATGGGGGATCGGACTGGACTGGTACCTGATGATGGACGACCCGTGGCGCGTGGCGATGAGCACCGATCATCCCAACGGGGCGTCGTTCATGGCCTACCCGCAGATCGTGCGGCTGCTGATGGATAGCGCCTACCGCGAAGAGATGCTCAAGACGTGCCACCCTGCGGTGCGCGAGCGATGCCATTTTCCGCAACTTTCGCGCGAATACACGCTCCGCGAGATCGCCATCATCACGCGGGCCGGCCCCGCCCGGATGCTGGGCCTGACGCACAAAGGCCACCTGGGCCCCGGCGCCGACGCCGACATCACGATCTACACGCCCGACGACAACAAGCAGGTGATGTTCGAGATGCCGCGCTACGTGATCAAGCGGGGCGAGATCGTGATCGAAGACACGGAGCTGCGCAGCACGCCCACCGGCCGAACGCTGCATGTATCCCCGCAGCACGACGCGGCCCGCGAGGCGGAGATCGGCGAGTGGTTCGAGAAGTTCTACTCGATCCGATTCCGTAACTACCCCGTGGGGGCCGAATACCTGCACGAGCCGGAGACGATCGCGTGCCGATGATGTGCGAAGTGCGATATGCGATGTGCGATGTAGCGTGGGTGCTTGCACCCACGAGCGGGAATCCCTCGCACTACCAATCCACGTTCGTCCTGCCTTGCTCCTCCGTGTGCCACTGGCTATGCCAGTGCCTGCACGACCAGAAATCTCGGCTCACACAATGGGCCGTCAATCTAACCGGACGAGTGAGCAATCACTTGGATGCCGGCCGTGTTGGCACTGCCGGGCACTGGCATAGCCAGTGGCACACGGGACGGCGAAAACCAGGGACGGGCGTGTTGGCGGGGACCAGCATCGTCCCTTCATCATCATCCCAACTGTCTCAGCACGTCGGCCGGTGCCGTATACCCGGCCACAGCGAGAGCAGCCAAATAATCCGACGGGTGATTCAGGTTCATCAGCGTCTGCGACGTCGGGTCGACGTCGTGCCACTCGGCGGGCGACACCTCGCGGGTATCGCTCTGGGCGAACAGGAAGAACGGCCGCAGCCGGTTTTCCGCCAGCAGTCGCTCGATCCGCGGCAGCACGCTCGGGCGATAGACGGCGGCCAGAGGGTGATGAAACTCCCCGTCGCGCGGCACGGCGATATCGTGCTCGCCGAGCAGTTCAAACATCCGCCGAACAAACCCCGGCACCAAGAGCGGCACGTCGCAACTGGTCACATACGCGGCGTCGAGTTTGGCCTCACTGGCAGCCGTCAACCCCGCGGCCAACGCCTCCAGCGGCCCACGCCCCTCGCGGCGATCGCGGGCAATAGTCACGTCAGCCGGCAGCGGCGGCAGTTCCTGCTCCGGCGCGGCGACGATCACAATCTGCCCGACCACTTCGCCGAGCAGCCGCACCACCCGCGGCAGCATCAACTCGTCGCCAAACGGCAACGACAGCTTCGGCAGCCCCATCCGACTGCTCCGCCCGCCGCACAAGATGATGCCACCGGTTTTCATAAAAACATTATAATGTTTTGTCCGTGGTCAGTGGTCCGTTGTCAGTTGTGATTTGTCGGCAAACCACTGACAACGGACAACGCCAATGGCGATCCACCTCGGTGACATTATGGTAAAAGCGATTGGTTTATTGGGCGTGATGACAACCACCGTCGGCGTATTTGCATTCGGCACGATGGCGGTGATGAACATGTTCCGCACGACGCACCATCGGAAAGAGGGAGTTCCACTTTATCCCCGTTTGGGGAGCCGTTTTAATCTTCTCTTTCGGCCCTCGCAGCTTACCGATCGCGGACTAGCTGCCAGAAAAAAAGTGCTCTATGCGACGGTAGGCATGGTGCTATGCCTCGTCGCCGAATTAGCAATAGGCTTGGGAACTGGAGTAATGAAATAACGCCCCGCTCCTGGACTACACCCACCAGAACCACCGACAACTGACCACTGACCAAACAAGCCATGACACTCAAACTAGACTACACCGGCCAAACCCCCATCCCCGTCGAAGTCGAAGGTCTCACCCCCGACGAAGTCCGCGGCCAATCGCTCGCCGAAATCGAGCAGTTTGAAATCCAGCATGGCAACGAGAAGCTGCCGCTGGCCGCCATGTTTCGCGTCAGTGGCGACCCGGCCGATGGGCGGATCGAGTTCTCGGGCAATCTCAGCGGCGTGCATTGGATCGGCGCAGGGATGACCGACGGCGAGATCCACCTCGCCGGTCCGGCCGGCCGACACGTAGGCAGCGAGATGACCGGCGGCACGATCACCGTCGACGGCGACGCCAGCGATTGGGTCGGCGGCGAGATGCACGGCGGGCTGATTCACGTTCGCGGCCAGGCGGGGCATCTGGTCGGCGCCGCCTATCGAGGCAGCCGCCGCGGCATGACCGGCGGCACGATCCTCATCGACGGCGATGCCGGAAACGAAATCGGGCTGACCATGCGCCGCGGGCTGATCGCCGTCGGCGGCGCCGGCGGCGACGTGCCCGGATTCAACATGATCGCCGGCACGATCCTGGTGCTGGGCGAAAGCGGCATCCGCCCCGGCGCGGCGATGCGCCGCGGCACGATCGGCCTGCTGGGGAGTCCATCACTGACGCTGCTGCCCACATTCCGCGCTGCCGGCCGCTGCCGGCCGCTGGTGCTGTCGCTGGTGTTTCGGCAGTTGCAATCGCTGGGGTTTGTGTTCGATGCGGACCTGCTAACCGCCGAGTACCGGCTATTCCACGGCGACCTGTTGGAGGGAGGCCGGGGCGAAATCCTGCTGCGCGCGTAAAGTACCCCTCACGCTCCGCGTGAGGATTTGCAACGCGCGGAATGATCGTGCAGGAGCATCACGCTTCAGCAGCAAGTCGTGGAGCCTCCGTGGTGGGATGCCCATCGCACCCGAAGAAAATGGCGTGACACGATGCTTGTAAGATAACAACTGTGGCGGGGCCAATTCACAACAGCGGGCTGAGCAGCTTCGCCACATTATCGAACAGCCGCGCCACGCGCCGCCGGCGAAGCCAGTCTGCCAGCGCCAGCGGCTCCGATTGGGCCAGATACTGCTCCTGGGCCGCGCGCAGCCCAGCGGCAGCCAGCGGGCCGTAGCCGAGCATGTTCACTTCGAAATTGAGATAGAACGAGCGGATATCGAAATTGCCCGAGCCCACCAGCGCCAGCGAATCATCGACGCTCATGGTCTTCGAGTGCAGCAGGCCGTCGGTGTGCAAGTGCAGCAGCACGCCCATCCGCAGCAGACGTTCGTAATATGCACGGCCGGCGGCGGCCACCAACACCTGGTTACACCGCTTGGGCACAATCAGCTCGACCTTCACCCCGCGCAGTACGGCGCACTCCAGCGCCTGCAACAAGGCCTCGTCCGGCACCAGATACGGCGAGGTGATGATCACATGCCGCTGCGCTCCGTAGATCGCCGCCACCACCAGCCGCTGGTAGTTCTCAGTGGGAAACGTCGGCCCGCTGGGGAGCGTCTGTGCGGCCACTTCGCCCACGATCTGCGGCGCGGGGAACAGGGCCCCTTCGTCGAGCACCTGATCCGTCTCAGCGTACCAATCTTCGAGAAACACTCGCTGCAGTTGCAGTACCACGGGGCCGCTGAGCTTCAACAGCATGTCGTGCCACACCAGGTTTTTGTGCCCGTAGGTGGCGTCGACGATGTTTTGCGAGCCGGTATACGCCAGCCGGCCGTCGATCACTGCCAGCTTGCGATGGTTCCGCAGATCGATCCGGGCAAACCACATCCGGACCAGGTTGACCGCGAGCATTGAATGCAGCTCGATCCCCTGCTCGCGCATCTGCGGGCCGAGGCGCTTGAACAACGGGCGCGAGCCGACGGCGTCGGCCAGCACGCGGCACTTCACGCCCCGTTTGACCGCCCTGGCCAGCGCCGCCGCCACGCGCTCGCCGGTGGCGTCGGCCGCGTAGATGTAGAACATCAGGTGAACGTGGTGTGTCGCCGCGTCGATGTCGGCAATCAGGTTGTCGACGGCCGCCACGGTGTCGGTGATCAACTCTACGTGATTGCCCCCCACGATCGGCATGTCGCCCAGCCGCTCCGCCAGCGCCACCAGCGGCGCCTGCTCCGGGGCCAACTCCGGGTGAACGACGTGCCGATCCTCCCCCGCCAGCAGCCCCAGAGCCCGCACCTTCGCCGCCACCTGCGCATGCTCGCGGATCCGTTTGAGCGGCAGCCGGTTCTCGCCAATCAGCCAGTAAACGAACAGCCCAAACCAGGGGAGGAAAAAGATCACCAGCAGCCACGCCATCGCCGCCGACGACCGCCGCCGCTGCACCACAATCGGCAGCATCGCGAGCCGAATGATCCATTCGCTGGCCAGATACCACGTCGACCAGGAAAAGTCAGGATGGAACATGAGGGCTCAATCGATATTGATGAAGCTATTCGACGCAAAGGCGCTAAGACGCGCATAGTTCTTAGTGAGAAATGTTTACTTGGGGCGCGCGATTCTTGCACAGGCCGATTGGCCGGCGACTATTACTATATCCTTCCTTTGCGCGTCTTAGCGTTTTTGCGCCTTTGCGTCAAAACCTGCTTCAACGTGCAGCACCGCGACCTGCTCGTCTTGCCTACGCCCCCATCGCCGCCACTTCGGCCAGCGTCGGGATCGACGTGCGGCCGCCGGGGCGGGTGACGCTGATCGCCGCGGTGCGCGACGAGAAGCGGAGATTGTCTAGCAGCGACATTTTTTTATAGACGCCGTAGGCGAACGCCCCGTGAAAGATGTCGCCGGCTGCCGTGGTGTCGACCGCCGTGACGCGCGGCGCGGGCAAGTGGCGGCACTCGCCGCGCTCTCCGTAGATCAACCCTCGTTCGCCGAGCGTGATCACCACTTCCGCCCCGGCGCGAGACACGTCGGTCAGCGCCCGGATCGCCCGTTGCTGCTGAGTCGGATCGTCCAAGTTGTCGGCCTCGCACAACCGCTTGGCGAAACTTTCGGAGGCCACGACGTAGTCGACCTTGTCCACCAGCGCGGTGGTGCCTTCATAAAGTGTGCCGGCGTCGAGCACGGTCTTGGCTTGCGGGAACAGCCGACAGGCGTCGAGCGCTGCTTGCACGGCGTGCCCATCGAAGAGCATCACTTGCGGATTCGCCGCGGCCGCCCGTTGCGGATCGAGCCGCACATGGTCTCCCTTGAGGGTGCGATTGGCGATCGTGCGGCTGCCGTTGGTGGTGTTGACCAGAATCGCCGAGACCGAGGTGGGATGCCCGGAGCGGACTTCAATCAGCGACACGTCGGCCCCCAGGGCGCGAAACTCGGCCACGATGGCCTGCCCGTACGGATCGTCGCCAACAATCGCCGCCAACCCGCACGGCACTCCCCACGTGCTGAGCATATAGGCCGCGTTGGCCGCCGGCCCGCCGCCGGATTCGACAATCGTCTCGACCGCCAGCTTCGTGTTCTCGATCGGATAGGCCGAGAGCGGAAAGATGAGATCATAAGCCGCATGGCCGACGCAAAGGATATCCATACTCAGTGCTTCCCTTCCCCTTCAAACCCGCCCTTCACACCGTTTTCACACTCTTCACACCCCTCTTCCCCCGGCACGATAATCTCTCCTGCCCCCGCCAGCAACGCCCGCTACTGATTCTTATACGAAACAAATTCGACATCCACCTGCTCCCCCGGCCCGCCCGGCGCCGGTGGATCGAGCCGCAGACCCGTGATGATGCCGCGGTAGCCAGGAGACTTGGCAAGGTTGATTTCGTACGTTCGCATTTCGCCCAAGGTTTTTCCGCCGGGGACGATCTTGAACCGAACCGACCGCTCGTCGGCAAAGCCCGGCTTCTCGGTGGTGGACCAATAGAGGGTCGCCGTGTCGGCTGTGGTTTGAAACGCCGCGCGGACGTACGCCTTCGGCACGTCGGCCGCTTTCCAGAAGGACACGGGGCCGATTAATTGCGCGCTGTGCTTTTCAACCTTGACCCGCATCCGGCCCGACAACGGATACCCGGCGTCCTTGGCGTTGACCAATCGCCAGTGCTGCCGGTCGCGGTCAAATCGATAGTCGGGCAGATTGGACTTCGGCCGGTGCTGGTACGCGAGCTTGCGAATGTTGGCGAGTGTGTCGAGGATCAGCAGGTACCGATACTCGTAGACAATGTTGTGATCCAGAATCTCTTGCCGCAGCGGAGCGATGTAGCCGGTGGGATCATCGGCGGTGGTGCCGGCGCCGCTCTGGCCATAGAAGCCTCCTAAGAAACGGATCACGCCAGGATGGCACACGCCCAATCCCCATTGCTGGTCGTCCACCTGCGCCGCCCAATGCTCGGTCGCCTGGAAGCCGGTCCATTGCGGGCCGTTTTTGTACGGGCGTTTTGGAATTTCCTTCAGCGGCGCTTTGCTGAACGGCTCGTCGCCGTCGTAAGTCAGCAGGTGGTGCAGCGTGCCGATGGTGTAGAGCGCCGGCAATTCCTGATCCGCCGCGGAATACTGCCGGTGGTCGGTGCGTTGGTTCGTCAGCCGATTGCGCACCCAGGCCGCGCGGCCGTCGAGCGTGATCCATGTTTCAAACGTGCATTCGGCCGGCACGTTGTTTAGTGCCCATTGCTGCGGCATCGATTTAACGTACAGCGTGTGGCCATCCTGGCGATGGTCGAGGATTTGCGATGGATGGCCATACACATCGCCGGAGCTGACCGGATTCCAGGGCCAATTTTTCCAAGCGGGATGGGCAGTGCCAAACGGCCTCGGCCCACTATAGTACGACTGGCCGATCGCCCGGCCCAAGTCGTGCGTGTTGACGACATTGACGTTCCGGGCGTTGATCTTGTTATCCGGACTCACATCGGCCAAATAAGTGATCGACCCTCCCTTATCGAGGTCGACGCCAACTTTGATGACACCGTTGTCCAGATAGAGCGTGTTTTCCGCGTTGGCGCAGGTGACGGCCGAGGCGAAACAACCCAACACAGATAACATAGAAAGGCAAGAGCGAACGGACCCACGAGCCCGAGTCATCCACATGGCTCGCGCCTGTTCCTGAAAGAATTCCGAATGCCGCGGGGGTGCGCCCCGCGGCTCGGAGGAAGCCAATATCCAGACTCAACTGCCCGTCGATCAGAGTGCGCCGTCGATCAGGCTGCGCCGTCCACTGCCTTGAGCAATGCGGTGGCGTTGGCGACGCTGCCGGTGGCCTTGAGCAACTGGCGGCCGATCTTGATGGCGTCGATCCACATGGCGGCCGACGTGATGGGGCTGTCGCTCTTAGTTCCCTTGGTCCGCCGGGGACGGCCGTCGGCGATCATGTTCGTCTTGGTCTTGATCATATAGACCATGTTCTGGCTGACCTTGTGCCCGTAATCCTTCTTCACGGCGGCGGCGATCTCGGTGGCCTTGCCGCCGGGCATCTTTTGCAGCACGTTGCGGATGGCCAGGCTCTTGTTCTTCTTGGGGTCGGAGCGATCGGAACGGGTCGCGGCTTTCTTTACCATGGTGTACCTGCTTTGTTGGAAAGGGCAAAGATTGCAACCTAGAGCTTGTTGTTATAGTGGTCAACACCCCATATGGGGTGGTATGGAGTATTGATTTAGTGTTAAACAGATCAATAGTTAAGGTCAATTGTCACACAAGGCAGATCACGCCATCAACACAAGACGTTTCAACGAAGAACAAAAATAACTCTTATTTTACGCCCCAGCCTTTGCACAATCCGCGGCAACCTGCTCCACTACTCTACCTGCATGGAATGTCAGTGTGTCTCTATGACGCCAACATACTGTGCTTGCAATGTAAACAACCAATCATCTTGACCCCTCCGAGGCTCGACTCCCGATGACCTGCTGCATCTCCGCACCCCTCAGCTTCGATAAAACGGCCTCCGGTGAAACCGCATTGGAATGGTTCGAGAGTTCCGCGTTCTTCCTGGCGAATGAAGCCGAGGAAGCAGAGGAAGAAGAACTCGAAGAAGGCGATGACGAAGACGATGACGAAGAGGACGATGACGAAGAGGACGACCTGGAAGAAACAGAGTGGGAAGAGGTCGACGACGAAGAAGAGGATGACGATGACGACGATGATGAAGAGGACGACGACCTGGAAGAAGAAGAAGAGGAAGAAGAAGCAAGCGACGCGGCCGAGTAATAGGGCCCGTCGGCCCGACGGGGCCTGAAAAGGGGCGGCAGTATGCTATCCGTTGACGCCCATCCGCTGCTGGACCTCAGGGCATTCATCACCACGTTTCCAGTGCCGCTGGGGGAATTGGTTTCGTCGCCGGAATTGGTCGGCCTGATGTCGTCCAATTTCGCATTGCACAGCGC